>NZ_JAWOVY010000004.1:0-325986 GCF_033340155.1 Vibrio sp. 1562
ATGCGTAGCCATTCTTCTTTGGCTTTCGCTTTTTTTTCTTTGCGTATTTGTACATCCCAGAAGTCTTCAAACTGTATGTGGTTAACAGTTTTAACTGTTGGTTTATTGCTTCTCTCAGAGTCATCCGACCGTTGAGAGTCCTTTACCGGGTTGCCATCAGGCATAAACAATGATGAAAATTCTTCTGGTAGCCGAGCTTGAAAAGCGGCAAGAGATTTCAAAAGCGATGCCATACCAATGAAGTCGGCAGGTACATCTTTAAGCAACCGAAAGGCTGCTTTACCTTGGTTTGGGTTTTCGATTGGGTTGTGCTTCAGAAAGCTCCGAATCAAAGTCCAACCGGATTCCTCGCAACGAATGAGGAACTGATCTTGTTCTAACTCATTTAGAGCCTTAGCAACCTGTTGCTCATCCCAGTTCAAGTCAGAAGCAACGTAACCAATCGGCAATCGAAAGCAGCCAAGCAAATTACAATGTGGGCATGTAAGCAAATACAGTCCTAGCAACTTCGCTGAGTCACTCCAGGACAAAACGTTTTGCTTTAGCCAAAAGCGGGTATAGACCTTGCCATAATCACGCATGGAGGAACTCGCTTTTGTGTTTACGTAAAATGCTGACCATTATTTGCCCTTAATCCTACTGGTTACTGGCTTTCAGCTCGCTTGGGCATTCGGGATAGATGTCCGGTCTTAACTGGGATCGGGTTACCTGTCCTTGCGTAGCTTGCTCGATGGGTAAAACGAATTCAGCGGGAACACGCCCTGATTTATTCAACCAAAACCAGACGTTTTGCTGTTTTGAGTTGATGGCTCGCGCTAATGCTGATTGCCCGCCGACCAAGTCAATGGCACGGCGGAGATGTTTTTGTGTCGTGTTGAACACTTCCATACCGTCTCCTTTTACAATAAAAACTGTTACAAGATTGAATGTTACAGTTTAAACTGTAGATAAGTCAACAGTTAAAATTGTTGAAAGGCTACAGTTTTATTTGTAGAATACGGGCTTATGAAAACTTTATCCGAACGACTAAACCATGCCTTGCAGCTTACTGGGGTGACTCAGTCTGAGTTGGCTCGTCGCATTGGTATCAAACAGCAGTCGATCAGCCAGATTTGCTCTGGTAAATCGGCTAGGTCTCGTTACACCATGCAGATCGCGGAGGCGCTTCGCGTGAATGCTCATTGGCTCGCCACAGGTGATGGCGAGATTGGTTTGGGGGTCGGTAATGTAGAAGTCGGGCCTGATATTAAGGGAAGAATTCCTCTCATTAACTGGGTTCAGGCCGGTGATTGGACTGAAATAGCGGAAGGATTTGCTCATGAAGATGCTGAAGAGTGGCGTGAAGTCACTGGGAAAGCACATGAGGGCTGTTTCGCACTTCGTGTAAAAGGCGACAGCATGGAAAATCCAAACGGTAAAAAATCGATACCTGAAGGGGCAGTCATTATTGTTGATCCTGAGTTACCTTATTCATCAGGCTCTTTGGTTGTTGCGCGTCTGGATGATTCTATAGAAGCAACCTTTAAGCAGTTGGTCATTGATGGTGACCAGAAGTATCTAAAGCCTTTAAACCCTCAATATCCCGCAATGCCGATAAATGGGAACTGTACTATAGTAGGTGTTGTTAAACAGGCAATTATCGATTTTTGTTAAAGAATGAAATTTTTAGTGTGTTGGTTGTAACCTTCTGATTTGTTTGTCTTTTTTTTTGGTGTAGGTTTAAGTGTAGGTGTTCGCTTTGATTCTTGGAGTTATTTTCAATGAAATCAATGTGTTATATTGCAAGGTGTAATTCCTCACTCACCGCCACATTCTATAAGCCCTTGTAGTGTAAGAACTTCTTATAATACAGGGGTTTGGTGTTTTAATGTAAGCTGCCTACTGGTACAAAGAGTAGGTACAATGTCGAACATCATGGCAAGTCCTTATAAGCATCCTAAAACTGGTGTTTACTACTTTAGAATGGCTGTCCCCAAAAAGCTGGTTCCTATAATCGGTAAGACAGTCTTCAAGAAATCTCTTCAAACGAAAAACCTTTCTGAAGCTAAACCACGATTTACTGAGTGTCTATTCGATGCGCAGAAGCAGATCGCCGTTGCTCAGTTAAAACTATCTAATTCATCCAATGTCGAACTCAATGTTAGAGACTGTGCAATCATCGCAGAGCGTTGGTATGAACACGTAAAGAATGAAGTTGATACCTCTGGTAACTACGATCTTTTCCTAAAAAGGGATGTAGATGCGGAAGGCACAGTCCGTGAATTTGGCTTGTCTGATACTTTGTCCATATGTGGCAACGAGGTTGATACTGCTACTCCTGACCAGCTTCAAGAGCTAGCAGATGAACTAAAAGAGTTTATTGTTGCTCAACTAGATAGAGAGGGTTTAGTTGTCTCTTCTCACAGTGAGTCTTTCCGTCAATTAGCAGTAGCTTTCTATCACTACATTCATCGCATCGAAGCGCTATGTAGAGCACGTTACAACCGTGACTATGGCTACGAAGCAGTATCTAATCCTATTGCAGACAAACCACTGTCAGTCAACCCTTTAGCTAACAAACACCAGCCTAAACGCAAAAAGGCATCTCAATACTCTATATCTAATGTGTTTAAGAGGTATCACCAGTCTGAAACTCTTAAGGACAAAGACGCTAAAGCATTGTATGAGGCAGGCCTTCAGATTGAGCGTCTAATCGAAGTTATCGGAGATCTGGATGTTACTGAAGTAACTCGTGCGCATATCGTTGAGTTTCGAGATACATTGCTTCAGTTACCTAAGTCTAAAATTGCAAGTATCAGGAATAGACCTCTTCTAGAGCAAATTGAACTTGTAAAGATACAAGGTCTAGAGACTTTAAGTGCTACTACGGTGAAGAACTGTCTACGCAAGACCTCTGTTGTGTTTAGCTATGCCGTTGAACTAGGCATCATCGACTCTAATCCACACGTAGGTGTGCGTGTTGCCACAGCGGAGAAGAAAACTGAAGCTAATGAGGGAAAAGGCTACACTGACTCAGAAATGCGTCGACTGTTCCAAGCTGACGTATTTAATGATGTTAATGCTCGTAAACCTTATGGTATGGCTTGTTATTGGGTTCCTTTGTTGTGCAGATATACAGGTGCACGCCTAGAGGAGATGTCTCAACTACATAAGTCAGATGTATCCCAATCAGACTCAGGCATACATTACCTCAATATCCGTCGAGGTGAGGGGCAAAGCGTTAAGAATAACTCTTCACTGAGACACGTACCTATCCCTGCTCATCTGATAGAACTAGGTTTCTTAGATTATGTTGCGGAGTCAGGCGGCTTCTTGTTCCCAGAGCTTAAAGAGAACAAATACGGCAAGAAATCAGCGGCACTCAGTAAGTGGTGGGGTCAAACAGTCAGGTCTCTAGGTATACACACAACCCAACCGGCTCATGCGTTTAGGCATACTTTCAAGACGGCTCTGCGCAGACTGGGTATTGCTGACACTGTTAGTGACGCTATTACTGGTCATACTCCAGCGGGTGTAGGCGGTTCATATGGTACGGTTGAGTTGGAGACGAAGAAAGAAGCTATCGACCGTCTCCCTCGTTTAGCTTTAAGCAGGCTATAAGAACATTACTTAGTTAGAGTTTACAGGTGCTATTGTTTAAACATCTTTTCTGAAAGGTTTTTGTTTAAGTTGTTGTTTTTAAAATATTAAATTTATATCTTTAAGTTTAAATACTCCTATAGTGACCACCTAGAGGTCTCAGCGGTCACGAGTGACCACCCTAGCGTTTTCTCAAAGATAGCCACCAGCTTGGGGATACCGCTAAGATCTCTCTGTGGGTTTTCTGGTGTAAGTGCTAGGTTTTCACCGTGGCTTTTTCTTCGAATTTCTCGTATTCATTAACGTCACCATCACCGTACTTTAGAATGACTTCGTTTTCATCCCAACTACGCTTTACGACAATTCCTAAAGCTCTTTTATCTAAAGTATTTAATGCCTTTCTGAAGGCCATAGGGTTTCTTTGGATTAAATCCTTGAGGGACTCTTTCTGATAACTTATTTCATTGAGTTCTAGTTCTTCTTCAGATAAAGCAGCCTCAAACCTATTACCTTTATAAGCTTTTGATAATCTGCTGATAATTGGAAATCCATCCTTATCGAAATCGTCAGGCATTACCTCAAATCTCTTTAATAGCTTTTTTCTAAGCTTTTCTGCCGCCTTTTGATAATCACTCGACCACTCTTTCACATTAGGTAAACCAACCTCGATACAGGCTTTCTGAGCGTTCAAAATATGTAATCCTTGGGTTTCACTGCAATCAAATAACTTAGCGGTTTCGCGCTTTGAAAGTAGTTCTAGGTTTTCCCCCTGCATCAAAGACTGCTTAAACTTGTTTTGCCATATCTCAGACTGATCTAAGGCTGTACCGTGTTCCACGTTCTTAGTAAGAGAATCTAAATAAGCCTCTGCTTCTGTATAGCCTCGATAAATTTTTACGGGGACTAAAAGGTTTTGGCTTGGGTTGTCTTTAAGGAACTTGTGGCATGCCTCTGTGCGGTGGAAACCGCTCACTACATACAACTCACCGTAAATATCATAGGCTTCTATTGGTTCCCTAATGCCATTACCGTTCTCTAAACTAGTAAGAATGTTTCTGAGTTGCCTTTGTCTACTGTTTTCTGAAGCTGCTCTGTCTGCTCTTTTAGCTATTAACTGTGTTTGTCTGCTTTGAAACCTTTCATCGAGAACAAGCTGTCTAGGGTCAATTTGCTCTAAAGTGCACTGTTTCATCATCGTTTACTGCTGGTATAACTCTATCTTGTGGTTGGTTAGTATGATTGAACCTCACAAACACTCTACCTCTTGATAATTGTGGGTAGGGGGGCGTTAGCTTCCGAGTTTGTTCCTACTTCGATTGCATCGCCCCCTGACGTTTACACAAAATGTGATTTACAAAAGTTCATTTTTTTAAGAGAGACGACCATACCAGTTGCCTACATGCGTTCGGATTACGGGTAGACCATCTTTTGCCGCTTTCTTTGCGTTTTTCACTGAACAGACAAACCATGCTTTGACTTCAGGTATGCGGTGGTAGTTGTCTATCTCGTTAAGTTCAACTTCTGGTAGGATAAAATCTTCAACTAATGTAGTTTGTTCCATGTTGTTATACCTTTGTAATTTTACTTTTGTGGAATAGCAGAGTAAGCAAGCATGTGAACTCTCTCGTTTAGAGGATGACCATTGTGTGCTTTTACCCACTCCCAAGAAACATTCATTGATTCGTTCAGTTCGTCCAATTTTTGCCATAAGTCTGCGTTAAGGACGGGTTTTCTGTCACTCCTACGCCAACCATTACGCTTCCAGCTACGTATCCATGTAGTAATGCCATTTTTTACATACTGGCTGTCTGTGTGGACTGTTATAGGGTTGTTCGGATATTTCTTATATATAACCTCTAACGCTTTAATTGCTGCCGTTAGTTCCATTCTGTTGCTGGTGGTCTTTCTTTCATGTCCAGAGCGTTCTAGTTTTTTGTCTGCTCTGGTTAGTATGAATGCCCAGCCGCCTATGCATTTCTGCGTAATACATGAACCGTCTGTGTAGGCGTTAATTACTTCTTTAGCGTTGCTAGTTACTGTTGTTTCCATTTTTCTCCTTACTCTTCTTTGATTCTGCGTAGAGGCGCTTAACCGTTGATTGAGAGATGTTAAGCTTCTCTGCGGTTTTGGATATGGACAATCCTTCATTCCTTAGCTTTGCCACTTTATCTGCACTTGCTTTGGCAGGACGACCAATAGTTTTGCCTTCAGCCCTTGCTCTTGCTTGACCCTCAATTGTTCGTTCTCTAATACGATCTTTTTCAAACTCAGCAAAAGCTAAAAACATTTTCAACATTAACTGACCTTCAGGGCTGTTTAGGTCGTTATGTGGTAAATCTAAACAGTGGATATTGATACCTTTGTCCATCAAAAGCTTGATCGTTTGTTGTACATCTATGTTGTCACGTCCCAAGCGGTCTAGCTTTAAGACCACCAGCGTGTCACCTGCAACAAGCTTGTGCTCAATAAGAATCCTGAAGCCTTTACGTTCCAAAGCACAAACACCACCTGATACAACATCTTCAACTACAAAAGCTTCGTTGACTTCATATCCTCTGTCTTTGAAGGCTTGTATTTGGTTCGCTGTTGTCTGCTCTGTTGTAGAGACTCGACAATAGAAATAAGTCCTCGTACTCATTAGCCCTCGCATACCACTCTGAAAAAGTAGTATGGATTTTATGAGCCTAGGTCAAAATGTCAAGGGGGTACTTATGAGACGTTTTTGTCTCATACTATGCGGGTAGGTTCGAAAACGAATGGTTTTGAGCTAGGTATTCCTAATAGGCACGATGACTAAAGAATATAGAGCCTTCCGTGGGTTGTTTATTACCGTAGAAGATTAGGGAGGGTGCTAAAGGCAGGGCTTGAATTTTGCACAAATACTACCATATACATATGTAGGCAGTTTCGCATAATAGAGGGTGAGATATGACAGTGGATTCCGTTATAAAGCTAATAAAAGCGATGAAACCGAATCAATGTTATCTGATAGGAGGCACTTTGATCACTGCGGGCTTGGCTGGTAGCTCATCTCCATTTTGGTACCCATTGGCTGAGGACGTAATAAGAAACACTTTAAACTTAGCATCAGAATCAGACGGCTATAGTGCGTCTCCTGCCACCCTGTTGCTATCAGTATTTACAATGATTTTGGGTGTTGTTCTGATATTAGTAAATCGTTACTTAGAGCATCAAGAGAGAGTACAAAGTAATGAAGTTGATAACGTTGTACCGCTAAGGCCTCAGTCGAAGTCAAGAGCATTCGAAGCTGATTCTGGAGGAGAAGTAATAATTAACGGAGGCAGGGTAAAGAACTACGAAAGAGTTGCAAAGGCATCTAATAAAGGTGTTGTAAAGCTCAACGATACGGATGTGGAGAGGTAAATGAAAAAGTATCATGTCAACTGTTCTAATTGTGGATTGAATATCACTATGCTGCTTCCCACAAGACCTAGTAGGTGTCCTGATTGTAAAGAATACTTTGGCTTTTATGATGTTGATGACGGTGACGAAGATAATTTTGGGGTTCGGATAAGCGATAGTTTTACTAGTGGCGGAAAAAAGTATATTCATGCAGAAGGAGAGTGTTCTGTAGAAACTTATAACGATGTTGTGATGGATGTTGATACTGTTGTCACTGCTATTAAAGGAGCAAAGGTGGAAATGAACAACCCCACGATTGATAAGAAGCCTAATTTTCCAGAAGCGATGGACTATAAAGGTATCGAGATTAGCCCGCCGAAGGTATTCATACTTCAGACAATAGTTAATGATGTTATCGGAGCAGAGCAGACGCTGTCTATGACTCACGGTGAAATCAGAACTTTTTTTAGAGTGGTGACAAACAGAATTCACAACGGTTTAGTGGTCGGTCTTAACGGTGGGGCTTTAACCGGTATTAGATGTTTGTTTTCTAGTGGTCATCAAATGATAGAAATAATTGATACCGATGATCAGTTAACAGATGAAGGTATAGAGTTACTTAAGTATATCGCTGCAAGTACCTAAGGTTCTTAGGAGTCGACTTATCAGTCCTGCTCCTTCTCTGGGGGGCAGATGGTACAAAGAACTGGTACAAAGCTAAGAATTAAAGTAGTATTAACTCATTGATATTAAATAATTTAAATTCGGCAGCTTGCAATCGAGAGTTCGAATCTCTCACTCACCGCCACATTCTAAAAAGGTCTGATTTATCAGGCCTTTTTTCGTATCTACACTAAAGTAATGCGTCATTGAAAGTACACAAGAGTGCTCAAGGTGCAAGCGCCATTCTATCTACAAGCCAACTATTCACATCTCACCTCTATACAACGCCAAAATTGAAGATGCTATACAGAGGCAGCCATAATCTGATTGGTGCGGGTTAGCACATCCGCTTTAATCTAGAATTTAGCACCCATATCACATGAGGTATGAATACGGCCACAAGAATGAACGTAGTGCTACTAGATGCTAAGCAAAACAGCCATGAACACGAATACAACAGCAATCATACCAAAGAGATCTGTGTTTAGATTGAGGTCATCAGGGTTAAATTTTTCAATGCTTTGCGTCGTTTTGCATCTTATCTTCATGTTCTTGTCCTTATTTCATGTACGATTTCAACAGCAACATAACATGCAATTGAGTGTTCACAAGTCATAAAAAGCATAAGTATACTTGCACCTCATTGAGCGCAAAAAATACTCAAAGCGTTTTAAAGTGGCGGTCTACCTTTTGTAACATCAAATATTCTTTCTGTTTTTGTGCCTGTATCGCTATAGTTGAGAAACGGTTATCTCGTTCTAGTTAGGAACAAACTACTGGCTGCCGTTACATTCTCTCAGTGTTCCCACTCAGTCGCCTTGGGTAGATACTTTAGTCGTTGAGTACTGCAAAAAAACGCCGCATGAGCAGCGGCGCTTTGTTGAGGAATTCCCTTTCCTACTTGTAGCTAAGTTCTGTCGCTTTGCCTTTGAAGATCCGGTATACCACAAAGGTGTAAAGCAATATCACCGGCATAACAATCATCACACCGTAGCCCACGATTATTAACGTCGCAGGCGAGGAGGCAGCTTGTTGTGCGGTCATTAATCCCGGCACAACTTCTGGGAAGAAGCTATACGCAAGCCCGAGAAAGCTCAACGCGAAAATGACAGTGACACCAAAGAAAGGCCAGCGCACACCCAGATCATTCACCATTGGAACCTGACGCAAATAGCGATCAACTAGGAAGATGGTTGCCAATACAATTAACGGAACTGGGGCAAGCAACAAGATTTCTGGGAAGCTGAACCAACGCAAGGCAACTTGTTGATTTACAATTGGGTTTACAACGCTAACCACCAAGATTCCTAAGGCTGCTAACCAACCAGCACGGCGAGACCAACGGGCCGAGCGTATTTGCAAATCACCTTCCGTTTTTAGTACTAACCATGCGCCACCGATGTAAACGTACGCCGCCGCTACACAAAGTGCGCTTAACCAAGCAAAGCCAAATGCTTCGGTTGATTGTTCAAATCCCATGATGTAACGACCCACCATGTAGCCTTGGGTTAGCGCGGTGACTAACGAGCCAATTCTGAAGCACCAATCCCAGTGAGGTTTATGATCCGAGTTCGCTTTGGCTCGGAAGTCGAACGCCACGCCACGCATGATCAGTGCGATAAGCATAATCGCGGTCGGCATATAAAGTTCCGTCAAAATCAAGCTATGAGCAGTAGGAAAGGCAATCAGCAGAATACCGACGGCTAACACCAACCACGTTTCATTCGCATCCCAGAAAGGGCCGATAGACGCTATCATTCGGTCACGTTGCGCTTCATTATCACTCGGTAAAAGGATACCGACGCCAAGATCGTAGCCGTCGAGCACGGCATACATAAAGACCGAGAAGCCAAGCAGCAGAAGATAAATTTCTGGTAGATAGTCGAGCATGATTAGGCCTCTTGTTGTGTCAGTGGGACTTCATGGGCTGCAACGTCTTTGCGCGCCAAATAGAATAGGGTATGGATGTACGCAACCAGCAATGCAGCATAAATGGCTAAGTACATAATGAGCGAAGTCATCACGCTACTGCTCGCAACCGTGGTGACGGCTTCGGATGTTCGCAATACACCGCTGACCAACCAAGGTTGTCGACCAATCTCAGTAACATACCAACCCGCCAGTGTGGCTATCCAACCAGAGAACGTCATGGCTAATACCGTGTACAGGTAAGGTTTAGGTAGCGCTTTTTTACGTGCTAGCTTCACCGCGCCATACCAGCTAACAAGCAACATAAGGACACCAACACCAACCATCACGCGGAAACCAAAGAACAAGGGCTTCACTGGCGGGTGGTCAGGTGCAAACTCGTTAAGTCCTTGGATTTCCCCATCTAAGTCATGCGTAAGAATCAAACTCGCCAGCTTTGGGATGCCCACTTCAAAATCATTGCTGCGAGTTTCTTCATTTGGCATCGCAAACAGAAGAAGAGGCGCGCCTTGCTCGGTCTCCCACACGCCTTCCATCGCTGCGATTTTTGCAGGTTGATGTTCAAGCGTGTTTAACCCGTGAAGGTCACCGACAAAGATTTGAATTGGGATGAATCCAGCCGCCGCGAACAGCGCGACTTTTAGGCCAAGTTTGGCTGAGCGGTGATCTGGCTTTTTCATTATTTGATAAGCTGAGATACCCGCAATCAAGAAGCTGGCAGTCAGCGCCGATGCTAATAGCGTGTGCAGAAGACGGTAAGGTAAAGAAGGATTGAAAATAACTTCCTTCCAACTGGTTACATGTACAATTCCGTCAATCACTTCATAGCCACTTGGTGTGTGCATCCAGCTGTTAAGCACTAGAATCCAAAACGCGGACATACTTGTCCCAACAGCAACCAGAACGGTGGCGAGAGTATGAACCCATTCCGGCACTCGTCCTCGTCCAAAAAGCATCACGCCAAGGAAGGTGGCTTCCATAAAGAAGGCGGTCATCACTTCGTATCCGAGCAATGGTCCTGCTACGTTACCGACTCGTTCCATAAAGCCTGGCCAGTTGGTACCAAACTGGAAACTCATCGTAATGCCGGATACCACACCTAAGGCGAAAGTAAGAGCGAATATCTTGACCCAGAAGTAATAAACATCGAGCCATACGGGGGCTTGGGTGCGGTTATATCGCCACTTGAAAAACACCAACATCCATGCCAACGCGATGGTGATGGTCGGGAAGAGAATGTGAAAGCTGATATTGGCCGCGAACTGGATCCGCGACAGCATGAGGGTATCTAACATCTTGGTTCCTCAAAAACGTGCCATACTAAAAATCGTGTCTATTTGTAATTTAGTTACGAAAAGTCGGGCAGTTTGGATTCATGTATCGAGAAATACAGGTGATTCTGTTTTCTTCTAACCATGATTTATATCAACTAAGGGAAAGAAAGGAGTGTAGGAAATTGTCTCAAAATGCCACTAATAGTCGCGAGAAGTGAGTAAAAGAAAGCAAATGTAACTGAAGGAGCATGGATTAAGATTAGTTCGAATTATCCTTATGATGGTTTCGATAATCCTGAAATAAAATTACAAAAACAATATTTTTAGTAAGGAAAATTGCCTTGCCTTCACTTTGAACCTCCATACTATTTATACACTAGTCATGTCGAGATCATCTCAAACACAGCAAACTTACTGGCAGTTAAGGTGGGAAACTTTAGCTAATTGATAAACTTAAAATTGCACTGCTAATGACATATGCATCATAAGTTCGTTAGCACTCGACCAGAAGTGCGATAGGCTACATTTTTATACTAGCGAACGATTTGGCGCTAGGTAATTCGGCTTTCACTAGATCAACAAGTCGACTGCGGACCATTTTCGATTTCTGATGAGTTTCAATCCAAACTGACACTTACTTTTCAGCAAGTGTGCTAGTGTCTTTCTTGTTATTTATTAAATAATTAATAAATGCCGATCTGGTAAAGAGAGTTGTGGACAGCTATCTCGAGCAGTAGACTGGCGCTAGCCAGAGAGTCTGACTTTGAGGGAGCATTCTACATGAATCTTGGATTCTGCCACCGCAAAGCTGATATTGAATTTGATGGAGATGGATAATGAACGACAGTTGGGCTAATTTCTTTCCTTACTTTGCTGGAGCTTTTAAGCTTATTGTATTAGGGATAGGAGCCTACTTAGCCATTAAATGGCATTTTGACGAAGAGCGAAGGGTAAGAGAAGCGGAAGGTGTGGTGTTTGATAACCCAAGTCTCATGAAAAAGTTTGCGAAGACGCTAACTCTGCCATTCCTTTTGTGTCTTCTAGTTCTTCTTGTTATATATGCTACCAACTGGTTCCTGTACTGACGGCTTTATTGTTTGTTGTAGTAAAGTTGAATGCTGCCACCTCTGAGAGTCGAGCCGTAGTTGAAGTTAACGCCTATGCCGAAATTGTCCAACCAATCAAAGGGCTTTGGTGCATAAAATAGCCATCCTATAGAAGCTTCGTAGTAATGCGGACTTCCAAGTTCGTCGCTTAAATCATGCGAAAGGTCGACTCTTTTAATCCCAGTAAATAAAGCTTGCTCACCGTGATAAATATTGTAGTAACCGGTGATTTCATTAGATAGGTACCAACCTTTAGGGTTGCCTATATTGCCGTTATTTGCGCTTCCCCAGCTGTGCCCAATGAATGAATTCAATGTCGAACTGGCATGCCATTTCCCCCAACTTGTGGGAGACGTGTATTTGGCTTTAATGGATGGTTGAACTATTGCCGCCCATGCTGAAACGTTAACGGCACGGCCGTCTAGGATTCTTCCAATGATGGATGAAAGTTTATTATCGGTAGAGAATGAGTTTTTATAACGCATAAGGTGAGTCGTCGTTCTGGTGCTAAGGGTGACGTTTTCACTTGCTTTGTATAGATACCCATAACCAATCGATGCACCGTATGTCCTTTCCTTGAGAAGATCCTTACTTGTGCCGAATAGTTTGAGATCATTCTCTGTTTGTATCGTAAATGCCTTAAACGACAGCTCATGTAAATCCTCGCTGCCCTCTATGTCAAAGTTAGTCGTGTAAGGGAGAACATATACGGATTTGCTTCGACGTTCATTGATTGACTCGTCAGTCCCGAACTCTGGGTTGGCGGTATCAAATAATGCATTCGGATCAAAGTCGCCAATACCAAACGCAATTGCGTCAGTATCGGACAGCAACACCGCGATAGAAAAACGTTGTTGAAGAAGGTTGCTAATTTCCTTATCTAGTGGATCCGCATGAGCAGTATGAGGTAGAGAGAGTAGGAGAGCGAGCGAAACGACTCGCCACTCCACTGAGGCGAAGTTGGGTTGGAACATTTTGGCTCTTTTAAATGGTTCATGCATGGAGTTTTCGGACGTACCGGTACGCTAACATTAGTTTAATCGTTGAATGGTCGGTGTAACTTTGAGAAATCTATGTTTTCTCATATTGATATGAAAAAGTTCCTTAAACGAGTTTAGCTTCAATGTGTATGCTGCACCAGATTTGTTTAGCAACATCATTCTTTTCTGAAGATGTAGCAAGACTTTGTGACTAGGTTGCATTATTTTCTTTAATGCGTCTCTTGAGAGGAAAATAGCAAACTTTTTTATTGCCTTGGCGCTCAAGAAAATCTGAATCGTTCACTGTGCTACTGGTTAACTTCGAAAACTTGTAAGCATCCTGTCTGCCAACATCACGACTAACATCATCAAGGAGTACCCTTAAATACGTCAGATAAACAATGGTTTTTTTGAGCTTTAGAAGCAATGTTCGGACCTTTGCATATTCCGCGGTGGTGCTCAATCCAAGAACTGTGTTTTGTATGTGTTCTCAGTAAATCATTGAGTCGATCTATTCTTCAAAATGTGGTCCCTTTTAATTCACTTTCTGTTACATATTTTTCGTTTTGAAAGAGCATTTTAATTTGCATCTTTTGAAAAGATCTATTTGTTAAATTTTGTATAAAATCAACTAATTGTTGAAATTAGAACCCTTGTCAAAAAGTCATTAGATTTCATGTTGAATAGCCTCTTTTACCTAATGGCATACTCTATTTGTTTGATATAATTTCCGGCAGTTTGTATACCATAAATAAAGAGAGTCTATTCATGTTCCAGAACTTAACGATCAAGCAGAAGATAGTGATTCCGCTGTCATTGATTATTGGATTGTTTATTGTGAGCTCTGTATTAAACGTTATGACAAGTTGGAAGCAATCTGAATTGAGTGAGACACTCAACGAAGAGATCGTGCCGAACTTATTAACGATTGAGGATGCTTATCGCGATCTTTACCAAGCAACATCTGCAATCCAAGGTGTTGCACTTTCTGATACTCAAAACGATATTGATCATCACATCGGTGAATACAAAGACAACGCCTACAAAGCACTGCCACGTATGGAACAAATGATTGAGCTATCACAAGCCGGTGTGATGCCTTCTACACATGGTAATGAAGTTCGAACGCTTGTCTCTTTGGGTGAAAAGTGGTTAGCAAGTTATGAGGCGATGCTACGTTTACCTCAATCTCAATGGCGTGGTTACTACAATGAGCACAAACATACCTTTGAAGACCAATTTATCGAGGTTAGAGCGCAGCTTAACGTTGTAAAAGATGCAATAGAAGAAAAGCAAAGCCAATTGAAGGACGAAATATCAGCGGCTGCAACAAGAGCAGAACTCATTCTTGAGGCTGGCATTGTGATTGTTATTTTTGCCGCTATCGCGATGGCTTTTTTGTTGTTACAAACGGTTGTGAAGCCTATCAATGATATTAAAAATGCGATGACAGAAATTGCGTCCGGTGAAGGTGATCTAAGTCAGCGAATCGATGTAAAAACACAAGACGAAATTGGCAATTTAGCAGACGCATTTAACCAGTTTGTGTCCAAAATTCAAGTGACAGTCGCTCAGGTAATTAAAAGCTCAAATACCTTACGTAACGAAATGGCAAATCTTAGCTCTTTGACCACGACCATCGCGAACTCGACCGTTTCTCAGCAAAAAGATAGCGAGGCGGTAGCGGCGGCAGTGCATGAAATGCAAGTCACCAGCAGAAATGTAAGCGATAGCGCTAACGAAGCTGCGGTTGCGAGCCAAACAGCGAATGATGAACTTACCAATACCAATGTTATTTTGGATCAAACGGTTAGCTCAATTCGTAGCCTCGCAAGTGAAATCGAAAGCGCAAGCCACGTCATTAACACATTGGATCATGATGTGAGTAACATTGCGTCCGTACTGGATGTAATTCGTGGTATTGCCGAGCAAACAAACTTATTAGCGCTTAACGCAGCCATTGAAGCGGCTCGCGCTGGAGAGCAAGGGCGAGGCTTTGCTGTGGTAGCGGACGAGGTTCGTTCTTTAGCCAGTCGTACGCAACAGAGTACGGGAGAAATCCAAACCATGATTGAAAAGCTACAATCTGGTGCAGGACAAGCTGTAGAAGTGATGCGCGGTAGCCAAAATAGCAGTGATGAAACGATCAAGTCCGCTGGCCGAGCGAGTGAATCCCTTTCTGAAATCTTGAACGCGATTTCACGTATGAACGAGATGAATACACACATTGCAACGGCTGCGAGCCAGCAAAGTACAGTAAGTGACGAAGTAAATAGCAACGTACAAGGCATTGCAGACAGTAGCACTTCAATTGTGGAAATCGTAAACCAAGCGCAAGCTTCTTTAGCCATGTTGTCAGAGCAAACTCAACGTTTAGATCATCAGGTCAGTCAGTTCAAAGTATAAGCTTGAGAACAGCAATCTCACTGACGAAATAACCCGCTTCTTAGCGGGTTATTTTTTAGATAAGTGGCGAACCTGACTTGTGAAATTTCGACTATATTTACATTCCTTTCTCACTTTAGTTCGTATACCAGAGTGGGCAAATAACCCTAGACAGCGGTAACAAACTCTGTACAGCGTGATGATGCTTTTATCATCACTTTTGCTGCTTTTTAACCATTGCAATTGCACACAGGAAAATGTGATTTCCAACCCAAAATCTTCAAATTTGAGAACTTCATAACACCTTTACCATAAACGTTTTTCGTAAGCGTATAGAACTGTAAATTTTGTTGTATGTACAACACTGGGTATTTATCATCCTAATTAATTTGTTCTGGATATACATCCATTAGTCATTATTAAGTCATTCTAGAAGCTTTTAATAAGGAATCTTGAAGGCTTGTCGGTAGATAAGAGAGAAAAATTCATGAGACGTAAAACCACGCTATCTCTGCTGATTGCGTCGAGCCTTTTTGTGGTTGGATGTCAACCTAGCGAAGAAGGATCGAGCCAAGGAGGGGGGCCTGCGCCCGCAACCGAAGTAGAAGTGTTAACAGTGCAGCCAACGCGCCAAGCATTGACAGTAGAGTTGCCGGGTCGTAGCAGAGCATTCAAAGAAGCAGAAGTTCGTCCGCAAGTCACTGGCATTATTTCGGAGCGAAATTTTGTTGAAGGTGGCCTTGTTGAACAAGGACAGTCGCTATATCAAATTGATGATTCATCATTTCAGGCGGATTTGCTGAGCGCTGAAGCGGAATTAATCCGTGCGCAAGCTGCGGCAGAGTCGACCTATGCCACGGTGAAGCGTTACAGAACCTTGATCACCAAAAAATCCATCAGCCAACAAGACTTGGATGAAGCAGAAGCGGCATACAAAGAAGCGAAAGCGCAGGTCCTAGTCGCAAAAGCCAAGATCAACACAGCAAAAATCAACTTAGATTATACGCAAGTCAAAGCTCCGATTAGCGGGGTGATCGGTAAATCGAGTGTGACAGCGGGTGCGTTGGTTACGGCTAACCAAGCTGCCAAATTAGCGACCATTCAGCAGCTTGACCCTATCAATGTTGATATTGTGCAATCATCCGCGCAACTGCTGCGTTTGAAAGCATCACTCTCCCAAGGCCATATGCAAGAAGATGACTCTGCGCAAGTTACATTGATGCTTGAAGATGGCAGCACTTACGAACACAAAGGCACAATGAAATTTACTGAGGTCAATGTGAACGAAAGTACGGGCAGCGTGACGCTTCGTGCCGAATTCCCAAACCCTGACGGTTTGTTGCTACCTGGAATGTTTGTTCGTGCGACGGTCATTACTGGTGTCGACCCTGATGCGATTCTAATACCACAAAATACGGTATCTCGTGATGCGACGGGTAAAGCGACAGTGATGACGGTTAATGGCGAGAACAAAGTGGAAGCGAAACCAGTGAAGACTGCTGAAGCGATCAATAGCCAATGGCGCATTATCGATGGTTTGAACGCGGGTGATAAAGTCATTACCGCCGGTTTACAAAAGGTAGGGCCAGGCAGTTCGGTAACTATCCAAAACGGTGAACAGGAGTAATCATGGCACGATTTTTTATCGATCGTCCGGTATTTGCTTGGGTTCTCGCGATTCTAACGATGTTGGCGGGGGTAATGTCATTATTCAATTTACCCGTCTCGCAATACCCAACGATTTCACCGACGACGATCACCATCAGTGCTCGCTATCCAGGTGCATCAGCAAAAACCGTTGAAGACTCGGTAACGCAAGTTATCGAGCAAAACATGACAGGATTAGATTACCTTCGCTACCTATCATCGAGCAGTGATGCATTTGGTAATGCGACAATTACCCTGACGTTTGATAGCGAAGCTGACCCTGATATCGCGCAAGTACAGGTGCAGAACAAACTGCAATTGGCATTGACTTCATTACCGATGGAGGTACAAAACCAAGGTATTGTCGTCAATAAATCCAATACGGCATTTCTCATGGTTGTCGCAGTTTATTCTGAAGATCCTGACTTTACAGAAAACGATATCGGCGACTTTGTTGTAACGAATATTCAAGACCCGATAAGTCGTGTAACTGGCGTAGGACAAGTGCAGGCGTTTGGTGCGCAGTATGCGATGCGAGTTTGGCTGGATCCATTTAAGCTTACGCAATTCAACTTGACCGCGATCGACGTAGCAAATGCAATCAGTGAACAGAACGCGCAAGTTTCTTCAGGTCAACTTGGTGCGGCACCTGCGCAGGAGGGTCAGTTGTTGAATGCTACGATTTCTTCTGCAAGTCGTTTGAGCAGTGTAGAAGAGTTCCAAGACATCATTCTTAAGTCCGACGCCAGTGGTTCGAATGTTTATTTGAAAGATGTAGCTCGCGTTGAGCGTGGTGCAGAAAGTTATGATATTCGAGGCCAATATAATGGCTTCCCAGCATCGGGGTTAGGTATTTCATTAGGTACTGGCGCAAACGCGCTTGAGACAGCCAATGCGGTAAAAGAGCGC
The DNA here is from genome assembly GCF_033340155.1 of Vibrio sp. 1562. Lineage (NCBI taxonomy): Bacteria > Pseudomonadati > Pseudomonadota > Gammaproteobacteria > Vibrionales > Vibrionaceae > Vibrio > Vibrio sp. 1562. The sequence continues at coordinate 17,836 of NZ_JAWOVY010000004.1, forward strand.
TTAGAACAACTGAGTGCAACGTTCCCAGAAGGGTTGCAGATTGCTTACCCATTTGAAACAACACCATTCGTCAAAGCCTCGATTCAAGAAGTGGTTAAAACGCTATTAGAAGCTATTCTTCTTGTGTTCTTAATCATGTACCTGTTCTTGCAGAACTTCCGTGCGACGATCATTCCAACGATCGCAGTGCCTGTCGTATTGCTCGGAACCTTCGCTATTTTGTACGCGACTGGATTTAGCGTAAACACGTTAACCATGTTCGCGATGGTTCTGGCTATCGGTTTGCTGGTGGATGATGCCATCGTTGTGGTGGAAAACGTCGAGCGTGTGATGCATGAAGATGGTTTAGAGCCCAAAGAAGCGACCAAAAAATCGATGGGGCAGATCACTGGTGCCCTGATTGGTGTGGGGTTGACGCTTTCAGCGGTATTCGTCCCTATGGCGTTTATGTCTGGTTCTACCGGGGTTATTTACCGTCAGTTCTCGATAACTATTGTGGCGGCTATGACGCTTTCCGTTTTGGTTGCGATAATTCTGACTCCGGCATTGTGCGCTACGTTGCTGAAAAAAGGCGATGCTGAGCTTCTAGAGAAGAAAGGCTTCTTTGGCTGGTTTAACCGCAAGTTTGATGCGATGACAGCTGGCTATGAAACCGGTGTTGCTAAACTTCTAAAACGCACAGGTCGCATGTTGGTTGTATTTTTGGCAATGAGTGCAGGTGCTGGCTGGTTATTTATGAACCTTCCAACGTCATTTTTGCCAGATGAAGACCAAGGCACAGTATTCTCAATGGCTATTTTGCCGCCTAACTCAACACAAGAACAGACGGAAAAAACACTTGAGAAAATGCGTGACTTTTACCTAGTAGACGAAAAAGACAATGTAAAATCCGTCTTCTCCGTTGCTGGATTTAGTTTCGCAGGCCAAGGCCAAAATATGGGTATGGCATTTATCGGCCTGAAAGATTGGTCTGAGCGTGAAGCGCCAGGCGCCGATGCAGCTTCCATTACTGGTCGAGCGATGGGGTACTTCTCTACTATTAAAGAAGCTTTGGTGTTTGCGTTCGCCCCTCCAGCGATTCAAGAGCTAGGTAACTCGACAGGTTTCGATTTCTATCTCCAAGACTCGTTGAATAAAGGGCACGATGCATTAGTTGCGGCTCAAGGGCAGCTTCTGGGCATGGCAGCACAAAACCCGAAACTTGTTGGTGTTCGTCCAAACGGTCAGGCAGATGCGCCAATGTACAAAGTGAACATTGACCACGTCAAACTTCGTGCTTTGGATGTCAGTATCAATGACGTAAACCAAATCCTGTCAGCTGCATGGGGCGGGGCTTACATTAACGATTATATTGACCGCGGTCGTGTGAAGAAAGTGATGGTGCAAAGTGATGCGGAATACCGCATGCAGCCAAAAGACTTCGATTCATGGTACGTACGCAACGCTAAAGGAGAGATGGTGCCTTTCTCTGCTTTTGCGAGTGGCGAGTGGACCTATGGTTCTCCTCTTTTGCAGCGCTTTGATGGTTTGCCAGCAATGAACATTCAAGGCGGCGCAGCTCCTGGTGTAAGTACTGGTGAAGCCATGGAAGAAATTGAAGCAATGGTAGAAAAGCTACCAGAAGGTTTCACGGTGAACTGGAATGGTATTTCGTATGAAGAGCGCCTTTCCGGAAACCAAGCGCCAATGCTATATGCGCTATCTATCCTCGTCGTATTCTTAGTTCTTGCCGCTTTGTATGAAAGTTGGTCAGTACCTTTCGCCGTGGTGTTAGTTGTTCCTCTTGGTGTGCTTGGTGCTGTGCTTGCGGTAATGACGCGCAGTATGGATAACGATGTGTTCTTCCAGGTGAGCTTATTAACGACGGTCGGCTTGGCAACCAAAAACGCGATTCTGATTGTTGAGTTTGCAAAGGACTACTATGAGAAAGGCGCTGGGCTTATCGAAGCAACCTTACATGCTGTTCGCGTTCGTCTGCGCCCAATTATCATGACATCGCTTGCTTTTGGTTTGGGTGTGGTACCACTTGCCATCAGTTCAGGTGTGGGATCGGCAGGTCAAAACGCAGTAGGTACCGGCGTACTTGGTGGCATGATCAGTGCCACGATATTGGGTATATTCTTCGTCCCAATCTTCTTTGTAGTGGTTGAGCGATTATTTGATCGACGTGCGAGAAAAGAGTCGGAGGAAGAGCTGTCTGAGACCAGCACTAAACCCACTCAGCAAAGCGAGTAGGACTCGGTTGTTTTAACTGAGTTATACTAGTGATAATTAACACGATTAAAGGGCGCTTCGGCGCTCTTTATTTTATGTTTTCACTTGGTGGTTACCGTCTATGACGCGAGCCTGAAAGACGGCGTGTTGTGTGCAGTATCAGCACAGCCTTTTCGACCGAATGGAAGCCTAAAGAAGAAAAACGACGATGAAAGATCAGAAAATTTCTCCAATTTCCGTTTTGGATCAAAGCCCTATGTTTGTCTGCGGTGTGATGCAGCGCATGTACCGCAATCGTGCCCAAGCCGAGCTCTCTCGGCAAAATTTGATGACACTAGAAATGGCAAGTGCACTGGCCGCTTTAGAAGAATTTCAACCTATGAGCCAGCAAGCGTTGGCTGATGCGGTTCGAACTGAGCGAAGTGTAGCAAAGCGGATGGTGGACAATCTGGAAAAGAGAGGGTTTGTTCAAGTTTCTAAAAGTAAATCGAATCAGCGCCTTAAAATGCTAAGCATGACAAAAGAGGGAGCAAATGCTTTAAAGCAAGTTCATCAAATCATGACGAATTTACAGAAAGAGTTTTTTTCTTGTTTGTCGGAATCTGAAGCGAGTGAATTTTTTCGTCTGGTAAGAAAGCTCACTTTTGCGAATCACGACCAGTAACTGACATCAATGCCGTTTAGCGTCTTTATTTTATCGCGGACCAATTATATTAAGTTGTAGAACTTAAGAAATAGGATGCCCAACGTACAGGTCACGATAGAAAGCACCGTAGTGAGTGCGATGATATTTGCAGCTAACGTGGCATTGCCTCCCATGGAACGCGCCATGACATAGCTGGCAGCAGCGACTGGAGAGGCGTTCATAAAGAAAAGAATACCTAGCTCAATTCCTCGAAATCCTACTAAGTAAGCCCCCATGGTGATGATGACCGGTGCTACGATGAGCTTGTAACTGCTCGCAAACCAAGATGGACCTTTCTCTTTTCTCATCAAGCTAAAGTCAAGTGAGCCACCCGTACACAACAGCGCCAAAGGCAATGTCATTTTGGACAAGTAGTCTCCTGCGTCAATAACCACATTCGGTACTGGGATAGCGAGTAAATAAAAAGCCATTCCTAGAACAATGGAGATTATGAGCGGATTCCTAGTCAGTGTTCGGCCCATCATCTTTGCTGCTTGCGAGGCAGACGTTGCCCCCTTGGGCGATAAGCAAATTACCGCTTGGACGTTATAAATAAATGTGGTGACCGCGACATAGAGCGCTGCTAGCGCCACACCTTGAGAACCATACGCATTGGCAACGTAAGCGATACCAATAATACCTGTATTTGCTCGGAACCCACCTTGGATGAGAACGCCTTGGTCAGGCGATGCTTTGAACAGAAGTTTGACGGAAAGGTAGGTGAAAATGAAAAACGAAATACTAGCGATGACGCCGAAATTGACGAATCCACTTGCCGCGGAAAAGTCGTGTTCTGAAGCCACAATGCTGACAAATAACATTGCAGGCAAGGTAACTTGAAACACCAGTTTAGAGCCTACTTCGATAAAATTATCGTTGATTAGACCAAAGCGCTTAAAAAGAACGCCAAGTACCAACATCAAACAGATAGGTCCGGTTATCGACAAAGAGAATTGCAACTGATGTAAAACAGCTTCCATGTAAGTATCCGCAGCAAAAGAAAAAAGTGTTCCTGTTGCCTATTAAGCCACAAACCCGGAGGGTAGGACAGTAACGTGATGAAATTTTCTTCTGTTGTAGGTTCCGGAGTCATTTACACTCCAAGTTATGGACGAGGTCCCAATTTAACAAAGCGGTACTGGTCCTACGTGCGATATGTTGGTTAACTCGTTGTCGTGATGCATCCACATGCGTATTAGATGTGAGGGCTGGTCATCGTAGTTATGGATAGGAGTTCATCAATGAAAAGGAAACACAACAAAACTGTACTGTGTGCGTTTGTCTCTGGTTCGGTATTTGGTGCGGTTTTGGTCATTGCGATGTCTTTACCAATGTAATCCTCTTAATTGGCTGTTGGAACACTCACTCTAATTCAGTACAAAACAGATTGAGTTCTGCGGTATGTGCTGTTAGTTTAAAAAACATGAAAATACACGTTCGCCCTTCATTAACAACCTTCTCTTGGTGGCGCTCTAAATAGAGCGGCGCGGAATGCTTACATTCTTAAGCTGCTGGATGGTAGCTAAGAGTGTTTGATCTTTTTATCTCCAGTAGCGATCTATTAAATACTTGGAGACAAATATGAATAGCCATAAAAATACATCTCAGCGTGAAATTATACTTACCGGAGATCGAGCAACAGGTCCATTACACCTCGGGCACTATATTGGTTCATTGAAACAACGAGTCAAATTGCAAACGGAGCACGAGCAAACGATCTTGGTTGCGGACATGCAAGGGCTGACGGATAACGCGCATAATCCATCAAAGGTATCCTCTAATATTCTCAATGTCGTTGCAGATTATTTGGCTGTTGGTATCAACCCCGCTCAAACTACGATCACGTTGCAGTCTCAAATTCCAGCGTTAGCCGAGTTGACAATGTATTACAGTAATCTTGTCTCTATCGCACGATTAGAGCGAAACCCCACGGTTAAAAATGAGATTCAAAGTAAAGGCTTTGAACGCTCTATTCCCGCAGGCTTTTTAACGTATCCAATTTCTCAAGCTGCTGATATTACGGGGTTTCATGCGACGCTAGTACCAGTGGGTGATGACCAGCTGCCGATGTTGGAGCAAACTAATGAAATCGTAAGAAAAATAAACCACCTGGGTGGAAAAGAGGTTCTTAGGGAATGCCGTCCATTACTTAGTGATGCACCTCGTTTGCCGAGTACTGATGGCAAAAATAAGATGTCTAAAAGCATGGGGAATGCAATCAACCTAGGGGCGTCTGAAAAGGAGATTTCTGCGGCGGTGAAATCTATGTATACCGACCCTAATCACCTGAAAATTGACGACCCTGGCCAAGTCGAAGGGAATATTGTATTTACCTACCTCGATGCTTTTCATCCTGATAAAAATTATGTCGAACAGCTAAAAGACCATTATCGACGAGGTGGATTAGGTGATGGTTTGACCAAGAAAGTGTTAGAAGAATGCTTACAAGAGATGCTTCGCCCTATTCGAGAAAAGCGCGCTATGTATTTGAATGATAAAGCGCAGCTGATTGATATTTTAAAACAAGGTAGTGAGCGTTCTCGCGAGAAAACCGAAAAAGTGCTATTTGATGTGAAAGATGTATTTGGTTTAAATTTGTTCTGAATTAAAAGTAGAGAGTTGAACATAAGGCACGACGGCTGGTTAGCAACGTGCCTTTTTAAGTTCCCAGTCAGTCAAAGCGCATTATTAAGAAGAAAAAAATTCACGACGAAAATCCGCGACTTCTTGTTGGTAATAGCTTTGCCATTCCGGTTCTGACAAATGTAAATGGCTAGAGGCTCTTTGCGTTCTTAGTTTGGACTCAAGTTGCTGTAATGCTTGTTGATAATCTTTGACTTGTTTTTTTTGCTCTGTAATTTGCTGCTGACGAGCATGAATGTTTTTACTTTCTTCTTTCGTTAAGTAAGTTCGTTCTAGCTCTGCGATGAGCGCCAAGCGATCTGGTAGGCATATACTATTAGGAATCAGGGTGACCGCACGCTCATATTTTTCCTGGTCGCTTGTTAGCCCGATAGCACCTGCATGTTCTTGCCAGTCAATGGTGAGTTGCTCGAAAGCTCGCAAAAAGTTATCTGGGCTTTGAGTGTCCAGCTTTTGGGCTTCTAAGTTGAAATCGTACAGCGCGAACTCATCCGCGAAAACAACATCAGCCAATTCTCCCCAGATGCGTCTTGCTTCGTTCTTCAGCTGTGCAATACGCGATGCCAGTGATTGTTGCTCATCAAATAACAAATTTCCTACACTCTCTTGCCATTGGCTGCTGAGCTGAGGGTAGTTCGCCAAAAGCTGGAATCGAGCTAAAGATAAATGCGCCTCAAACAAGGCGATCTGCTCTTCACAACTACGGTTCAACATACACTCATGCCAAAACGTCTCAAGTTCAGCGACAAGTTTCCTGCCTTTGAGTTGAGTTAATCGCTCAGTCGTTATTTGAACTGTGGAAGGGAGCTTAGCTGTTTGTGGTGAAGTATCTGTATCGGGCACGATGCTGCTTGTTTGTGGTGATGTACTGGAGACACTCTGATTTTTTGTCTTAGGGGAAGGAGAGGAAGCGAGCTCTTCTTTTTGAACATCGTGACTGAAAGTTAAAAATATCATGCCCGCCATAATGGCGGACATGATTATCAAAGCGATTTTCTTCATGGTTTGATTGTTGCGCTTACTGGGAAATGGTCAGAAAGGTTATAGTGTTTCCATAAACTCTCTACGGTTGTGCGCGGCACGTCTACACGGTTGTCATTGAATGATTTCACCCCGTATTCACTACTCACCATAACATAGTCAAGGTATTCCACGTTTTCGCCACCTGATAACGCTTCACCTGCGAAGTTATTGATACGGGGATCAAAGGTTGACTCCGTGTAACCAGAGTAGTGAGGCTCTATGGCGCTTAAGTTAGCGATCATTTGTTGGTAGTCACCAGGGAACTTTCTTTTGTTTACGTTAAAGTCGCCGCTGTATACCACAGTTTCGCTCGAAGGAATGTCAAGAGATTGGGCGAGTGCGCGGATTTGTTTGAACTGGCGCTGACGATACTCACGGGCGGTGTCTGTATCGAAAGATGCGGTATGGGTAGCAAACACATGGTAAGCCTGACCTCCTTTAATTATTTCCGCATAATTTACGCCTTTATCGGCAAAGCAGTCTGTACCAGAGCAATCGGGAAAGACATATTGCGCTTCATTCACGATAGGGTAGCGACTAACTATGATTACGCCACCATCATGAATATTAACGCCTTCTTTATCTAACATCTTTGTTTGGTAAGGATATTCCTTGGCTAACTCACGTAAGAATGCTTCACGGCCGCTGGCAAACACCTCTTGCAGCGCCAAAACATCGTAACCTTTTACATGTTGAGGAATCAGTTCGTAACGATCTCCAATGTGCGATGCAATAGCCGTCAACGCCCAGATGTTATAAGTCATCAACTTAAGGTTTTGTTCTTCGCTGTCGACAGACTCCGCTACCTTGCTTGGCGTGATGGTGTAGTAAAGATCATCATATCGAGCGGTACTGTCTGACTTAAATGCCAGTTCGGTTTCTCTCGTACCAAAAGCGTTAGTGTTGGCACGATGAATGTTACGATCATCTTTGAGAGATAACTCGACATCGGCTGCGGATAAGCCGTATTCAATGGTCGAATTGTACCAATGGCCTTCCATTATTTGATTGAGTGTTATGCTTTCACCTTCGGGGCTAGAAACCACCGTTTCAAAACGGTAAGTTTGATTTGATTTCACGCCCTCCCAGCGGTTGAAGCTTAATACAGATTTAGTTTCCCACGGACCAAGTACCTGCACATGTTGTTGCCACTCTTCTCCGTATTGAAGCAAATCACTACCTTCATGTTTTACTTGAATAGTTAACGGTTGATCAGAGTTATTCGTTAGGTAAACGTCGGTATCTGCAATGCTGGGTAACGCTATCAAGCTACTTAATAAAAGGCTCCACTGCGAAAATTTCATCTTATTTTTCCATCATTTGAACTAGAGCAATCATTCTTGTTTATAAATGTTACTTGCACGTTAAATATGGATGACATCTAAGCCAGTGCTGAAAATTGTTATCAGAATGTGATCTTTATTCAATGGTGAGGGTGGAGGCATTGAGTGTGTGGCCGTTGAAGCGGTGGAAAATAATACCAACAGTCAACGAATTGCATTCACTGCAATCAAGCTGTCATCTTTGCTCTATAAGTTGTGCGGCGTCATTCATCTAGCCATATGGCTAGAACTCAAATTGATAGATGGAGCACCATGGCTAGAGCAGTAAATCCAACCGATGAAACCATCATTAAATTGTTGCAAGAGCAAGGTTTGATTAGAAGTGAAGCAGAAGCGCGTTTAAAGAAAGAGGTGTACCGCTTGCAACCTAATGAGATAGCAAAAGTAAAAAATTATGCCCAGCATTTTGGGATAAATGCGAAAGAAAAGCTCATCGATGAGATCTTGGATCTGCGCCGAGAAGCGCTCATGAAAAGATGTAGACACAATACGGAGCATGCGAGCCTATCTCTAAAATAGCATGTGATAAAACTATCAATTACTGGTCAAGATTTGATCTCTCAAGCCGATGTATATAAGAGCGTTCAATGATATCGAGCGCAAAAAACAGTGTGTTTTAGAGGTTAAGCTTTCACTTAAGTGAGAGGTTTGGAAAGGCTGCGGGGAGAAAGTGCATGCGTATTAAAGACTTAAGTGTCGTAAAGAAAATATCGGTTAGTTATTTAACCGTTTTTGCCGTGTTTGGTTTAGTGTCAGTAATGTTGGTGCAAGGTTTGTTAACACTGAATAAAGACATCTCAGTGCTAACAGATAAAAGTTTACCTTCTGTTGCGATTTTGAAAGGTATCCAAGTTGATATTACTAAAGTGCGTAAAGATGAGTTCTCTTTATTGCCAAACGCAAATCACCCCAAAATTGGTGAGTGGTTAAAAGGCCTCGACCAATGGCGTTCTGATGTGCAGGCTGGTATTGCAGAATACGAAAAGCTCGACCTTAATAAGCGTGAAACGCAGTCCTTTAGCGTTTTTAAAGAAACTTGGAATCAATACATCAAAGAAACGAAGACTTACAACGTATTGCTAAGCCAAGGCGATGCTGAAAGTGCAAATGATGTAATTTTATCAAGTTTCGATACCTACTCAAAAGCGTTGAGCAGCTTGGATGATACCCTCGCGTTGAACGATGAGTTGGTGAATTTGATTGGCGAAGAAGTACAAAGTGAAGCGGCATTTACACAATACAGCGCTGCTGTTGGTGCGCTTGTCGTCGCATTGGTCATGGTAATGTCTGCCATGTTGCTTTCTCGAGTCATCTGCGGGCCTGTTGATCGAGCACTGGAATTCGCTTCCAAAATCGCCAAGGGTCAATTGAATAATCAAATCGACGAAAGCGAATTGAGCAAAGACGAGTTAGGAACGCTGCTCAAAGAGCTTGTCGGTATGCAAACAAACTTACATTCGTTGGTTTCTGAGATTAATGACTCAACGATTCAGCTAACGGCAGCAGTAGAGGAAGTGAGTGCTATTTCTTCTCAGACCGCCTCTGGTATGCAAAATCAACAAATTGAACTTAGCTCGGTGGCTTCTGCGATGACAGAGATGCAAGCTGCTGTAAGTGAAGTGGCACAAAATACCGAAGTTGGCGCAACCTCTGCTTATTCGGCTGCGGAAGTGGCAAAGCAAGGAACGGCGACGTTACAACAAACTATCGCAGTAATTGAGCGTGTATCACATACGATCCAAGAATCAGATGAACTGGCACGTGAGCTTGAATCGAGCTCAAACAATATCAATGTGGTCGTCGATGTGATCCGCGGGATTGCCGAGCAAACAAACTTGTTAGCACTGAACGCCGCAATTGAAGCCGCTCGGGCTGGTGAACAAGGACGTGGGTTTGCTGTTGTGGCAGATGAGGTTCGTTCTCTGGCGCAACGCACTCAAGAATCCACTTCACAAATTGTGGAAATTGTTAATCAGCTACAAGAGAGCAGCAGTAAAATAGGGCATTCAAGCCGTGATTGTCAGGAGGGTATTTCTCAGTGTGTTGAGCAAGTTAATGACGCTGATAGCCAGATAAAAGAAATTGAACATTCTGTCGATAACATAGCGCAAATGAGCACACAAATCGCAACGGCGTGCAGTGAGCAGAATTCTGTATCCGAAGAGCTGAATCGCAGTGTGGAGCATATTAATAGTGCTTCAACAGAGATGGCTGAGGGAGCTTCACAAACGGCTGTGGCTTGTCAGCAGATTAGTAGCCTAGCGCACAACTTGAAAACTCGAATGGGTTCATTCCAGCTCTAGTTGTTGTGTTTCAGCTTTATTCCTAACCTCATTGCTACAATAAATAAGCCGGACGAAATGTCCGGCTTATTTATTCTCTGTCTATATAAGTTCAGAGTATGCTCAACCTTGGGAGAATATGCTCGCTAGGCTGGAATACCACTGTGAAACTTAAAATCTGTATCTGGCGTAGAAATTAAATCTGCCTCTGTACGTCCAAAGTAGGCGATGCGCTCGCTGATATCTTTGCCTGCGATTTGCTCCGCTAATACAAGATAATCCTGGTAATGGCGTGCTTCTGAACGTAATAAAGAAATGTAGAACTTTGCGATATCGTCATCCATATGTGGTGCTAGTTTGGCAAAACGCTCACAAGATCGGGCTTCGATGTACGCACCAATGATGAGTTTATCGATCAGCGTTTCTGGCTCATGAGTCTTCATATGCGAAATCAGTCCTTTAGCATAGCGACTTGCTGGAATATTTTTATACTCAATTCCACGACTTTCCATGATCTCTAAAACTTGATAAAAGTGGTGTAACTCCTCTTTTATCAAAAGCACCATCTTATCGATCAAATCTTGGCTGTATGGTGAGTCGGACTTAGCCATGATTGACTTAGAAATATTGCTCTTGCCTTTTAAAGTTTCCAATGAGCCTACGTTACGGTAAGCAAAATCTTCGTAGGGCTTAAACCAGTCAAGTAGAGCATGTGAACTGGATTGGTCAACGGCATACTTACGAATTAAAAACATGGCAGATTGGCCAGCTTTTAGTTCGCACAGTAGGTGGTCTAACAAAATGGTTTGAAGGTTCTCTGGTTTCTTTGCTTCCTCTACCCATTCATCAGGTGTACTGCATTGCAGAAATTGGTTAATGGGAGCAAGAAGATCTTGATAGGCGTCTAGATTCATCATTTTAGTTTTAGTACTTCACATTTTTATTGGGCATATCCGTTGTCTTGCGGGTAGAAAAAAGGCTGCAATTGCAGCCTTTCTTGACCTGAAGTGAATGTTACCACTTTTTCTTCTCGCCGAAGAGTGCTTCCATGTCATTGTCACGCTCTTTGTCAGCAATCTGCTGCATTTCAGCATCGCTTTTATCTTGGCGCTTTTTATCTAAGTCACCCAACATCTCTTCAAGCTTTTGTTTCGCTTGAATAGAATAAGGATCGCTCTTAGTGCTCAAAGCATCGATACCTTTACGCAGCAGTTGAAGCGCGGTGCCTGGTTGGCCACGAGCGATAGAGTCGTTTGCTCTTTTGATGACATTTTCAATGTTGATGCGAATTTGCATCGTTTCCAAGCGCGCATTTTCAGTGACGTAAGTCTGGGTATCCAATCGACCTTTGTTGTGCTCGTTACGGATAGTGTCGCGAAGTCGTTTAACCAGCTTAAGCATGACGATAGCTTGTTTATCACTACTCGGCATCTTGAAAGTGGTACTCTCGCCTGTAGGGCCATTCTCTTTTAGCTGCGTAATCTGCTGCTTCATATTTTCGATACGTTGAGCAAGTTGCTTGTTCTTCGGATCCAGCTCATGCATGCTCTCTAGCGCGTCAAGAATACGATTGTTTAGACACAGCAACAGCTCTTTACTAAAAGGGATATGGTGCGCATGACCAATCAACTCTTCAGTACCATCTATCAAGGCTACATATCGCGCTGATTCCTGCCTTTTTGCGGTTTCAACTTTAACCTTATATTGCAACATAATGTTATAGCCTAGGATTAACACCAGTAGGATGGCTACCAAAGCGATTATTAAACCAATATTCATATCTTTGCGTCTGCTTTACTTTTCTGCGGCTAGCGTTAAAGAATACATGAATCTTATCTTACTCGGCACCTTATTTGTTTGATTATTTTGTCTCTCCCACGTTTTAGTTACTGATAGAAGTCACATCATAGAACTTCAGTCATTTATTGGCTCAACTTTGTGCATATTGTTTCTTGCTTGAAGATTATTAGTATGTGATTGAGGTATAAGTTAGAAATTGCTGTTCATTTCGATTTGAACGCGTTATAACTAATTATTATATCGCTCGCTTGAGTGGCCAATAAACTCTCTCATGAATAAGTAAGGGATTACGATGAAACTGCAGCAGCTGAAGTATATTGTTGAGGTTGTAAACCATAATCTGAATGTATCTGCAACGGCGGAAAGCTTATATACCTCTCAGCCAGGTATTAGTAAACAGGTTCGGTTGCTGGAAGATGAGTTAGGTATTCAGATTTTTGAACGTAGCGGTAAGCACTTAACGCAAGTGACGCCAGCTGGAGAAGAAATTGTACGTATCTCTCAAGAAATTCTCGCTCGTGTAGAAAGTATCAAAGCGGTGGCTGGAGAGCACACCCATCCAGAAATGGGGACGCTGAATATCACCACGACACATACGCAGGCTCGTTATGCACTGCCAGATGTCATCAAAGGTTTTACTTCTCGTTATCCAAAAGTGTCGTTACACATGCACCAAGGTACACCGTCACAAATGTCTGAGGCGATAGCTAAAGGCACTGCGAATTTTGCGATTGCGACAGAAGCTCTTCACTTATATCAAGATGCCATCATGCTGCCTTGTTATCACTGGAATCGTTCAATAGTTGTGCCTAAAGACCACCCACTAGCGAAGAAAGACAAAGTAACGATCAGTGATCTTGCCGCTTACCCATTAGTCACTTACGTGTTCGGTTTTACTGGTCGTTCAGAGCTGGATACAGCATTCAACCGCGAAGGTTTAACCCCGCGAGTGGTGTTCACGGCAACTGATGCAGACGTCATTAAAACTTACGTTCGTATGGGTATTGGTGTGGGTGTGATTGCAAGCATGGCTGTGGATGAAGAGCAGGACGGTGACTTGGTTGCAATAGATGCGAGCCATTTGTTTGGCGCGAGCACCACGAGCATCGGCTTCCGCCGTGGTACATTCTTACGCTCTTACATGTTCGATTTTATGGAGCGTTTTGCACCGCACTTAACGCGTCCAGTGGTTGAGCAGGCGATTTCGTTGAAGTCTAATGCAGAAATCGAAGAGATGTTTAAAGACATCGAGCTTCCGGTGAGATAACACTTCATTGATGTTTCGATTCCCTCTACAATGCGCTCGTTGTAGGGGGAGCTATGAAAACGCAATTTCAGTTTATTAATGACTGCTTAATCGAAAACCAATCTTTGTGGCGATTCGAGCCTTTTAAAAGCAGCATTCACACATCATTACCTTGGCAGGAGCAACATCCTCGACTGTGCCAATGGCTAGCGTCTCTTACTCCCTCTCAAATCGAAGAATACAAAGCAGCACCAGAACTCGCGTTAAAAGCACTTAGTCCGTTTTTGCCTGAGCTTGAACAACTCGCAAAACTGACTCATTTAGAGCTTTTGTCGTTAAACGGCTTGGAACTCGCTCGTGGTTTAGATAACGGTATTCCGGGACGTAAGTTGGAGCAAATTAGCTCGATGGGTGAAGCTGCAATTCAACAACACTGTGGCGAAGAATGGCTAGAATGGTGCTCAGGTAAAGGTTACTTGGGGCGAATCCTGACCACGCAAACCGATCAGCCTGTAACCAGCTTTGAATACCAACAAGCACTGTGCGATTCGGGACAACAAGCAGCCAATGAACATCATTGGAAGATGACGTTTATTCAAGGCGACGCGTTTGATAGCAAAGCGAAAGCCGTGTTTAAGCCAACGCAACACGCAGTAGCACTGCATGCATGCGGTGACCTTCACGTTCGTCTAATGCAGTACGGCAGTGAAAATGGGATTGCTGCGATGACCATATCACCTTGTTGTTACCACTTGATTCAGTCGGAACAATACCAGCCGATGTCGGAATCGGGCAGGGCTTCTTCTCTCTCATTGTCTAAGCAAGAACTGCGTATCCCATTACAACAAACGGTGACGGGAGGAGAGCGCGTGCGTCGTCATCGTCAGCAGGAAATGATGTTTCGTCTTGGGTTTGATTTGATCACGCGACAAGCTTTGGGAATGGCAGAGTATCAGCCTGTGCCGAGTATCCGTAAGTCGCAATTAAGTGATGGTTTTGAATCGTTCTGTCGCTGGGCAGCGGAGCAAAAAGGCATTGTTCTTCCTCAAGAAATCGATTTCTCTCATTTTGAAAAGTTAAGCGAACAACGCTTCTGGCAAATGGAGAGAATGAGCTTAGTGCAACTTGTTTTTCAACGTCCGTTGGAGATCTGGCTCGCATTAGATAAAGTGCTTTATCTTGAAGAACGTGGTTACCGTGTTAGATTGTCAGAGTTTTGCTCTAAATCGGTCACACCTAGAAATATTTTAATTTGTGCATATAAGATTTAGTTATTCTTTATAGCCAAACGCTCTATATGAAAAAGCCCACTTATGAGTGGGCTTTTGTAAACAAAACGTGACAAGTTATGTTTTATTTTGTCATTAATTAAACATAGCGATAGCTTGAGTTGGTTCAACGTATTCCAAGTCAAAGCTTTCTGCTACTTCTTTACACGTTACTTTTCCGTGAATAACGTTTAGACCTTCAAGGAAGCCTTTATCTTCTAGAAGTGCTTCGCGGTAGCCTTTATTTGCTAACTTCACGATGTATGGAAGTGTAGCGTTGTTGAGTGCAAATGTTGAAGTGCGAGCAACTGCGCCAGGCATATTTGCTACACAGTAGTGAACCACTTCATCAACGATGTAAGTTGGATCTGCGTGAGTTGTCGCGTGCGAAGTTTCGAAACAACCGCCTTGGTCAATTGCCACGTCAACCACTGCCGCACCAGGCTTCATCTTAGCAATGTGCTCTTTAGTGACCAGTTTAGGTGCTGCTGCGCCAGGAATTAGAACGGCACCGATAACAAGGTCCGCTTCTAGAACATGCTTCTCGATAGCGTCTTCAGTAGAATAAACCACTTTTGCGCGACCTTGGAATTCTTCGTCAAGCTTACGAAGTGTGTCTACGTTACGGTCTAGAATGGTGACGTCAGCGCGAAGGCCAACCGCCATACGAGCAGCGTTTGCACCAACAACGCCACCACCAACGATAACGACTTTTGCAGGTTCAACACCAGGTACGCCGCCTAGGAGCAGACCACGACCGCCGTGCGATTTTTCCAACGTTTGCGCGCCAGCTTGGATAGACATCCGACCTGCCACTTCTGACATTGGTGCTAACAGTGGCAAACGACCCATATTATCTGTTACAGTCTCATAGGCTATACAGACAGCTTTGCTCTTGATTAGCTCATCAGTTTGTGGAAAATCTGGTGCTAGGTGTAAATAAGTAAATAAAATTTGCCCTTCGCGGAGCATTGCTCTCTCTACTGCTTGGGGTTCTTTTACTTTTACAATCATGTCTGCTTGCGCAAATACGTCAGCAGCATGAGGGAGAATGGATGCGCCGACAGCGATGTAATCATCGTCTGAAAAACCAATGCCGGCACCTGCATTGGTCTCAACTAAAACTTGGTGACCATGTGAGATGAGTTCTCTCACGCTAGCTGGGATCATACCAACACGATATTCGTGATTCTTGATTTCCTTAGGTACGCCAATGATCATCCTGTATCCTCTTTCTATAATGGTTGTATTAACTGTTAGTAGGGTGTTATTGTCGAATTAATAACTAGTATAGTTATAGATTTGTAAAATTTGGCACCAAATATTAAAAAGTTGTAGTATATTTTTTTGCAAGGAAGTAATAAGGTGGAATAAAAAATGGCAGACAACTATAAAAAGCCGTCCAAGGAACTAGACCGTATCGACCGCAACATTCTTAATGAGCTGCAGAAAGACGGTCGTATTTCAAACGTTGAGCTTTCAAAACGTGTGGGACTTTCTCCAACGCCATGTTTGGAGCGTGTGCGTCGCTTAGAGCGTCAGGGTTATATCACAGGGTATACTGCATTATTGAATCCGCAGTTCCTGGATGCATCACTATTAGTATTCGTTGAGATTACGCTAAACCGTGGTGCGCCGGATGTGTTTGAGCAGTTTAACTCAGCTGTTCAAAAGCTAGACGACATACAAGAGTGTCATCTTGTTTCAGGTGACTTTGACTATCTTCTTAAAACCCGTGTATCAGATATGGGTGCTTACCGCCGACTATTGGGCGATACGTTACTACGTCTACCTGGCGTAAATGACACTCGCACATACGTTGTTATGGAAGAAGTGAAACAATCTAACCAGCTTGTGATCAAAACTCGTTAAGTTCTTGCAAAGAAAGCGGTATATGCTTCCGCTTTCGCCAGAGAGTAATTGGGTTTTTCTCCTTGATATGGTTAAATCAATTTACCGAGCGGCTTGATGCCGCTCGGAATGTTTTGCAATTTCCTATTTCATTTCCATATTCAAGTTGATTTATGTTCAAAGAGAACGCAAAGAAAGTCGAAACCATTATCAAAACCAGTGAAGAGCCCCAGTCTTCACGCTTAAATGGCTTCCAACGCTTAAAAGAGTGCTGCTTTATCGTTGGCGTTCTTAGCTCGGTATTGCTTGCGGTTGCACTATTTACCTTCAGTCCGGCCGATCCTTCTTGGTCCCAAACCGCATGGGGAGGGGATATCGATAATGCTGGTGGCCTTTTCGGCGCTTGGCTAGCCGATACTCTATTCTTCACATTTGGCTCTCTCGCTTACCCAACCCCTTTCTTGCTAGCGGCGGCTGCATGGGTGATTTGCCGTAAACGAGGAGAAGATGAGCCAATTGATTTCATGCTATGGGGTACAAGGCTGCTCGGTCTTGTCGTCCTTATTATGACCAGTTGCGGTCTTGCCGATATTAATTTTGATGACATTTGGTATTTTTCATCCGGAGGTGTGGTCGGGGATGTGTTGTCTAGCCTCGCTTTACCTACATTGAATGTACTCGGTACCACATTGGTACTGCTGTTCTTGTGGGGAGCGGGCTTTACGCTCTTCACTGGCATCTCATGGCTTAACATCGTGGAATGGCTTGGTGATCGTGCATTAGCACTAATTGCCGCGCTTGCAAATAAGGCAAGAGGTTCAGAGCAGGAAGTTTTAGAACCTCAGCTTGATGAGTTTGTAGAAGATAAAGTCTCTACGCCTAAACATAATGTAGACCATGAAATTGATGATGAGCCGCTTCCTCATTTAACGGCATACGACGTCGATGAACCGAAAGAATCGGCGCCAACGCATGAGTATCCTATTTATATGCCGCAAGCTAAACCTGATAAGCCTACGGAACAGGCGATGGTAGAACCGACGCCACCACAACGCAAGGCTACGGTTAATGCTGCGCCAGTTTATGCTGAACCTGAGCCTCAAACACAACCTATCCATACGGTTAACACTGATAACGTTGATCCGCTCTTGGAACGCACCAAGCAACTGAATGTTACGATAGAAGAGCTTGAAGCAGCGGCGCAACAAGCAGATGACTGGGGAACTGAAGAACAGGCAGCCCCATCATTTGCAGACACTTACTCTTCCTATGTAGAGCCACATACAGCTACAGAAGAACCGATCAGTGTTGAACCAGATTATGCGGAGTACGAACAATTTGAAGCAGAGCAAGTACAGCAGCCAAGTATTGAGCATCCTGTACATGAAGAGCCTGCAATTGATTCTGCTGTATTAGATAGCATCACGGCTCAAACAGAGTCGAGCCAACATATTGAGCCTACGATCTCTGACTTTGATGTGTTAGATGATGAAGACGAAGTGGAGTCTCAGCCTGCACAGCAAGTACAGCCAACAACGCCTCATCAGCAAGCAGCAACACCTTCAACAACATTTGAACCTGCACCTCAAAAAGTGGAAGTAGAAGAGGTCCAAGACAACGACCAAGACGTTACCGCATTCCAAGATATGGTTTCCAATGCGCAAGCCAAAGTCGCTGCAACACAGAACCCATTTTTGGTACAGAAAGAAGAAAACTTGCCAGTTCCGGAAGAGCCACTCCCAACGCTCGAGTTGCTTTATCATCCAGAAAAACGTGAAAACTTTATCGACCGTGATGCGCTAGAGCAGGTCGCTCGATTGGTAGAGAGCAAACTCGCTGACTACAAAATCAAAGCCGATGTGGTTGGTATTTATCCTGGTCCAGTGATCACTCGTTTTGAGCTTGATTTGGCGCCGGGGGTGAAAGTAAGTCGTATTTCTGGTCTTTCAACTGACTTAGCGCGTGCATTGTCTGCGATGGCGGTACGTGTTGTGGAAGTAATCCCTGGCAAGCCTTACATCGGTTTGGAACTGCCAAACATGAGTCGTCAGACGGTCTATTTATCTGATGTCATCAGTAGCCCTCAGTTTGAGCAAGCAACGTCACCAACAACGGTTGTGTTAGGTCAAGACATTGCGGGCGAAGCTGTGGTGGCAGATCTTGCGAAGATGCCACACGTGCTAGTAGCAGGTACAACAGGTTCTGGTAAGTCGGTAGGTGTGAACGTGATGATTTTGAGCATGCTGTATAAAGCAGGCCCAGAAGATGTACGCTTCATCATGATTGACCCGAAAATGCTAGAGCTTTCTATTTATGAAGGTATCCCTCATCTTCTTTCTGAAGTTGTGACTGATATGAAAGACGCATCAAATGCTCTACGTTGGTGTGTGGGCGAGATGGAACGTCGTTACAAATTGATGTCGGCATTAGGTGTACGTAATGTGAAGGGCTTCAACGAAAAATTGAAGATGGCAGCAGAAGCGGGCCACCCAATCCATGACCCGTTCTGGCAAGAAGGCGACAGTATGGATACTGAACCGCCATTGCTAGAAAAGCTGCCTTACATCGTCGTTGTTGTTGACGAATTTGCTGACCTAATGATGGTGGTAGGTAAGAAAGTTGAAGAACTGATTGCTCGCTTGGCGCAAAAAGCGCGTGCGGCAGGTATTCACTTAATTCTTGCGACTCAGCGTCCATCGGTTGATGTTATTACCGGTCTAATTAAAGCGAACATTCCGACTCGTGTTGCGTTTACGGTATCGACTAAAACGGACTCTCGTACAATCCTAGATCAAGGCGGCGCAGAATCACTACTTGGTATGGGTGATATGTTGTATCTACCGCCGGGGTCAAGTCATACAACTCGTGTTCACGGTGCATTTGCATCAGATGATGATGTTCATGCTGTTGTAAACAACTGGAAAGCGCGTGGTAAACCGAACTACATTGAAGAGATCATCAGTGGAGATCAAACTCCAGAAAGTCTATTGCCAGGTGAGCAAATGGAAGCGGATGAAGATGTAGACCCGCTCTTCGATCAAGTTGTTGAGCACGTGGTTCAATCACGTCGAGGTTCGGTTTCCGGTGTTCAGCGCCGATTTAAGATAGGTTACAACCGTGCCGCCCGTATTGTAGAGCAGCTTGAAGCGCAGGGCATCGTAAGTGCTCCGGGTCATAACGGTAACCGCGAAGTACTGGCACCCGCGCCACCAAAAGATTAATGAACTTGTGTTACTCACCTCAGTCCAACTGAGGTGAGTGGTTCTAATAATAGGTATCTGAATGAAAAAACTATTTTCAGCGAAACTTTTCTCTGCGCTTGTTTTAAGCTTTTCCCTCTTCTCTACTGCGCACGCAGCGTCTCCTAAAGATGAATTAAACAAACGCCTTTCTATGAATGATGGCTTTAGTGCGGATTTCTCTCAGCAGGTTATCAGCCCTGAAGGCGAAACGGTGATGGAAGGAGAAGGTACGGTTGAAATTGCCCGCCCAAGCCTGTTCCGTTGGAGTACAACATTCCCTGATGAGAACCTATTGGTCTCTGACGGTAAGACATTGTGGTACTACAGCCCATTCATCGAGCAAGTGAGCATCTACTGGCAAGAGCAAGCAACAGAGCAAACGCCATTTGTTTTGCTAACGCGTAACCGAGCAAGTGATTGGAATAACTACAAAATATCTCAAAAAGGTGACCAGTTCACTCTCATTCCTACTGCAGTAGACTCCACACAAGGTCAATTCCAGATTAATATTGATGCCAAAGGTGTGGTGAAAGGCTTCAATGTGGTTGAGCAAGACGGCCAAAAAGGTTTGTTCACCTTTAACAACGTGAAGCTGGGTAAACCAAAAGCAGACAGATTCACATTCACAATTCCAAAAGGTGTGGAAGTGGATGACCAAAGGAATTAATTGGTAGTGAGTAATTACACATTAGATTTCTCGGGGGACGAAGATTTTCGTCCCCTTGCTGCTCGTATGAGACCGGAAACGATCGAACAATACATCGGACAGCAGCACATTTTAGGCCCCGGTAAGCCACTGCGCCGTGCGCTAGAGGCGGGTCACATTCACTCTATGATCCTTTGGGGACCACCAGGCACAGGCAAAACGACATTAGCGGAAGTGGCTGCAAACTATGCCAATGCTGAAGTAGAGCGTGTGTCTGCGGTAACGTCTGGTGTGAAAGAAATCCGTGCTGCAATCGAGAAAGCACGTGAGAACAAAATGGCGGGCCGCCGCACCATCTTATTTGTGGATGAGGTGCATCGCTTCAACAAATCTCAACAAGACGCGTTTTTACCGCATATCGAAGATGGCACGGTTACCTTTATTGGTGCGACGACAGAAAACCCATCGTTTGAGTTAAACAACGCATTGCTGTCACGTGCACGTGTCTACAAGCTGACGTCTCTTGATAGAGATGAAATCTCATTGGCGCTGAACCAAGCGATCAGCGATAAAGAACGTGGCTTGGGCAATACACCTGCACACTTCGCTGATAACGTATTAGACCGCCTAGCAGAACTGGTAAACGGTGATGCTCGCATGTCTCTCAATTATCTTGAGCTGCTCTACGACATGGCAGAAGACAATGCGCAAGGTGAAAAAGAGATCACGCTTAAGTTGCTGGCTGAAGTGGCAGGGGAGAAAGTCTCTCGCTTCGATAACAAAGGTGATATCTGGTACGACTTAATCTCTGCGGTCCACAAATCCATTCGTGGTTCTAACCCAGATGCGGCGCTTTACTGGGCTGCACGTATGATTGCAGCGGGATGTGATCCTCTTTATATTGCCCGTCGATTACTTGCGATCGCTTCTGAAGATGTAGGTAATGCTGACCCTCGCGCAATGCAAGTGGCACTGTCTGCTTGGGATTGCTTTACCCGAGTTGGTCCAGCAGAAGGTGAACGTGCGATTGCACAGGCGATCGTGTACTTAGCGTGTGCGCCGAAAAGTAATGCTGTTTACGTGGCATGGAAACAAGCGCTCACAGACGCTCATAACTTACCTGAATATGAAGTGCCGCATCACCTTCGAAATGCACCAACCAGTTTGATGAAAGACATGGGTTACGGTGCAGAGTATCGTTATGCTCACGATGAGCCTGGCGCTTACGCTGCGGGTGAGCAATATTTGCCACCTGAAATGGGCGATCGTAGGTACTATCAGCCGACAAATCGTGGTCTAGAGACCAAAATCGGCGAAAAGTTAGATTACTTGGCTACTTTAGACGCAAATAGCCCACAAAAGCGCTATGAAAAGTAGGCGTTTTTGGATACATTTGTTCAGTAAATTTTTTTAACGCGTACGCTTGGAAAGTGCGCGTGATTTCACAACAAAAAGCATAGGATTAACAATGCTGGATTCTAAATTACTTCGTACAGAGCTGGATGAAACAGCTGCTAAACTGGCGCGTCGTGGCTTTAAGCTAGACGTAGATACTATTCGTAAACTTGAAGAACAACGTAAGTCCATTCAAGTAGAAGTAGAAAATTTACAATCCACGCGTAACTCCATCTCCAAGCAAATCGGCCAAAAAATGGCGGCTGGCGACAAAGAAGGCGCAGAAGAGATCAAGAAACAAATCGGTACTCTAGGTAGCGATCTTGATGCGAAGAAAGTTGAACTTGAGCAAGTAATGGCTCAACTAGACGAATTCACGCTTTCTGTACCAAACATCCCAGCAGATGAAGTGCCAGATGGCAAAGATGAAAACGACAACGTTGAAATCTCTCGTTGGGGTGAGCCAAAGTCTTACGACTTCGAACTGAAAGATCACGTTGACCTAGGCGAAATGGGTGACGGTCTAGACTTCGCAAGTGCTGTTAAGATCACTGGCGCACGTTTCATCGTGATGAAAGGCCAATTCGCTCGCCTACACCGTGCAATCGCTCAGTTCATGCTAGATCTTCACACTGAAGAGCACGGCTACACGGAAATGTATGTACCTTACCTAGTAAACTCTGACAGCCTATTCGGTACTGGTCAGCTTCCTAAGTTTGGTAAAGATCTTTTCCACACTGAGCCGCTAGTAGAAAAAGTAAACGACGAAGAGCCACGTAAACTGTCTCTAATCCCTACTGCAGAAGTGCCTGTAACGAACCTAGTTCGTGACACGATTTCTGACGAAGCGGATCTACCAATAAAGATGACAGCTCACACGCCATGTTTCCGTTCAGAAGCGGGTTCTTACGGTCGTGACACTCGTGGTCTGATTCGTATGCACCAGTTCGACAAAGTTGAGCTAGTACAAATCACTAAGCCAGAAGATTCAATGAACGCACTAGAAGAGCTAACAGGTCACGCTGAGAAAGTTCTACAACTTCTTGAGCTTCCTTACCGTAAAGTGGTTCTATGTACAGGTGACATGGGCTTCGGCGCTCGTAAGACTTACGACCTAGAAGTTTGGGTTCCTGCTCAAGAAACTTACCGTGAAATCTCTTCATGTTCTAACATGTGGGACTTCCAAGCTCGTCGTATGCAAGCGCGTTTCCGTCGTAAAGGCGAGAAGAAACCTGAGCTTGTACACACGCTAAACGGTTCTGGTCTAGCTGTAGGTCGTACAATGGTTGCTATCCTAGAAAACAACCAAGAAGCAGACGGCCGCATTGCAATCCCTACAGTACTTCAGAAGTACATGGCGGGCGCAACGCACATCGGTTAATTCATTAACCACTAGAACACCAAAACCCAGCCTTAGTGCTGGGTTTTTTGTTATCTGCGTCGAGTGAAAATTGATTATTACTAGGCTGCAATAGTGTTTTCGAATTTACCCTAATTATCTTGTTATTTGTAATCGATATAATCGTCCACCTTACCACGGTAAGTAGATTTTCTCATTCAAGTAACGAGGAGGGCTTATGGCCGTAGGGTGGGCAAATGACGATAGCGTCAGCCAACAAATTCAAAACACAATAGACGACGAGAT
The DNA here is from genome assembly GCF_033340155.1 of Vibrio sp. 1562. NCBI lineage: Bacteria > Pseudomonadati > Pseudomonadota > Gammaproteobacteria > Vibrionales > Vibrionaceae > Vibrio > Vibrio sp. 1562. The sequence goes on from NZ_JAWOVY010000004.1 coordinate 41,119, forward strand.
TTCCCGTGTTCGTGGCAGTATCACAAAGGGTGAGAGCACCCATTACTGCGATGAGTGTGGTGATGAGATCCCAGAAGCGCGTCGTCTTGCAATGAAAGGCGTTCGTTTGTGTATCGAATGTCAGTCAACAATCGAATTGGTATCTCAACGCCAAGCATTGTTCAATCGACGAGCGAGTAAAGACAGTCAACTTCGATAGCTTTACTGCTCTAATAAATAACGAGACGGTTTGAGTCTCATACTCAAACCGTTTTCGTATTGAATGGAACTATGAAGCGAAGCAGTCTTTACGTTGCAACGCTGCATCAATCGCGTTAACTAGCTTCTCAATATCTTCTGGCTTGCTGATGAACGGCGGCATCATATAAATCAGTTTGTCAAATGGACGAATCCACACTCCGTGTTCAACAAACAAGGCTTGGATGGTTTCCATATTCACAGGGCGAAGCGTCTCCACTACGCCAATAGCACCCAACCAACGGGTGTTTTTCACCAAGTCGTATTCTTCAAGTTTTGGTAGTAACTCAGAAAACAGCGTTTCAATTTGTTGGGTTTGTTGCTTCCAATCACCTTGCTCGATCAATTCCAAACTTGCAGTAGCTACGGCACAAGCGAGTGGATTCCCCATAAAGGTTGGACCGTGCATAAAACAACCAGCATCACCACCACAAACAGTGTCTGCTACGTGTTTGCTCGCGAGGGTCGCAGAGAGGGTCATGTAGCCGCCAGTAAGTGCTTTCCCGACACACAGAATGTCTGGTTGAATATCCGCATGTTCGCAGGCAAACAATTTACCTGTGCGTCCAAAACCGGTAGCGATCTCATCTGCAATCAATAACAGACCGTATTTGTCGCAAAGTCTACGCACGCCTTTGAGAAATTCTGGATGGTAGATGCGCATGCCACCTGCGCCTTGAACGATAGGCTCAAGGATCACCGCAGCAAGTTCTTGGTGGAGCGTTTCAATCTTGTGCTCGAAGTCGGTAAGGTCCTCTGGCTTCCATTCATCCCAATAACCACAAGTTGGTGACTCCGCAAAGATATGTTCAGGCAAAAAGCCTTTGTAAAGAGAGTGCATTGAGTTGTCAGGATCGGTAACCGACATCGCCGCAAACGTATCGCCGTGATAACCGTGTCGCAAAGTAAGAAACTTCGGTCGGCGTTCGCCTTTTGCATGCCAATATTGCAGTGCCATTTTTAAGCTGACTTCTACGGCAACGGAGCCTGAATCGGCAAGGAATACATGTTCAAGATTACTTGGTGCTAGGGACAGTAGCTTCTTACACAAACTGATTGCTGGCTGGTGGGTAATCCCGCCAAACATCACGTGAGAGACCTGATCGATTTGCTGGTGAGCGGCTTGATTTAAATGCGGATGGTTGTAGCCGTGGATCGTCGACCACCAAGAAGACATGCCATCGACAAGCTCAGTACCGTCTTCCAATTTAATGTGAACACCACTTGCTGATGCCACTGGGTAGCAGGTCAGAGGTGTCAATGTCGAAGTGTAAGGATGCCAGATATGCTGGCGGTCGAAGGCGAGATCCATGTGCGATTCCAATAACAATTAAGATTAAAAAACAAACAAATGTAAACTTTGTTCTTTTGTGTTGTGTTGACAGTTTATCGAGACTCAGTAGACTGTCAACACAACAACAAAAGTGACTAAAGGAATACACGTGGAAGTTCGTCATAACTGGACGCATGCTGAAGTGCGCGATCTCATGGAAAAACCATTCATGGATCTCCTATTCGAAGCGCAGCTTGTACATCGTCAATATCAACAAACCAACCATGTTCAAGTAAGCACGCTTCTGTCGATTAAGACAGGTGCTTGTCCAGAAGATTGTAAGTACTGTCCTCAGAGTGCTCGTTACACCACAGACATCGAGAAAGAGCGTCTGATGGAAGTAGAACGCGTACTCGATGCTGCGCAAAAAGCCAAAAATGCTGGTTCTACTCGATTCTGTATGGGCGCAGCATGGAAAAACCCGAAAGAGCGTGACATGCCACATTTGACCGACATGATCAAAGGCGTGAAAGGCATGGGTTTAGAAACGTGTATGACATTAGGCATGTTGACACCAGATCAAGCAAAACAACTGGCAACCGCAGGTTTGGATTACTACAACCACAACCTAGATACGTCTCCTGAATTTTATGGCAACATCATTACCACACGTACTTATCAAGACCGTTTAGATACGCTTTCTCACGTTCGTGATGCCGGCATGAAGATTTGTTCTGGTGGCATCATCGGTATGGGTGAGAGTGCCAATGACCGAGCAGGTTTGTTGGTTGAATTGGCTAACTTACCGGTACACCCTGAAAGCGTTCCAATCAACATGCTCGTGAAGGTAAAGGGCACACCGTTGGAAGAAGTGGGTGATGTTGAGCCATTTGATTTCATTCGCCTGATTGCGATTGCACGAATCATGATGCCTCAATCAGCCGTTCGTTTATCCGCTGGCCGTGAAAACATGAACGAACAAATGCAAGCGCTGTGTTTTATGGCGGGTGCAAACTCCATCTTCTACGGCTGCAAACTTCTGACCACGCCAAACCCTTCAGAAGACAAAGACATGATGCTGTTCAATAAGCTCGGCATTAACAGCCAAGAGGTGTCTCAAAAGCCTGATGAAATCGAAGAAAATGAGTTACTCGATCGCGTCGTAGAGCGTGTTGCTGCTCGTCCAACAAAAGACGACCTTTTCTACGATGCCAGCGTTTAAATCTCGTATCGAGTCCGCCCTTGCTGAGCGTAAAACGCAAGGGTTGAATCGTTCTATGAATGTGGTGTTTGCCGGTAACCAGTCCGTTTTGGAACACGAAGGTAGACGCTACATTAATTTCTCAAGTAATGATTATTTGGGATTGGCCAATGACCAAGCGCTTGTTCGTGCTTGGCAGCAAGGTTTGAGTGTATACGGCAGTGGTAGTGGGGCATCACCGATGGTGACTGGCTTTAGTGCCGCGCACAGCAATTTAGAAGCCGCACTGACCGAATGGCTGGGTTACGACAGAGCAATTTTGTTTGGTTCTGGGTTCAGTGCTAATCAAGCCTTGTTGTTCACCTTGTTAGAAAAGTCAGACGTATTGATCCAAGACCGTTTGAACCATGCCTCACTGATGGAAGCGGGGACGTTGTCACCAGCTAAGATGAAGCGTTTCAAGCACAATGACATCGAGCACCTGAAATCGCTGATTAATAGCGAAGACAACCATCTGGTTGTGACTGAAGGGGTGTTCAGCATGGACGGTGATTGTGCGCCGCTCAGCGATATAGCTGAAGTCACTCGCAGTCATGATGCTTGGCTTGCTGTCGATGACGCTCATGGTATTGGCGTTCTTGGTCAATCCGGTGGTGGCTCTTGCGAGCATGCCGCGGTTAAGCCTGAGTTATTGGTCGTTACCTTCGGTAAAGCGTTTGGTACGTCTGGCGCAGCTATTTTATGTGACCACGCAACGGGGGACTTTTTAACTCAGTTTGCTCGTCACCATGTGTATTCCACGGCGATACCGCCAGCACAAGCGTATGCGTTGACTCATGCAGTCTCGATGGTTCAAGAGCAGTCTTGGCGACGTGAAAAGCTCTCTGAGCTTAGTGAAGTGTATCGAGATAGCCTTAGCGGCCTTGAGGGGTTTGTTGAGACTCAAACTTCGATTAAGCCCTTTTTGATTGGTGAATCTGAATTGGCTTTGCGAGTAGCAGGTGCTTGTCGCCAAAACGGTATTTGGGTGACTGCTATTCGCCCTCCGACGGTGCCTAAAGGAACGTCTCGTCTTCGAATAACACTCACTGCCAATCACACTAATGAACAAGTTAAAACGCTTTCAATCGCATTGAAGCAAGCATTAGGAGCGCTGTAATGGATAATGCAACTACCGCATTAGCGCAAACGCTCGCGTTAGAGAGTTTCCATCAAGATAAAGACGCGATTGCCTCTTCGTTTGGTAAAGCAGCAGAAACATACGATAAACATGCGGCTTTTCAACGTGATGTCGGGCATCAGCTGCTTGATAAACTTCCTGAAAACTTGACGGGAAAACGTGTATTGGATTTAGGTTGTGGCACGGGTTATTTCTCCCAACTACTTCAACAACGCGGTGCGGAAGTAGTCTGCGGCGATATCTCTCAAGCCATGTTAGATAAAGCAGAGCAGCGTTGTGGTGCAGTACGAATGCATTACCAAGTTGCTGATGCTGAAAACTTACCATTTGACGATGATAGCTTCGATTACGTGTTTTCAAGTTTAGCGCTGCAATGGTGTACAGATTTAAGTTACCCACTAAAAGAAGTGCGCCGCGTGCTAAAAAATGGTGGGAAAGCGTGGTTCTCTACACTGGTTGATGGATCACTGTATGAGCTGCGTGCATCATGGGAAAAAATTGATGCATATCAACACGTCAATAACTTTCTAACGCTCAATCAGGTAAAAATTGCGTTAGCGCAATCTCGATGTGACAGCCATCAACTAGACTTGACCACCATCACAGTTTGGTACGACTCTGCATTTTCAGTTATGCGTGACCTCAAAGGTATAGGTGCAAATCACGTAAGCGGGCGCTCACACGGTTTAACTAGTCGCGAGACTTTGTTAAAAGTTGAGCATGCGTACCAAGCGTTTAAAAACGATCAAGGTCTTCTACCTGCAAGTTATCAGGTTTGTTTTGGAGTAATACATCTATGATTGATGCTTTTTTTATTGCTGGTACGGATACTGATGTTGGAAAGACGGTAGCGTCTAAAGCCATTTTGCAAGCGATCGCCGCAAAAGGACTAAACACTATTGGTTATAAGCCAGTGGCAGCAGGGAGTGACAAGACTGAAGCCGGATGGCGTAACTCTGATGCTTTACACTTACAAGACGCCGCAACACTCGATGTGGACTATGATGATGTGAACCCATACGCTTTAGAGTTGCCTGCTTCTCCCCACATTGCAGCGAAGCATGAACATGTCGAAATAAGTTACGATGTTCTGAGTCAAAAACTGGCTCAACATAAGCAGCAAGCCGATGTTGTTCTCGTTGAAGGTGCTGGAGGCTGGCGTGTGCCAGTATCCGATACGGACTGTTTATCTACATGGGTAAAAGAAGAGCAGTTACCTGTTGTACTGGTGGTTGGCATTAAATTAGGCTGTTTGAGCCACGCTTTACTCACAGCAGAGAGTATTAAAGCGGATGGTTTGAATCTTGTTGGCTGGGTGGCAAACCGCGTCAACCCAGGCACAGAGCACTACGCTGACATTATCGAGATGCTAGAAGCACGTATCGATGCACCTAAGCTTGGGGAAATTCCATATATTCCAAGTGCTAAACGTAAAGAGCTAGGCAAGTACATTAATGTAGAGCCGTTGCTAAACACTGACTAATGGTGTTTAGGGTAAAAGACTAAAAAACCAAAGGGCTGCGCAATGCAGCCCTTTCTTGTTGGTGTAACCTAAAAAGTCAGATTACTTATCTTGGCTGAGCCCCATCAATGCTTGTTGTGTTTCTGCAACACGCTGAGACATATGATGATCGGTTGAAATACCAAGTTGTTGCTTTGCCTCGTCCTCTGAGATGCCTAGGTGACAACGTAGTAAATCAATAGCCATTTGATAGTCGTTAGTTTCTACCATGGTTTTTCCCTCAATACATGGAGTTTTTGAACTCACCCAATGCACTTTTTGCAATGTACTTAGAGTGGCTCTGTTTTGTTCATCTCATTCGAATTTAGCATGTCCATGTGGCCGCACAATAAGACCAAAGTCTATAGCAGAGCTAACGTACTGTTTTTGGTCTATTAAAAAATTTCTAGCTAAGTTGCTAAGAGGTGATAGATTTAACACCAAGATCATCTATCAATAGATGATGAGTAGCTCAGAGCTTATTTCATCATTTTGATAAATGTATATGAACGGAGGTTCCAGCTCCTACCAAAGCATGTTTTGAAATCGCTTGAATCAAATATTTCAGTCCCGAAAACAAATGTTGCAATTTATTGCTTAACCTTGTTTTTATCGCGGATAGACTATATCTATAACGCACGGAACATGAAAATCAACGGAATTGGCTTTTATAGCGATTACCATTTGTTCCTTATAACAATCCGTTTTAAAAAAACGATAAGCTTCCTCGGAGAAAAGTAATGAAGCGAATTATGTTATTCCTAGCAACTAACCTAGCTGTCGTGCTAGTGCTTAGTGTTGTTCTGAATATTGTTTACGCTGTAACTGGAATGCAACCAGGCAGTCTGTCAGGTTTACTTGTAATGGCTGCTGTATTTGGTTTTGGTGGCGCATTTATTTCGTTGATGATGTCAAAGGGTATGGCGCTACGCTCGGTTGGTGGTATGGTCATTGAAAGCCCGCGCAACGAAACGGAGCATTGGTTAGTCGAAACTGTGGGTCGTCAAGCTCAACAAGTGGGTATTGGTATGCCAACGGTGGCTATTTATGATTCACCAGATATCAATGCATTTGCGACAGGTGCAAAACGAGATGACTCTCTTGTCGCAGTTTCTACTGGTCTTTTACACAATATGACTCGTGATGAGGCAGAGGCAGTACTTGCACACGAAGTGAGCCATATTGCAAATGGTGATATGGTCACGATGACGTTGATGCAAGGTGTCGTGAACACGTTTGTTATCTTCCTATCACGCTTTATTGCCAATATCGTGGCATCGAACGAAGATGAAGAAGGCCAAGGTACAAATATGATGGTTTACTTTGGCGTATCCATGGTGCTTGAACTGGTATTTGGTTTCCTAGCTAGCTTCTTGACTATGTGGTACAGCCGTCATCGCGAATTCCACGCGGACGCAGGTGCTGCGCGCCTCGTTGGCAAAGAAAAAATGATTGCGGCTCTAGAGCGTTTGAAGGTGAGTCATGAATCTCAACTGGATGGCACCATGATGGCGTTTGGTATCAATGGCAAGCAGTCGCTGACTGAGCTACTAATGAGCCACCCTCCGCTAGATAAACGTATTGCAGCGTTGCGAGGCCAGCAATACTAATTGTTCCTACTTAAATAATTGTTAATCTGCTGAAAAGGCTTGGTTTTGACCAAGCCTTTTTTTTCGCCGATTGATCGCGTGCGAACTTCATCACGTACTACTTACAGAAATAAAGTTATACAAAATTATTTTTGTACAACTTTGGTGGAATGAACTATCTTGTACATATAATAATTTTGTACAACTTAATGGGCGTGTAGGAGTAAAAAATGGACATACAGTCTGTTGGCAATATCTATCAAAAGCTCAACAAAGCGAACTTACATCTGCTTAAGGATATATATCACCAAGATGTAGTATTTGAGGACGCAGCGCATCGTTTAGAAGGATGGCCAGCACTTTCGGATTATTTCACCTCATTATATGCCAACGTCATCAGTTGTGATTTTGTAATCCATGAGCATCAACAAGTAGGAGATACAGGCTTCCTAACTTGGACAATGGACCTTCAGCATCCCAAACTTCAGAAGGGTGCGCCTATTCTCGTCAATGGTGTTTCGCACCTCAAATTTAGCGAAGGTCAGGTCATTTATCACCGAGACTATTTTGATCTCGGAGAGATGCTCTATGAGCATTTACCGTTACTTGGTTCAGTCGTTAAAACCATCAAGCAGAGGTTAGGACAATGAACAACACCATCTTAATCACAGGCGCAACCTCCGGAATAGGAAGACAGCTTGCCCTAGATTACGCGAACTCAGAATGGAATGTGATTGCTTGTGGTCGGAATCAAGATGTTCTTGCAGAACTGGAGGCAGTTTCCTCCAAAATTCATACATTGCAGTTTGATGTGACAAATTATGAGGAAACTCAGCAGGCGCTCTCTAAATTGCCCTTTACGCCAAACACATGGTTTTTTAACGCAGGCGATTGTGAGTACATGGATGAGGGAGTGGTCGACGCGAAACTCATGGCGCGTGTGATGAACGTAAATGTTGTCGGTGTTGCCAACTGCGTTGAAGGCTGCCAAGTGCATTTAGAGAGAGGGCACCGCATTGTTATTGTTGGCTCTATCGCATCAGAAGTGGCACTGCCTCGTGCTGAAGCTTACGGCGCATCCAAAGCGGCAGTCAGTTATTTTGCACGCACGCTCGCCGTCGACTTGAAAAAGAAAGGGATCAATGTGGTAACGGTGTTTCCTGGTTTTGTTGAAACGCCGTTGACTGACAAAAACGACTTCGAAATGCCAATGATCATTTCTACTCAGCAAGCGTCGGACTCTATCAGGAAGCAGTTAGCCGCCAACAAGACCTATATCTATTTCCCAGCGAGATTTACCAGTATTTTACGTTTTATCTCGTTACTTCCATACAGTTGGCAAGCTCGCCTAACTGCTAAACTCGTAGCATAAGAAGGAATAAGAATGAAAACAGCAGAAAGAAAGAAGATAGCAATTGTGGGAACGGGAATCTCTGGCCTTACTTGTGGTTATTACTTGCATAAAGAACATGATGTAACGCTGTTTGAAGCGAACGATTACATCGGTGGCCATACTGCAACCGTTGATGTGAGCCTTGATGGTAAAGAATACGCGATAGATACTGGGTTCATCGTCTATAACGACCGTACGTACCCTAATTTCATTAAAATGATGAGCGAGATTGGCGTTGAAGGTCTGCCGACTCAAATGAGCTTCAGTGTCAGAAACGATGGGAACGGACTAGAGTACAACGGCCACACAGTGTCGACATTGTTCGCTCAAAAACGCAACTGGGCAAACCCTAAATTTTATCGATTTATCTTCGAGATACTTCGTTTCAATAAACTTGCCAAGCGCTTCGCTAGCGAGCAATCCTCGCACTCTCAGACGTTAGGTGAGTTCCTTGATGAACACAAATTCAGTGCTTTCTTTACCGATAACTACATATTACCGATGGGTGCTGCGATTTGGTCGTCGACTTTAGCTGACATGCGTGCATTCCCTCTTATGTTCTTCTTACGTTTCTTCCTCAACCACGGTCTGCTAGATGTGACTAACCGGCCACAATGGTATGTGATTAAAGGTGGTTCACGTTCATACATTCCACCATTGACCAAAGGCTTTGCGGAGAATATTCGTCTTAATAGTCCTGTCGAAAAAGTGGTTCGCAACGAAAAAGGGGTTGGCGTTCAAGTTCGCGGAGAAACGCATTGGTTTGATGACGTTATCTTTGCTTGTCACAGTGATCAAGCAATGAGAATGCTAGAGGATATCAGCCCAATTGAGCAGGAAATCTTGGGGGATATGACATACCAAGCAAATGAAGTTGTTCTTCATACCGACTCTGCCGTACTACCAAAACGTAAGGCAGCATGGGCATCATGGAACTACCTATTGGAAGGAAGTGAAGAGGAACAGCAACGCCTCCCTTCGCTCACTTATAACATGAATATTCTTCAGCATATTCAATCAGAACACACGTTTTGTGTAACGTTGAACAGTACTGAGCAAATTAACTCAAATAAAGTCTTGCGTTCGTTCACTTATCATCATCCAGTATTCACCACTGAGTCTATTGCAGCGCAGCAGCGCAAAGATGAGATACAGGGCAAACAAAGTACCTGGTTCTGCGGGGCTTATTGGTACAACGGTTTTCATGAAGATGGCGTGCGTAGCGCGCTTGATGTTGTGAAAGAACTAGAAGAAAAGTACCGCGAACAAAATGTGGTTCCTTTCGAAAAAGGCGCAGCGTGATATGGATAGCCAAATGAACAGCCGATTGTTTATAGGCAACGTTCGTCACCGTCGATTCACGCCGGTGAATCATGAGTTGAACTACTCTTTATTTATGCCCGCCATTGATGTAGACGAGATCGATGCTTTAGAGAAAAAAGTATGGGGTTTTGGTTCGCGTTGGTGGCATTGGGCTCGCTTCAAGCGCAGTGATTACATTGGTGAAGGTAGCGTCAAGTCGGCAGTGCACAGCAAAATTGAAGAACTGACAGGTGTTCGCTGTACCGGCAAGGTAATCGCAGTCTGTCACTTGCGTTATCTAGGACTTTATTTCAGTCCCGTTAATTTCTACTACGTTTATAACGCGGAAGGAGAATGGAAGTATCTCCTCGCAGAGGTGAGTAACACTCCTTGGAATGAACGACATTACTACGTGGTGTCAGCAGATAAAGAAGAAGAAAAGTTTGGTTGGGAACAAGTTAAAGCATTCCATGTTTCACCATTCAACCCGATTGACCAACTCTACCGCTGGAGAATTAAACCTTTGACAGACAAGTTGAATATTCATCTTGAATGTCACAAAGGAGAGAAACACTTTGATGCCACCATGGTTATGAAAGCCAAGCCACTTTCAAGCAAAACCTTATTGAGGTGTTTGATCGTTACACCAATACAAACGGTAAAAGTAATGGTTGGTATTTATTGGCACGCATTAAAACTTTGGGTGAAAGGCGCACCTTTTTATTCTCATCCTAAATATTCAACGCATGAAGAAATAGAAGCCGATACTGAAAAAACAGACAAAAAAAATAAAAAGCACAAGGAGAATTCTGCATGTTAAATACTAGTTCTATGACATTGCCGCGTAAATTGACGACAACGCAAAAAGCGGCTCGCGGAGTTATTTTTCAATGTCTGCAAAAAATGGAAATCGGCTGCTTAACAGTTATTGAAAGTTTTAAGACGGAAACGACAGAGCGAAGCGAGCGTTTTAGTGCGCCAAATGGGGAGTACAGTGGTCAACCTGTTGTCGCTACTATAGAGGTAAAACATCCAGGCTTTTATTCACGGATCTTGCAGGGCGGCAGTATTGCTGCTGGTGAGGCTTATATGGATGGGTGGTGGGATAGCCCCGATTTAACCTCATTAATGAAACTGATGGCCCTTAACATGCGTGCTCTAGATAAACTCGAAGAGCAAGGCAGTTGGTTGACTAAAATACTGTACAAGTTCAGCCATTGGTCAAACAGAAACTCTGAAGAGAACTCACGTAAAAATATCCATGCGCATTACGACTTGGGTAACAACCTATACGAAGCGTTCCTTGACACCAATATGCTGTACTCGTCGGCGCTTTACAATCATGCGGACGACTCTCTAGAGCAGGCTCAAATCAACAAAATGGATCGTCTATGTCAGCAACTTGAGCTGAAATCTACCGATCATGTTGTTGAAATTGGCACTGGGTGGGGCGCTATGGCGATTTACATGGCTGAACAATACGGTTGTCAGGTCACCACAACAACGATATCTGAAGAGCAACACGCGTACGCGGAGCAAAAAATCAAAGAGCGTGGCTTAGAAGACAAAATCACTCTACTCAAAGAAGATTACCGAAACCTAACCGGCACTTATGACAAGCTCGTTTCTATTGAAATGATTGAAGCTGTGGGCAAACAATTCCTGCCTTCGTACATTAAGGTCTGTGAGTCTTTATTGAAGTCTGGTGGCTTGATGGCGATTCAAGCGATTACGATTGCCGATCAGCGTTACGATTACTACAGTAACAACGTCGACTTTATCCAAAAGTACATTTTCCCGGGTGGTTTTTTACCGTCGGTAACCTCACTAACCCAAGCAACAACAAAGTACAGTGACTTAGTGACGCGAGACTTGTTCGATATTGGTTTGGACTACGCCAAGACGCTGAACGAATGGCACCTTCGTTTTAATCGAGCAGAGAATGAAGTGCGCTCGTTTGGCTACGACGATCGCTTTGTGCGTATGTGGCGCTACTATTTGAGCTACTGTGAAGGGGGCTTTTTGGCTCGCACGATCAGTGCAGTTCACATGACGTTTCAACGCCCGTAGTTCGTTATGAAGGTATTTCTTGCTTCGACATGGTTCCAACTCTGCTGGTTTGCAGCGGTGCTTGGAACCTATCAATGGCAATGGGTGACGTTATTCCTTACTTTGGCAACCCTACTATATTGTTTGAAAACTGACGCATCTTCGCTCAAAAGTATTGGTGTGATCGTCACGAGCGGGCTCGTGCTTGATACGCTCAATCAACAACTCTCGGTCTTTGTCTTTCCAACCCCATGGCTGCCAGTCTGGTTATTATGCTTGTGGGTTTTGTTTTCTTGGTATGCCTATCAACTTAAGTCAATTTTGTACCGTTTCCCAAAAACCTACGTATCAATAGTAGGCGGACTCGGAGGAACAGTGAGCTACTTTGCTGGCTATAAGCTCCAAGCCGTTGAATTTGGATTTAGCACTGGCGCTACACTGGCAATGTTGTTTGTCGAATGGTGCGTCATGATGCTCTTGATACTCAAGGTGTACGGAAATGAAAAGCTTGAAGAGAGTTTTAACTCAGAGACTGACTAGGTTGCTTGCGTTGGTAATAGTAACTGGTTCTTTTGCTCTGCAAGCTCAACCCGTTGGAAACAGCGAAGCTGCTAGCAACATTGCTAATTGGAAGGGATGGAAAACTGTTGGAGAAGCCCAACTTACCTGGTTCATCTTCGATATTTATCACTCAAGATTAAAAGCGCCTGATGGAAAGTTCATCGTAAGCGATGACGTATCGCCACATCCCCTTGCGTTGGAAATTAATTACAAGAGAGACATCAGTAAGCAACAGCTGCTTGATGTGACGGATGAGCAGTGGGCGAAATTGGGTTTTACGGACTCATATCGAAAAGCCTGGATCAGCGAGCTCGATCGTATGTTTCCTGATATTCAAAAAGGTGACGAGCTTACTTATCTAACAGATGGAAAATCTGGTCAGCTGTTTTATAAGCAGGTTGGGGACGTGCAAGTAAAGAACGTTGGCATCATTGAAGACGAACGAATGAACGATGCATTTTTAGCTATATGGTTATCACCCAACACAGAATTCCCGAAACTCCGAAAACAATTGATAGGGCAGGTTAGATAGTGCTTAAACGAATTTTTAAATCAGCGACTTTAGTGGCAGCTGTTTTTCTTTCGGCATGTTCCGCAGACATTGATAATTACCGCTCTTCTACACCGACTTTTGACGTATTCGGTTATTTCGAAGGCGACATAAAGGCGTGGGGGATGGTGCAAGATTATACCGAACAGCAAACCCGTCGCTTTGAAGTCGATATAGTGGGTACTGTAGCGGGTGATACGCTGACGCTGGTGGAAGACTTCGTGTTTGATGACGGAGAGGTGGACCAGCGAATTTGGGTTATCACTAGATTAGAAGACGGTCGTTATGAAGGTAAGGCAGACGATATTATAGGTGTAGCAACAGGGGAAGAGCAGGGCAATGCGCTACAGTGGCAATATGACTTTGAGCTACAAATGGAGGATTCATCAGTGACGGTTGCTTTTGATGATTGGCTTTATCGTCAGGATGACAGACACGTTTTCAATCTAACGAAAATAAAAAAGTTTGGTGTGGAAGTAGGAACAATAACCTTGTTCTTCCAAAAGCAGCCATAACAAATGGGGCTGATCTTCAATTAATAATCCATTCCATATAACTAAAATTATTTTCTCCCGACCTAACTCCCCTAACTAAAAAAGGTTGACGCTTTCGCGTCAACCTTTTAAGTATCTGGTCGTTACAGGAGTATTACAGCTTATCTGTCAGCTCGATTGCTTGACCGATATAGTTCGCTGGTGTCATTTCTTTCAGACGTGCTTTCTCGTGCTCAGGAAGCTCAAGACCGTCGATGAAGTTACGCATTGCTTCGCCGTCTACACGCTTACCACGAGTTAGCTCTTTCAGCTTCTCGTATGGCTTCTCGATGCCGTAACGACGCATAACGGTTTGTACTGGCTCAGCTAGTACTTCCCAGTTCTTGTCTAGTTCAGCAAGAAGCGCTTCACGGTTTACTTCTAGCTTGCTGATGCCTTTAAGTGTCGAAGTGTAAGCGATGATAGCGTAGCCAACACCAACACCAAGGTTACGTAGAACCGTTGAGTCAGTTAGGTCACGTTGCCAACGAGAGATAGGCAGTTTCTGTGCTAGGTGGCCGAATACAGCGTTCGCAAGACCTAGGTTACCTTCTGAGTTTTCAAAGTCGATTGGGTTAACTTTGTGAGGCATTGTTGAAGAACCGATCTCACCAGCAATAGTTTTTTGCTTGAAGTGGCCTAGTGCAATGTAACCCCAAACGTCACGGTCGAAGTCAATCAGGATAGTGTTGAAACGAGCGATAGCGTCGAACAGCTCAGCGATGTAATCGTGCGGTTCGATTTGAGTTGTGTAAGGGTTCCAAGTTACGCCTAGAGACTCTGTGATGAACTCTTCAGAGAACTTGTGCCAATCTAGCTCTGGGTAAGCAGAAAGGTGTGCATTGTAGTTACCTACTGCACCGTTGATTTTCGCTAGGATCTCAACGTTTTCGATTTGCTTGAATTGACGCTCCATACGGTACGCCACGTTTGCCATTTCTTTACCCATAGTAGATGGAGAAGCAGGCTGACCGTGTGTACGAGATAGAAGAGGAATGTCGCGGTATTCCACTGCTAGTGCTTTGATAGCGTCGATTAGGTTACGGATTTCTGGAAGAATCACGTTCTCACGCGCTTCTTTAAGCATTAGAGCGTGTGATGTGTTGTTGATGTCTTCAGAAGTACATGCGAAGTGGAAGAACTCGTTTACTGCGTGCAGTTCAGGAACGTCTGCTACTTTCTCTTTTAGGAAGTACTCAACCGCTTTTACGTCGTGGTTAGTTGTACGCTCGATCTCTTTGATACGGCGTGCATCTTCTTCAGAGAAGTTTGCAGCAAGGTCGTCTAGGAATTGGTTTGCTTCTGCGCTAAACGCTGGCACTTCTGCAATTTCAGCAGTAGCAGCAAGCTTTTGTAGCCAGCGGATTTCAACGATAGTACGGTACTTTAGTAGACCGTATTCACTGAAAATTTCGCGTAACGCAATTGTCTTGCTTCCGTAACGGCCGTCTACTGGTGAAACAGCAGTCAATGCTGACAGTTCCATGATGTTCTCCTGAATTGGGTTTCTAAATTTCGTGAGCTTTATACCAATAACTGTGGCAATTGTCACGAATATTGCGCAAACGTTTGCGCGAGATTTGTTTTAGTCGAAAAAAATGAGCTCGCGATAAACGCGAGCTGCTTATTTGATATTTTACTACAGACGAGCAAGAAGGATTTGTGCTTGCTCTACCATCTTCTTGCGCCCGAAGATTAGGTGGCGACGCTTACCACCAACTTGACGCCAAAGAACTGCACTACGAATGCCAGATAACAACAGAGCACGAACTTTGTGTTGGCTTGCCGTCTGCTGCAGTACAGATGGCGTGCCCGTTACTTGAATGCGTGGGCCAATAGGGCTAACGACATCCAGATAGATGCTCGCTAAATTGCTGATCATTTGATCGTCTAGTAGCTCAAAGTGCTCTGACTGACGCTTGGCCATTTGAATACGATCGCCAAGCTGAGACATAGCATCGTTACGAGAGCTTAACTTACGTTCTAACGCCATTAAACTAATAATGTAACGAGTAATTTCACTGCCTGATGGTGTGCTATCAATCCCTTTAACCAAGCATTCTAGGCCGAGCTTTAGATCGGCTTCGCGACCGAATACGCCAACTGTGTTAGCAGGGTTCGTGCTCAAAATAGCGTTGATTGATGTTTCAAAAGCATCTTGATCACAATGTCCGTTTCTCGCTACCTGTTGAACTAAAGCAACAGCTTGGCAAATCCCAGCGAAAGCGATAGTACGGTCATAAAGTGTATTCGCCACGTAACGACTCCTAAGCTTGAGAATATTTAATGCGTTGCTCGATGATGCCGCCACCTAGGCACACGTCACCTTTGTAGAACACTGCTGATTGACCTGGAGTTACAGCAATTTGTGGCTCGTCAAAGATAACTTTAATGTTTTCATCATCGATAGGGATGATTGTACAAGGAATATCTTCCTGACGGTAACGAGTTTTCACTGTGCACTTCATAACATCGCGAATTGGCTCACGATCTACCCAGTGAAGTTGTGATGCAAGTAGACCTTCTGATTTTAACATTGGATGGTCTTTACCTTGAACGGCAATCAAAACGTTACGTTCTAGATCTTTCTCACCAACGAACCATGGGTCCTCGTTACCACCGCCGCCTTTACGGCCACCGATGTGTAGACCTTTACGCTGACCAAGCGTGTGGTACATCAGGCCTTGATGTTGACCAATCACTTCGCCTTCAGGTGTTTCGATGTTGCCTGGTTGAGCTGGAAGGTAGCGACCTAGGAATTCAGTAAACTTGCGTTCGCCGATGAAACAAATACCCGTAGAGTCTTTCTTCTTCGCCGTGATTAGATCTTGCTCTTCCGCGATGCGGCGTACTTCTGGCTTCTCTAGGTCACCAACAGGGAATAGGCTACGTGCGATTTGCTCGTTGCTTAATGTGTACAGGAAGTAGCTTTGATCTTTGTTGCCATCTAGACCACGTAACATTTGTGTTTTTTCACCGTTTTCTGGGAAAGAGCGACGCACATAGTGGCCCATTGCAATGTAATCAGCATCAAGTACTTCATCAGCGAATTCTAGGAATGCTTTGAACTTGATTTCTTTGTTACAAAGAATGTCAGGGTTCGGAGTACGGCCCGCTTTGTATTCAGCAAGGAAGTACTCAAATACGTTATCCCAGTATTCGGCAGCAAAGTTGATAGTGTGTAGGTGGATGCCTAGCTTGTCACATACTGCCTGAGCGTCAGCAAGATCTTCTGCCGCTGTACAATATTCTTCGTTGTCATCTTCTTCCCAGTTCTTCATGAAAAGGCCTTCTACTTGGTAGCCTTGCTGCTTTAGAAGATACGCGGAAACAGATGAATCAACGCCGCCGGACATACCGACGATGACTTTCTTTTGGCTGTTATCAGACATTACTAAACACCACTTAAATAAACGGGATGCAGATTCTATCAGAATCCACAGACCGGTGACAGATCCGAGATCGAAATCACAATTCGTTTCGCTGGATTTTTCTTCAACAAAGATTCGAACGAGTAATTTCGCAAGTATAGAAGAGGTATATATGGCATAGTTGGCCAAAATCCAAGAGGAAACATCAAATGACAGAAGAAAACCAATTTATGCAAGAAAGTGAGTTGATTGAAATTGTTGAAAATCAGCTCGAAGATGGTAACCCGCTTAAAGTAAAAGAAACCCTTATGCGTTTAATGATGACTGGCACACCACGTGAAGATGCGGTTGCGATGATGGCATGTGCGATGTCAATTGAGATTTTTGATGTAATGAAGAATGAGGGTGAGTTCAACCTAAAGCGTTATAGCGAGCACCTTGAGCAACTACCAGATCTCAGCTTTATGGAAGGTGAATAAGCCACCTAAAAGAAAAAAGTAGTCAGCAAACGTTTGCTATAATCGCTTTTATTGCTGCTTTATTATTAGCGGTATAGAATCCGCTCTCCTTTTCATCCCCTTACTCAGACTGACAATATGAAATTTCCTGGACAACGCAAATCGAAGCACTATTTTCCTGTTCATGCTCGTGACCCGCTGGTGAGCCAAGCACAAGAAAGCAAGAAGATGACGCGCACTCACATCATTGGTATTGACCAAACCTTGGTTGATATTGAAGCAAAAGTTACAACGGATGTGATTGAAAAGTACGGTCTGAGTAAAGGTCACTCTCTGGTTATCGATGACGAAAGAGCAGAAGAGTTATACCAGCAACTGAAAGAAGAGAACTTGATTACCAATGAGTATGCGGGCGGTACAATTGGTAACACGCTACATAACTACTCCGTGCTAGCGGATGACCGCTCCACACTACTTGGAGTGATGAGCCAGGATATTAAGATTGGCAGCTACGGTTACCGTTATCTTTGTAATACATCAAGCCGCATGGACTTGAACTACCTACAAGGTGTAGATGGTGCAATTGGCCGTTGTTTTGCTCTTATCACAGAAGACGGTGAACGTACTTTTGCTATCAGCGAAGGGCAAATGAACCAACTCCATCCTGATAGCATTCCAGAGAAAATCTTTAAAAATGCATCAGCACTTGTACTGACGTCATATCTAGTACGTTGCAAAGACGGCGACCCAATGCCGGAAGCAACAATGAAAGCAATTGAGTACGCGAAAAAGAATGATGTGCCTGTTGTTCTGACTTTAGGCACAAAGTTTGTTATTCAAGATGACCCTAAATATTGGCAAGAATTCATTCGAGATAACGTTTCAGTCGTTGCGATGAATGAAGATGAAGCAGAAGCACTGACGGGGGAATCTGATCCACTTGCTGCGTCTGATAAAACATTGGAGTGGGCTGATCTAGTATTGTGCACGGCGGGTCCTGTAGGTCTATTTATGGCTGGGTATACGGAGGATAGCGCGAAGCGCGAAACTTCTTTGCCATTACTTCCAGGGTCAATTGCTGAATTTAATCGTTATGAATTCAGTCGTCCGGCGAAAAAAGACTCATGCGAGACGCCAATAAAAGTGTACTCGCATATCTCGCCATATATGGGTGGCCCAGAAAAAATTAAGAATACAAATGGCGCAGGTGATGCTGCGTTATCTGCTGTTCTTCATGATATGGCAGCAAATAAATACCATAAAGAAAATGTGCCTAATTCAAGCAAGCACAGTAACGAGTATTTAACTTACTCTTCTTTTTCTCAAGTCTGCAAATACGCAAACCGTGCTAGCTACGAAGTTCTCGTGCAACATTCACCACGATTGTCGCGCGGACTTCCTGAGCGAGAAGATAGCCTAGAAGAAGCATACTGGGAACGTTAATACGAAGCGATTTAATTAACTATTCTGTAACTAAAGTAAAAGGCACATTAAGAAATGTGCCTTTTTTATTTGTAATGGTTTAAATAAAAAAGGCTCCCTATGGGAGCCTTTTAAAAAATAGCACGGATCTAGATTAGGAACTCATCCAGAGATTTACCTGCATCAAGTTGCTCTTGAATCGCCGAAGGTGTACGACCTTGGCCAGTCCAAGTTTTCTCATTACCGTTTGAATCTGTGTATTTGTATTTAGCAGGGCGAGGTGCGCGCTTCGCTTTGCCTTTCGTCTTAGTTTCGCCAGATAGCGCAGTAATAAGTGCTTCTACGTCAATACCGTCTTGAGCGATTTTCTCAGCAATCTCTGCAAGCTTAGCTTCTTGCTCTGCTTGTGCTGCGCGTTCTGCTTCTTCTGCTTCACGACGCTCATCTACGACAGTAGTGAGTTTATCTAGAGCTTCTTCCAATTGTTCTAGAGTCAGCTCACGAGAAAATGCACGAAGGCTACGGATATTTAGAAGGGTTTTAGTCAGCTCTGACATAACGATTCCTATTAAAAGGTTAATGTGTTGGGCACTTTTTATCGTTACGATTAAATAATGCCAATCTATAAATAAACAAAGAGTCCTTATATTTAACTTTATCTTTTCCTTATGTGCAAATGCTAAATCAAGATTTTGTTTAAATTTGACTATTTTTTAAAGCAATTAATATTATTACACTCGAAATAAATCATTATTAGATGAGAACTAAAATCAACAATCATTATTGTATAGAGAGAGTGATAGCTTGGTTTTTTATAAAAAAATTTGAGTTATTACTTAAAAATATGAAGCATCCATCTTTAATGCTGTGTCATATATCCTTAATTTATTGATATAAGATAAACCATGATATTTCTAAGGTAGTAATAATGTTTCATAAATAACATGATTGATGTGATTTCAGTTGCACAAAACTTATGGAAGTAGGCAAGGTTTATAAATTATCTCAGTCATTATTTATTTGTTTAATTTAGTTTGATGTGTTGCATTGACTCTCATCATAAGTACAATGGCTGCCACCTGATGCAATATCGCAGACAATTTGTTGTTAATTTGTACAGTTAGTGGTTAATTGTTTGTTGTTGCCGTAGAGGCGCGGTCTCGAAGAGTAGCTATTATTGGGGTGATGCCAATGAATAATAGTGGAAGGCGAAGATTGCCGAAGTAAGTAACTCATCAAAGTTACTTGCTGGGGTTGTATCTGAAAGGAACAACACTGCCATAGTATATATTCACATTAAACTATGGAGCGCTACTGTAGGGTTGGGTGGAGTGTTCGCTTCCCTGTCGCTAAGTTCAACATGAGCACGTATCGTATGCTACGTGACTTGTCTGCAGTAGATCTCTAGCCAAACTTTGGTTTTTGAAGATCATGAATTTAATAGATTTTTCTAGTTCTCCTGTTTCATTATTGCCACCTATTGTCGCTTTGACTTTGGCGATTCTGACTCGACGTGTATTAGTTTCCTTAGGTGTAGGTATCGTGCTGGGTGCGGTTCTACTTAATAGCTGGTCTATCGGTGATACCGTTAGTTACGTGAGTTCTCAAGTTTCTTCTGTCTTTATTGAAGATGGCGGAATTAACACTTGGAACATGAGCATTGTTGGTTTCCTAATCTTATTAGGTATGACAACTGCATTATTAACGCTATCTGGTGGTACTCGTGCATTTGCCGAATGGGCACAATCTCGAGTGAAGAGTAAACGCGGCTCCAAACTTCTTGCTGCCTTTTTAGGCGTATTCATTTTTGTCGACGATTACTTTAACAGTCTTGCTGTTGGTGCCATTTCTCGTCCAGTAACCGATCGTTTTTATGTGTCTCGCGCGAAGCTTGCATACATTCTAGACTCAACTGCTGCACCAATGTGTGTGATCATGCCTGCTTCTAGCTGGGGTGCTTACATTATTACGATTATCGGCGGTATCTTAGTCTCACATGGGATCACTGAGTATTCGGCTCTTGGCGCGTACGTTCGTCTTATTCCAATGAACTTCTACGCAGTTTTTGCACTGCTTATGGTGTTTGCTGTGGCGTGGTTTGGCCTCGATATCGGTAAGATGCGTGAGCATGAAATCTCTGCATCTCAAGGCCGCGGCTTTGATAAAGACAAAGAAAATGACTCGCAAGAAGCGCATGACCTAAACGAAGAGCTAGATATCCGTGAAAGTGAAAAGGGTAAAGTGTCAGATTTGATACTTCCTATCGTAACGCTGATTATCGCGACTATCGCTTCAATGCTTTACACGGGTGGCCAAGCATTGGCTGCTGATGGTAAGGAGTTTGCGCTTCTTGGTGCTTTTGAAAATACAGATGTAGGTACATCACTAATCTACGGTAGCTTGCTTGGCTTAGCTGTTGCACTGTTTACTGTTGTGAAGCAAGGTCTACCAATGGCTGAGATCGCACGTACACTTTGGATTGGTGCTAAGTCTATGTTTGGTGCGATTCTAATCTTAGTATTTGCCTGGACCATTGGTTCTGTTATCGGTGATATGAAGACTGGTACTTACCTTTCGACAATGGCGCAGGGCAACATTAACCCACACTGGCTACCAGTTATCCTATTCTTGTTGTCTGGCCTAATGGCGTTCTCAACAGGTACTTCATGGGGTACGTTCGGCATTATGCTACCAATCGCGGGTGACATGGCTGGCGCAACAGACGTAGCGCTAATGCTACCGATGCTGAGTGCGGTTTTAGCTGGTGCGGTATTCGGTGACCATTGTTCACCAATCTCAGATACGACTATCTTGTCATCGACGGGTGCACGTTGTAACCACATTGATCACGTATCAACACAGCTACCTTATGCATTATCAGTCGCGCTTGTTTCATGCGTGGGCTTTATTGCCCTTGGTATGACTGCTTCAATTGCGTTTTCGTTTATTGCAGCGTCGATAACATTCGTTATCGTTTGCGCTATTTTGTCATGGCTTTCAAAGTCTAAAATAGCGTCTTGCCAGAGTGCGTAATTCACTGATTTAAAAGGTGAAATTGTAGGAGGCTTCGGCCTCCTTTTTTATTTGTGTTATACAATTCGAATTTTTTTAAAATTAAGGGTTGAAAAAAGTAATCAGCTTGGTTAGTGTGGTTGGTAACAAAGCAAATGAGAAGAGCCTTGAAATAAGTATGCGTAATTTTGTAATGAACATTCATCACCATCATCACCCAATCTAGTCTTTCGGGCGATGTACGCATACCCGGGAGGCAGGAAACTCCCGGAGGTAAAATCAAAGTAAAAGCAGATTTTAAACCCTCGGGAGACTTCAATCTCCCGAGGGTTTTTTAGTTTTATTAGTTTGAAAAATACTTAGATATCAAAATCTTGCATAGGGACAAAGCAATGCAAACACAACGTTTAAGAATCGCAATTCAGAAAAAAGGTCGTCTTAGCAAAGAGAGTCAAGCTCTACTAAAACAGTGCGGCGTAAAGTTCAACGTAATGGGCGAGCGTTTAGTTGTCCATTCTGAAAATATGCCAATTGATTTACTCTTGGTTCGTGACGACGACATCCCAGGTTTAATTATGGATGGCGTGGTTGACCTTGGCTTTATTGGCGAAAATGAACTAGAAGAAGTTCGCCTTGACCGCAAAGCATTAGGTGAACCCTGCGAGTTTGTTCAGCTTCGTCGACTTGATTTTGGTGGCTGTCGTTTATCTATCGCAATCGACAAGGACGAAGAGTACAACGGTCCACAAGACTTAGCTGGCAAGCGTATTGCTACAACGTATCCTCAACTTCTAAAAGCGTACATGGATGAAGCCGGCGTTCCATTCTCTACATGTATGCTGACAGGCTCTGTAGAAGTTGCGCCTCGCGCGGGTCTCGCTGATGCTATCGCTGATTTGGTTTCTACAGGTGCAACACTGGAAGCGAACGGCCTTAAAGAAGCTGAAATTATCTTCAAATCAAAAGCGACATTGATTCAACGAACAGGTGAGTTCGACGCAGACAAAGTGGCGCTAATCGAAAAGCTGTTAACTCGCATGCAAGGCGTGCAGCAAGCGAAAGAATCTAAGTACATTATGCTTCACGCCCCAGCAGAGAAGTTAGATCAAATTAAAGCACTACTGCCAGGTGCTGAAGACCCAACTGTTCTTCCTCTTTCTGCAGATAAGCAGAAAATGGCTGTTCACTTAGTGAGTTCTGAAAACCTATTCTGGGAAACAATGGAACAGCTGAAAGAGTTGGGCGCAAGTTCAATTCTCGTTCTACCAATTGAAAAAATGATGGAGTAAGCATCATGAGAACAGTCGTTTGGCAATCATTAAGTGAGAATCAGCAAGACTCTATTTTGGAGCGCCCTGCTATTGCAGAAGGTGCCAATATCACCACTGCTGTGGCCGAAGTTATTGCTAAAGTTCGAGAAGAAGGTGACTCTGCTCTTATTGAGCTGACAGAAAAGTTTGACCGTGTTAAGCCTGAATCCATTCGTGTTTCTTCTCAGGAAATTAAGGCAGCGTCAGAGCGTTTGTCAGAGTCAATGAAGAGCGCACTAGAGCAAGCTTACGCCAATATTTCTAAGTTCCACAAAGCGCAAAAGCCGCAACCGCTCAAGGTGGAAACGCAGCCAGGTGTTCTTTGTGAACAAGTAACACGTCCAATTCAAAAAGTGGGTTTGTACATTCCTGGTGGCAGTGCGCCTTTGCCATCGACTGTTTTGATGCTCGGCGTTCCTGCAAAAATTGCAGGTTGTCGTAAAGTCGTTCTTTGTTCTCCACCGCCAATCGCTGATGAGATCCTTTATGTCGCGAAGCTGTGTGGCATTGATGAAGTGTACAACGTCGGTGGTGGCCAAGCAGTTGCTGCAATGGCTTATGGCACCGAGACTGTATCGAAAGTAGATAAGATCTTTGGTCCGGGCAACGCTTACGTGACCGAAGCAAAACGACAGGTTAGCAATGATTTCCGCGGTGCTGCGATTGATATGCCAGCAGGGCCATCAGAAGTGCTAGTGATTGCAGATGAAACCGCAGATGCAGACTTTATCGCTGCGGATCTTTTGAGCCAAGCGGAACACGGTCCTGATTCTCAAGTGGTATTGGTGACTCCTTCTCCTGTGATTGCTGATCAAGTGACGGATGCGGTTCAACGTCAGCTTAAGGAGCTATCTCGTGCAGACATCGCAGAAAAGGCTCTGGCATCAAGCTTGATCATTATTTCCGAGTCGATGACGCAGTCAGTTTCTATTTCCAATTACTACGGTCCTGAGCACTTGATTGTTCAGACTAAGAACCCTCGTGAGCTTCTACCTCTATTAGATAACGCAGGTTCTATCTTCCTTGGGGATTGGTCTCCTGAATCTGCGGGAGATTACGCATCGGGGACTAACCACGTCCTTCCTACTTACGGTTACACACGTACTTATTCAAGCTTAGGTTTGGCGGATTTCTCTAAACGAATGACGGTTCAGGAGCTTTCTGCTGATGGTTTAAAGAACCTTGCACCAACGGTAGTCACGATGGCTGAAGCAGAAGGTCTGGACGCTCACAAACGTGCTGTTACTATCCGCGTAGAAAAATTAGCAAGTAAGTAAGAATAAGAGAGTAATGAGATGGAAAAGCTAGCGCGTAAACAAGTCCAACAGCTTACCCCTTATATGTCGGCTCGCCGAATCGGTGGTACGGGTGACGTATGGCTAAATGCCAACGAATCACCATTTAACAATGAATACAAAACAGACTTTGCTCGTCTTAATCGTTACAGCGAATGTCAGCCTAAAGAACTGATTTCTGCTTACGCAGCCTATGCGGGTGTGAAACCAGAGCAAACATTAACATCTCGTGGTGCGGATGAAGGTATTGAACTACTGATTCGTGCATTCTGTGAGCCGGGTGAAGATGCGATTCTTTACTGCCCACCGACTTACGGTATGTACGCCATCAGTGCAGAAACCATCGGTGTAGAGTGCAAAACCGTGCCGCTAACGTCAGATTGGCAACTAGACCTTGCAGGCATCGAAGCTAATCTGGATAACGTGAAACTGGTTTTTGTATGTTCGCCAAACAACCCAACAGGTAACTTGGTTAAGCGTGAGGACATTGTGTCTCTGCTTGAGATGACAAAAGACCGTGCAATCGTGGTGATGGATGAAGCGTACATCGATTTTTGTCCAGAAGCGTCAACGGTAGACCTACTGGCGCAATACCCGAACCTTGCAATTCTGCGTACTCTGTCGAAAGCTTTTGCGCTTGCAGGTCTACGTTGTGGATTTACGCTTGCGAACGAAGAGCTGATTAATGTACTTCTTAAAGTTATCGCACCTTACCCAGTCCCAGTTCCAGTGGCAGAAATTGCGACTCAGGCGCTTTCGGAAGCTGGTTTAGCGCGAGCGAAGTTTCAAGTTCTCGATTTGAATGCAAACCGTGCTTACTTGCAAGTTGGCCTTTCAATGATTCCGGGCTTGGAAGTGTTTGAAGGGTGGGGGAACTACCTATTGGTGAAATTCCCAGATGGCGATGACCTTTTCAAAGCGGCTTGGGATACGGGCATTATTTTGCGTAACTCGCCAATTGAAAACTGTGTGCGTATCAGTGTGGGTAACCGTGACGAGTGCGAAAAAACGCTTGGATTTATCAGAAACTACTACGCATAAATAGAGACAGAATTTATCGCTCTCGCTAAATAGCGGGAGCGCCAAAAGAATAGCAATAAGGAAGTTCGAGTGAGCAAACAACAAAAAATCCTTTTTATCGACCGTGATGGCACCTTAATTGTTGAGCCGCCGATTGATTTTCAAGTAGACCGTTTAGATAAGCTAAAACTAGAACCATTTGTTATCCCAAGCCTGCTGTCGTTGCAGGATGCAGGATACCGTCTAGTGATGGTCACGAACCAAGATGGTTTGGGTACCGACAGCTACCCACAAGCTGATTTTGATGCACCACACAACATGATGATGGAGATCTTTGAATCTCAAGGTGTGAAGTTTGATGATGTGCTGATTTGTCCTCACTTCGATGAAGATAACTGCTCTTGCCGTAAGCCTAAATTGGGCTTGGTAAAAGAGTACCTTCAAGGTGGCAAAGTGGATTTTCAAAACTCTGTTGTGATTGGCGATCGTCAAACCGATCTTCAACTTGCAGAAAACATGGCAATTCGTGGCATTCAATACAACCCAGAAACCATGGGTTGGAAACAGATCCTAAAAGATCTCACGGTGAAGGCTCGCGTTGCTGAAGTGGTTCGCACCACAAAAGAAACAGACATTAAAGTATTCGTTAATCTTGACGAGCAAGGCGGTAACGATATTTCTACAGGTCTTGGCTTTTTTGACCACATGCTGGATCAAATTGCGACGCACGGTGGATTCCAAATGGTGTGCAAAGTGGAAGGTGACCTGCACATTGATGATCACCACACAGTAGAAGATACCGCTCTTGCGTTGGGTCAAGCGTTGAAAGAAGCACTGGGTGACAAGCGTGGTATTGGTCGCTTTGGCTTTAGCTTGCCAATGGATGAGTGTTTGGCGCAATGCGCACTAGACCTATCAGGTCGTCCTTACCTTAAGTTCGACGCGCAGTTTAGTCGTGAGCAAGTGGGTGATCTTTCAACAGAGATGGTGGTTCACTTCTTCCGCTCTCTGACTGACACATTAGCGTGTACGTTGCACCTTTCTTCTGCGGGCAACAATGATCACCACATCATTGAAAGTCTATTTAAAGCGTTTGGTCGTACGTTACGCCAAGCAATCAAAGTAGAAGGCACTGAGCTACCAAGTAGTAAAGGCGTGCTTTAAGGCTAACGTTAGCAAGGAGAAAAACAGTGACAGAACAGAAAGTTGTCATTATCGATACTGGCTGTGCCAACGTTTCTTCGGTGAAGTTTGCCATTGAACGCCTAGGCTATGACGTAACGATTTCAAAAGATCCGCAAGTCGTATTATCCGCAGATAAGCTATTCCTACCGGGTGTGGGAACCGCCAGCGAAGCGATGAAGAACCTAGAAGAGCGCGATCTGATCAGCTTGGTAAAACAGGTAGAAAAGCCATTACTAGGTATCTGTTTAGGCATGCAACTGTTGGGCAAAGTGTCTCAAGAGAAAGGGCAGAAAGCCGACGAGTTAGTTGAGTGTCTTGGACTTTGTGATGGCGAAGTGAAGCTACTACAAACTGGCGATTTGCCGTTGCCGCATATGGGGTGGAACACGGTCTCTGCAAAAGCAGGTAATCCACTTTTCAAAGATATTGAAGAAGGAGAGTATTTCTACTTCGTGCACAGCTTTGCGATGCCTGTTGGGGATTACACGATTGCGGAATGTGAATACGGCAACCCGTTCACAGCAGCAGTACAAAGCGGTAACTATTACGGCGTGCAATTCCACCCTGAGCGTTCTTCAAAAGCGGGCGCGAAGCTTATTCAAAACTTCTTAGAATTATAAAAGGGATTTAGTGTGATTATTCCAGCTCTTGATTTAATTGAAGGACAGGTGGTTCGCCTTTATCAAGGTGATTACGGCCAAGTAACTGAGTACAAAGTCGACCCAGCAGAGCAGTTCAACTTGTACCACCAAGCTGGTGCTAACTGGCTGCACTTGGTGGATTTAACTGGCGCGAAAGACACGACAGCACGTCAACTTGATTTAATTGCAAAGCTACTAGCAAGCACGCCAGCGAACATCCAAATCGGTGGCGGAGTGCGCACAGAGCAAGACGTGATTGAGCTGCTAGAAGCGGGGGCTCAGCGTGTTGTCGTTGGCTCAACAGCAGTAAAACAGCCAGAGCTTGTGAAAGGTTGGATGGAAAAATACGGTGCAGAGAAAATCGTTCTCGCGCTAGACATCAACATCGATCAAGACGGCACACGTAAAGTAGCGATTTCTGGTTGGCAAGAAGATTCAGGCGTGACTATCGAAGCTCTGATCAACGATTACCTGACGGTAGGTTTGCAGCACGTGCTTTGTACGGACATTTCTCGTGACGGTACGCTAGAAGGCTCAAACGTAGAGCTTTATGTCGACCTATGTAAACAGTACCCACAAGTGCAGTTTCAATCTTCAGGTGGCATTGGCTCATTAGCAGATATCGAAGCGCTAAAAGGCAGCGGTGTGGCTGGTGTGATTGTTGGTCGTGCGCTGTTAGATGGTAAATTCACAGCAGAGGAGGCATTTGCATGCTGGCAAAGCGAATAATTCCATGTCTTGATGTTCGTGATGGACAAGTGGTGAAGGGCGTCCAGTTCCGCAACCACGAAATCATTGGCGACATCGTTCCTCTGGCGCAGCGTTATGCGGAAGAAGGCGCTGACGAGCTTGTGTTCTACGATATTACCGCTTCAAGTGATGGGCGTGTTGTTGACAAAAGTTGGGTCGCTCGCGTTGCTGAAGTGATTGATATTCCCTTCTGTGTCGCTGGTGGTATTAAATCAGCGGAAGATGCAGCGCGCATTCTTGAGTTTGGTGCAGACAAAGTGTCTATTAACTCACCTGCATTGGCTAACCCGCAACTGATTACTGACCTTGCTGATAAGTTTGGTGTGCAATGTATCGTCGTTGGTATCGATTCATACTACGACAAAGAGACAGGCAAGTATCAGGTTTACCAGTTTACTGGCGATGAAGAACGCACCAAAGCAACTCAATGGGAAACACGTGATTGGGTGCAAGAAGTACAAAAGCGTGGCGCTGGTGAAATCGTACTGAACATGATGAACCAAGACGGCGTACGTAACGGTTACGATATTGAACAACTTAACATGGTGCGTGAAGTGTGTAACGTGCCATTGATTGCATCGGGTGGGGCAGGTGCTATGGAGCACTTTGCGGAAGCATACCAAAAAGCAAATGTGGATGGCGCGCTTGCCGCATCGGTATTCCACAAACAAGTCATCAATATTGGTGAACTAAAGCAGTATTTGAAACAACAAGGCATTGAGGTACGACTATGAGTGTGAAAGCCGCCGAAGTAAGTTCGCTAGTTGAGCGAATCAACTGGGAAAAGGTGGATGGTCTGGTACCTGCTATCGTACAAGATTTCCAATCAAGCCAAGTGCTGATGATGGGTTATATGAACCAAGATGCGTTGGCAAAAACGGGCGAAACAGGTCAAGTGACGTTTTTCTCTCGTACCAAGCAGCGTCTTTGGACGAAAGGTGAGACCTCCGGCAACGTATTGCAACTAGTGAACATTCAGCTCGATTGCGACAACGATACGCTACTGGTGAAAGTGAATCCCATTGGTCCTACGTGTCACTTGGGTAACACAACTTGCTGGGATGTGGACCCTCAAGAGGAGTCACAAATGGTGTGGCTTCATCAACTTGAGCAGCTATTGGCTGCCCGCAAGAGTGCCGACCCAGATTCCTCTTATACTGCCAGTCTTTATGCCCGTGGCACCAAGCGTATTTCGCAAAAAGTGGGCGAAGAAGGCGTTGAAGTCGCGCTTGCGGCGACGTCGGGCGATAAGGCGGAGTTAGTGTGTGAATCTGCAGATTTGATTTATCACTTAATGGTATTGCTTCAAGACCAAGGCTTATCGATGAATGACGTAGTGAACAAACTGAAAGAGCGTCATAAGTAAGCTTGCGATAAGTGAAAGCCCCTATGCTCTCGAGCCTAGGGGCTTTTTACTTTAGTGTTCTTGATTCGGGGCAAAAACCGGCAACAGTGCTGGTGGCGATTAGATTCTGAATCACGCTCGTCCCTCGCTGTTCAGAATGACGGTATATTTTCTAATGGTACTTGCAGTAGAGTTATTTACTTCAAATAGGTACATATATTCACGTCACTCCAACGAACCTAGGCGAAGTCAAGAATCCAATTAAATCGAGCTCAATAAGCTAGGAGTGGATGATCTTACCCACAACACTTCTTAAATTTCTTACCGCTTCCACAGATACACGGGTCGTTACGACCTACTTTTAGGCTACTCACTGGTTGGTTTAGGCGAGGATCTTGTTCTGGTTCTTCTTCTAGCTCTTCTTCTGGAAACGTGCCGTCAATGTAGTACCAAAGCCCATTTTCTTTCACGAAACGAGAACGCTCTGTCATACAGTAGCGTTTGCCGTCTTCATCAAAATAAGCGCTAAACTCTACAAAGCCTTCATTGTCATTACTGCCAGCTTCTGTTTTTACAACTTCAAGCTTGCACCAATCGCTGTCGATAGATTGGGCAATGCCTTCACGTTGCTCTTCTGCATTACAGCTTGGGTGGTATGTGTTCACCACGTAATCCACTAGACCTAACACATGCGCGCTGTAACGAGAGCGCATTAGCTGCTCCGGAGTGGTGACGTCAGCGTGGTTATTGTGGGCAATTTCACAACACTGTTGGTAGGTGCGGTTAGAGCCGCAAGGACAAGAAGAAGCCATAAAATGAAATCTCGATTAATTAAGCGGTAAAAACAAACAACCCCACATAAGTGAGGTCGCAGGTATTCTTTGGGGCATTATAGCCGTTTAGGGCGTTTGAGACAGCAGTTCTTGAGCCCATTCCGTCGATTGATTAAAAGCGTCTGCTAATTGAGGTTCGGTTAATTTAAGAACGGTGCAATATCGCTCGGCTAACTCCCAGTCCGCTTGTTCGTAGGCGATCGTCATCGAAAGTAAGTGACCAAGTACGCCTTTTCGACTGGTTAATGCGAGTTTTATATCTTCGTCAACGGGGATATCTTCAATGACATCCGAGAGCGGTTGATCGAGCAAAGATCCGAGCAAAGAAAACATGCCTGTCAAAAAAGCCTGCCCAGGGTCATACCTAGTGTTCATTTGACTAAGTAGCAGTTCACACATTCGTGCACGCTGAATCGCTAAAGAGTAAAGAGAGTCAGGTTTATCTTCTTGAACGGAGGCAATTGCAACTAAGGAAATAAAGCGTCGTAGTCGCTCTTCACCCAGATAAATAAGCGCCTGTCTGAACGATTTGATCTTAGTCGTTAATGTATATCCTGAATTTACGTAAGTAAGCAGCTTGTATGACAGCGTCACATCAATCGAAAACAGACGTTCAACCTCATTGAAGTCGATGGGCTTATCTGCAATCTCTTTACAAAGTTGGATGACGGTAAGAAACGCGGGGTTCAACCGTTTTTTCTGGATCATCTCAGGTTTGCTAAAAAAATACCCTTGAAAATAGTTAAAACCGGCTTCTAGAGCTTGCTCAAACTCTTCATAGGTCTCTACCTTTTCCGCAAGAAAGTCGATTTTAAATGGGCTCAACGCCTGAATAAAAATGGCAGCTTTCTTGATCGGCACAAGTCTAATATCAAACTTGATCATGGAAACGTATGGAAGAAAACGCTTCCAAGCTTTCGTCGGAACAAAATCATCCAGAGCAATTTTGTACCCGCACTCATGAAGGTGCTTGATGGCTTCTAACAGTTCTTCTGTCGGTTGGCAGTCTTCAAGGACTTCAATGACGAGAGATTCTTTAGGAAACAAAGTTGGGACCAAGTTCACCAAGCTTTGATGCGGAAAGTTAACAAAGCCAAGTTTGTTTCCTAATGTGTTGTAATGCGTCGACAAAAAATGATCGGATAGCAGTCGACTAGTAGCCAGCTCTGGTTCTACTTCAGGGAAGGTATTTTTAGGGCCGTCTCGAAAGAGGAGTTCGTAACCTATGGTTCGTTTTTCTCTATCCAGAATCGGTTGGCGAGCTACGTAAGAATACTTCAATTAGGTACTTCGTTCTGTTTAACTTAGTATTATGATAATAGCGATTTTTTACAAAATATCTACGACTTGAGCGTGAATCTTCTACACGCTCTACATGCTTAACGCAAATTCTGTATGAACGGTCTCGTTTGCAGGTCAAAACTATCAGAATTTACTTTTAAAACTGAGCCTTGCGTATACCAATCCCCTAAAACAATTCGGGTCTTTTTAATGCCATCGACGTCAAAAAAATGTGTGTTCGGGCGATGTGTGTGACCATGAATCATTATGTTGACGCAGTTCTGAGACATCACTTTCTCGACCTCATTTTGGTTAACGTCCATGATATCTAATGACTTGCTCATTTTATCATCACGAATATCGGATTGAACTTTTGAGACAATTTTCTTCTTAATGAACCAAGGAATACGGTTAAACAACCATTGTAGCCATGGCTTGTGAACGGTTTTTCTAAACTCTTGGTATTTCACATCGTCAATGCAGAGCGTATCGCCATGTAGGATTACGGCTTTTTGACCATAAAGATCAATCGTGCAGACATCGTCGAGTAATGTCATACCGGTTTCTTTGCAAAAGCGTTTGCCGAGTAAAAAATCTCGATTGCCTTGGATGAAAAAAGTTGGCACACCCGCATCCGTCAGTGCTTTAAATTCTGCACGGATTTGGTCTGCAAAAGGGGTGTTGTCATCGTCACCAATCCAGAACTCAAACAGATCGCCGAGTACATAAAGTGCATCAGCTTTTGTTGCTTCTGTTCGCATGAACGTCACAAAACATTCCGTGATATCAGGACGTGATGGGGTAAGGTGAAGATCGGAAATAAATAATGTCGTCATAGAAATAAGGGGAAGCTATGCCTCCCCATTAACTTATCTTTTAAAAATAATTCCTAAGAATTACTCTTCAATTGTTGTACCAGTGATTACTACGTCTTCTAGAGGTACGTCTTGGTGCATGCCGTAAGAACCAGTGCTAACGCCTTTGATCTTATTTACGATGTCCATGCCTTCGATTACTTCACCGAACACACAGTAACCCCAACCATCTAGGCTTTCGCTACGGAAGTCTAGGAATGTGTTGTTGTTTACGTTGATGAAGAACTGAGAGCTTGCTGAATGCGGCTCCATAGTACGTGCCATAGCAAGTGTACCCACTTTGTTGCTTAGGCCGTTGTTTGCTTCGTTCTTGATAGGTGCACGAGTCGCTTTTTCACGTAGACCAGACTCCATACCACCACCTTGGATCATGAAGCCGTCAATAACACGGTGGAAAAGCGTGTTGTCGTAGAAACCGTCGCGGCAGTACTGAAGGAAGTTTGCGCTTGTCTCTGGCGCTTTCTCTTCGTTTAGTTGAATCTTGATGTCACCAAAATTAGTGTGAAGGGTGATCATGCTACTTTCCTTTACTGTGTTGTGTTGAGCCCGAGATTCTAGCCTAAGTTCTAGTGCTTTAAAAACTCAGGAAGAGGAAATTCTTCGTTTTGTGCTTGAAGTTTAGCCGATTATCGTTTTATCGGTTAATTGCTATTACCTAACTAGGTTGGAGTTGATATACTCATCTTCTTTTATTCATTCACAATCATAGATAGAGATCATGTTAAAGATATATAACACACTCACAAGACAGAAAGAGGAATTCAAACCAATTACAGCTGGCAAAGTCGGTATGTATGTCTGTGGAGTTACCATCTACGATCTCTGTCACATTGGTCACGGTCGTACTTTCGTCTCTTTTGACGTTGTATCACGTTACCTTCGCTACTTGGGCTACGATCTGACGTTTGTACGTAACATCACAGATATCGACGATAAGATCATCAAACGTGCCGCAGAAAATGGTGAGTCTTGCGATTCATTGACTGAGCGTTTGATTGGTGAAATGCACGCTGATTTTGATGCGCTGAACATGAAACGTCCGGACGTTGAACCTCGTGCGACACAGTTTATTGCTGAAATCATCGAATTGGTTGAGAAGCTAATCGAGCGCGGTTTTGCATACGTTGCAGATAACGGTGACGTAATGTTTGAAGTAGGTAAATTCAACGAATACGGCAAGCTTTCTAAGCAAGACCTTGATCAGCTTCAAGCTGGCGCGCGCGTTGATATCGAAACAGCAAAACGCAGCCCTCTAGACTTTGTACTTTGGAAGATGTCAAAGCCGGGTGAACCAACGTGGGAGTCACCATGGGGTCCTGGTCGTCCAGGTTGGCACATTGAGTGTTCAGCAATGAACTCTTCAATCCTAGGTAACCACTTCGACATTCACGGCGGTGGTTCTGACCTTCAGTTCCCACACCATGAAAATGAAATCGCACAATCATGCTGTGCACACGATACACAATACGTGAACACATGGATGCACAGCGGCATGGTAATGGTAGACCGTGAGAAGATGTCTAAATCTCTAGGTAACTTCTTTACTATCCGTGACGTTCTTGGTCACTACGATGCTGAAACAGTGCGTTACTTCCTAATGTCTGGTCACTACCGTAGCCAGTTAAACTACAGCGAAGATAACCTAAACCAAGCACGTGCTTCGCTTGAGCGCCTGTACACATCTCTACGTGGTTTAGACCTAAACGCTGCGCCTGCTGGTGGTGAAGAATACGTATCTCGCTTCACTGCAGCGATGAACGATGACTTCAACACACCAGAAGCTTACTCAGTACTGTTCGACATGGCGCGAGAAGTTAACCGTCTGAAGACAGAAAACCTAGAGAAAGCGAGCGAACTCGGTGCGCTAATGCGTGAACTAGCTGACGTGATCGGTATTCTTCACCAAGATCCTGAAGCCTTCCTAAAAGGTGATGCGGGTAACGATGATGAAGTGGCTGAAATTGAAGCTCTGATCAAGCTGCGTAATGACTCTCGCGCTGCGAAAGATTGGGCGAATGCAGATATGGCTCGTGACAAGCTGACCGAAATGGGCATTGTTCTGGAAGATGGTCCAGAAGGCACAACGTGGCGTCGTAAGTAATTGAATTTTCATTTTTAAAGGGCTGATAATTCAGCCCTTTTATTTTCCATTTCCATAAATTAAAACTTTAACTTTAGGTAATGCTCTGTGGCTCAGATGTATTTCTATTACTCAGCAATGAATGCGGGTAAATCAACAACGCTTCTTCAATCCTCTTTCAACTATCAAGAACGCGGCATGACGCCAGTTATTTTTACGGCTGCGCTAGATGATCGTTTTGGTGTCGGTAAAGTGAGCTCTCGTATTGGTCTTCAATCTGACGCACATTTATTTCGTCAGGATACCAATTTGTATCAAGAGATCGCAGATCTGAATGAGGTTGAAAAACGTCACTGTATTCTTGTTGATGAGTGTCAGTTCTTGTCGAAAGAACAAGTTTATCAACTTACTGAAGTCGTTGATAAGTTGCATATTCCAGTATTGTGTTACGGCCTTCGCACCGATTTTCTAGGCGAACTTTTTGAAGGCAGTAAGTATCTATTATCTTGGGCAGACAAGCTGGTTGAGCTCAAAACAATCTGCCATTGCGGCCGCAAAGCGAATATGGTTATTCGTACCGATGAACACGGCGTGGCAATTAAAGAAGGCGATCAAGTTGCGATCGGCGGTAACGATAAGTATGTCTCCGTATGCCGCCAACATTACAAAGAAGCGCTCGGTAAATAAGCCGTATTGATATAGAAAAGCCACCGTACTTGGTGGCTTTTTGTTTGTCGGTTAGAAAAAGCTAGACTAAGTCAAAACCAAATCGCTCGAGTAAAGCCTGGTAAGAAGATTCGACTTGCTGAGGGATGTTCTGCTCGGTTTGAAATCCTTTCTCTGGATAGCTTTTCACGCGAGAGAAATCTTCCATTAGTGCTTCTAGCACCATCATTAATGGCATGTCTTCATTAATGTACTCAAAAAATGGAAGAGCCGCAGAGCTTACTTGGAGCTGAGTGTAGGGTGACTGCCACTGTTTTTCAAATGTCGCGATTGCTCTACGCTCCATAAACGGTTTTTGTACCAGAATAAACGAGGAACACTGTTTTCCTTCCTCTTTTAATCGTTGCTCAGTAAAGCGAACGTTTTCTCCACTGTTTGTGGATTTAGTCTCGAGCAAAATTGCTTCACTTGGAACGCCCGACAACTTTGCAATCTCGGCAAAGGTTTCTGCCTCGCTTTTTTCAAACAGTCCATCTGTGAAGCGACCTTCACCCCCTGAAAATACAATCAAAGGTGCCAACTTTTGGTGGTAGAGCTTGGCAGCGTGCTCCGCTACACGCACATCATTACTGCACATCACAAACAAACAGTCCGCAGGTTTCAGTTCATGTTTGAGTTGCATGTAATCCCAAAGCGTTTCTATATGTCTATAGAGCCTCATAGCGCATCCAAAGTTGAATTGAAGTGAAATCGATAACCAAGTGAGAGTAGTTTGTCAGCAAGAATACGCTTGTCAGCTTGCTCTGTGACGGGTGGAAGAGGTATCTCACTTCCGATTTTGTTTATGGCAGCTTGGTAGAACTCAGCCTTGCTGACAGTATGAGGTGTAGTAACGTTAATGACTTGGTTGCTTAAATTGCCTAAGGCAAATTTCGCAGCCGAGACAGCATCATCTTGATGAAGCATATTAGCTGGTGCTTTACGACTAACTTGTTGAAGCCTTGCTGCAAAGCGAGATGGGTGTCTATCTGGCCCGATTAATCCGCTACAACGTAGAATAACAAAGTTAATATTCGAGTCGATAACATGCTGCTCTGCTTGAAGCATAATACGTGCATTGTCAGAGAAATAAGGGCTTTCGGCTGCTAAAGAGAGTGACGCGTCAGCTTCTTCCATATCGGAAGCAAGGTTAGGGTAAACCGTGGTAGAGCTGATCATGAGAAGTTTTTCAACGTTGTTTTGCTTAGCTGCGTTGGCAAGTATTTGCCATTGCTGTGCATATTCTTGACCGCGTCCTTTACGAAATCCTGGAGGAAAAGCACCGATAACGTGCGTAATTTGATGCTGTTTGAGCAGCTCATCTAGCCGTGCTGTGGCGTTCAATTGATTGAAATCGAACAATGCGGAGTGAGTTAATGAGGTGGGTAACTCTTTTAATCGAGTTTGGCTACGACGAGTGACGACAACATAGTGTCCATCTTTCATCAATGTTTCTGCTAGCGGAGTTCCGAGCCAGCCTGCACCTACGATCAATGTATTTGCCATTTGGGTCTTCCTACTTACTTATGTCTGCCCGAATAGGTTGAGCAGTTCTGCTTTGGCTTGTTGATGGAGGGGATCTGAATGCCATTTCTGGTGCTGAATAAGGTCAACATTGACTTGCCAAGCCAGTTTTGTGAAATCATCCCCAACTTTTTTTAATGTATTAGGTGAATACGCGACTAAATGCTGTGGTAGAAAGCACCAACCAAACCCTTTATTCGCCAATTCCAACAAAATATAGTAGTTATCAGCGTACCAGATATCTGGGCTAAATGCTTGATTGAGACCACATGGCTCTGCACTTTTGGATCGTATGACCAATTGACGATGTTGTTTTAGTTGATCAATGTGAGTGATTTGCTGCTTTGCTAAAGGATGCGTTGAAGAGACATAGACATCAAATGCAATATTGCCAAGATTGGTGAAATCGATGTGCCTTGGCATTTGTAAATCACTCAAAATAATCCCAGTCGTGGCGCGTTCCGACTTAACCAATTCAATGATATCAGGGCTTGATGCCGTTAAGCATTCAACTTGTAAGTGTGGAAAGCGTTGCTCTAACTTCTTTAGCACATCCGGCAAGCGAGTCAGAGGAATCCCTTCATCAATAGCTAAGGCTAATTTGTTCGTTGGCGTGGAAAAGAGCTGCGATGCCCTATTGTTTAGGCGGTCGAGTTGGCTGATTGTTGCTTGTGCATAGGGTACGAGAGCGAGGCCATTCTCAGTTAATTTAGGGTACCTGCCTGATCGATCGAAAAGCTCAACACCACAGTCGATCTCCATATTCATGATGTGCTGGCTCACTACAGATTGAGCTCGCCCCAGTTTTCTAGCTGCTCCTGAAAATGATCCTGCTTCTGATGTAGCAATAAAAGCTTGCAGTTGTTCGATGGTAAACATATCGCTTAAACCGATGGTATCTAACTTTTGGTTATCTAAATAATAGATAAAATTCTAAGCATTGAGTAGAACTATTTGGACAGAGAAATATGACTCGTAACGAACGAATTTTTCATGCAGTACTTTTTGAGTTAATCGCACTCGCGATTATTGTACCAGCGGCTTCATTGATCACTGGAAAGGGCTCTAGTGATCTTGCGTTGGTTGGGGTCGGGTTGAGCATGTATACCGTGATATGGAACTACATCTACAACTTGTACTTTGATAAGTGGTTTGGTGGCAATCGAGCTGAGCGAAGTTTAGCGATGCGGCTTGGACACACTGTTGGTTTCGAGGGAGGATTGATCTTTATCTCTCTACCTGTGATTGCCTGGTTCTTAGAAATTACGCTTCTTCAAGCTCTGATGCTGGAAGCCGGCTTCCTCGTTTTCTTCCTATTTTATGCTACTGGTTTTAACTGGTTGTATGACAAGGTTCAACCATTTAGCAAAATGAAAAAGCGATTATTGCCGCAGGCATCGACAGGAAAAATATAGGACTAAAAAACGCCACCGAGTTCGGTGGCGTTTTTTGTTCAAATTACACAGACAAAACTCTTAAAATCTTATCTGCATGTTCTGCAACTTCAATGCCTTCGTCTGTTAGATAACCACCGTCAGGCTGTGTACAAAGTTGCTTCTCATATAGACGAGCAACGGCTGCCTGCATTTCTTCTGACGCGTCTGTATGAACTTTAATACCAGTTGCAGCACTACTTAGGTCGAACTGAAGAAGTAGATTCAATTCGGCGATATGTTCAGCTGAATATTTCATAAATGATTCCTTTGCGCTTTTTTTACCAAGCTAGTCTGAAAAGTAGCGTTGGGCAACATTCAACGACAAGAAGTGTTAAGTATGGCGCTATCAGGCTGATATAACGCAGAATCTTTGTTCGAAAGGCCGAATACTTGTTAAGTATCAATGATACTTACGGTAGCGAATGATAGGCGCTATTTATTGCTTGATCTCCCAATAACAACGATTTTAGTAAACACGCCAAATAGCACTTGAAAAAATAGGGAAATAGAGCGATTATCCGCGCCTCTTTAAATGTTTCTAAATGTTACACCAGAATGAACTTTAATCAGTTTGACTCACTATTACCGCCACAAGCTGCGGAACGCGCGGCTGAAGTGGGGGTAGGCAAAGCAACGAAAGCTCCAATCAAATCTTTTCTGCTCGCCATTTCTGCGGGGCTTCATATTGGTATTGCTTTCATCTTCTATACCACGGTAACGACAGGCGCAGGCGAGCTGCCTTGGGGCATTACACGACTCATTGGTGGTCTGGCATTTAGCCTTGGTTTGATTTTGGTGGTGGTTACTGGCGGCGAGCTTTTCACTAGCTCTGTGCTGACACTAGTTGCGCGTGCGAGTGGAAAAATCTCTTGGCAAGCACTTATCAAAAACTGGTTGGTGGTTTACTTTGGCAATATGGTTGGGGCCATTTTGCTCGTGGCCTGTATGCTAGTTACCAAGCAATATATGTTTGATCATGGCCAAGTTGGTCTTAACGCGATGGCGATCTCCCAACACAAATTACATCATGGTTTCTTTGCTGCTGTTGCGCTTGGCATTATGTGTAACGTATTAGTTTGTATTGCAGTTTGGATGACGTTTAGTGGGCGAACATTGACAGATAAAATAGCGGTCATGATTTTGCCTGTGGCTATGTTCGTGTCGGCAGGTTTTGAGCACTGTATTGCGAACATGTTCCAAGTACCTATGGCGATTGGTATTAAGTACTTTGCGCCAGAAGCGTTTTGGCAAATGACAGGGGCAGATATTGCAAACTACGCGGACTTAAACATGATGGGGTTCATCGTAAACAACCTAATTCCTGTTACGATAGGAAACATTATTGGTGGTGGCGTATTTGTTGGCATGTGGTATTGGATGATTTATCTACGCGATGAAGATAACCATTTGCGATAAGTTTAGAAGATCACAAGAAAGGCGAACCAGATGGTTCGCCTTTCTTTTTATTTGTCTCTGCAAATGTCAAATAAGTCGAGTCATGTTAAATCAACTCTTCGTTGATGCCAAAATCGGTTGGGAGCCAATGAGAAGTTACTTCCTTTGGTTCTTGAACGAGCCAATCCAGAGGTGCATCGGACAGGAGTTCATCGTAATTTTCTTTGATCATTAAGACATCCATGTACGTCTCTCCAAGTTTGTGGTCACTGCCTTTACTTTAAAATTAGAACATGTTAGTCACGTGATCAATGCATGACGATTCGATTGATCACTTATGTTGCTATGTTTCTGGTTGCGTATGGGTTTTGGGGGCTTATCCACATTTTCTGTGGATAACCTGTATCAAAGGTCGTGCGTATCTAAACTTGCAAAGAAAATTTCATAAAATTAGAGGCTTATATCAAAAAGAATTCTGCCTGACTTTTCATCTGAAAGCGTCTTGATGAGTGCTCGAAGAATAGTTGAGTTATTCAGTTATAAGTATGTTCGACTTGGCAATATAAGTTGTTTAACGGTCTTTACCCACAAGCGCCAGCTAACCATGAGTTTTGGTCGATTCGGGTTGCTCGATTTTTATCTTTATTCGGCCTTCTTTGGTTTGTACCCAGCGCAATGTCATTTCTAACGTTATGGTTACGGAGGCACTCAACATGACGAAAATAGCCAGCATAATTACTAACTGGTATTTAATCGCAACCATCGGGCTCGCGCCACCTAGAATTTGACCGGTCATCATACCCGGTAAGGTAACCAGCCCTGTAGTGGCCATAGAAGCTAAAGTCGGGGCAAGGGACTTTCTAAGAGCCTCCTGAATGAAGGGGAAGGATGCGTAGCGAGGAGAGGC
Source organism: Vibrio sp. 1562 (assembly GCF_033340155.1). Classification (NCBI taxonomy): domain Bacteria; kingdom Pseudomonadati; phylum Pseudomonadota; class Gammaproteobacteria; order Vibrionales; family Vibrionaceae; genus Vibrio; species Vibrio sp. 1562. The sequence goes on from NZ_JAWOVY010000004.1 coordinate 81,333, forward strand.
TCCAAGTGAGATTGCAGCCTCATATTCTACTTGTCTCTGCTCAAAAGCCGTAAACAAATTCTGAAGAGCGATGATATTACTACTCAAGCTGTTACCCAATAACATACCAGCAAGTGGGATCATGTACTGCGCATTGTAAATAGGGGATGGTTGCACTAAGCCTGCTGTAATTGCTATCAGAAGTGGTATTAGACCACAGGTAAGGCCCGTTAGTAGCGGAAGCATAAGTGGCTTTTTAGGTAAGCGAGCTTTTCCCGCAATTGAGCTGGCACCAATCAGTAGCATGATGGCAAGCCAAAGTATATTGACAAGTAAGCTGTTTAATTGAAAAAGATATTCTAAATACACGCCAATCAATATGAGCTGAAGTGTCATTCGGATAACACTGATTATGGTGTCTTTTGCTATCCCTAATTTGTAGCGGGCATTGATAAAGAAGGGGACCAATAAAATCAAACCAAACAGTGCCAGTTTGACCCAGCTTATATCCACCACGTTGTCCATAATCGCTCCTTGAAAATACGCGAATAATTGTATCTAAGCCTCCCCTTTATATGAACCACTACGTGCACTTTTTGCTGTTCTTAAAGTAAATCTTGAGTGCTATTTTCGACATTAATACGCAGCATTTTGTTTACAAACGGTTATCTTTTTCGGAGTTTTTAAGTCGATTTATGGCATGGTAATTACGATTTAAATGTGATCGATGTTTCTTAAATGTTGGTTATTTAACAACTCCTTAAAAGACTTATTTTGTCACATCTGTTCATGTTTTTTAATAAATAACATCAATCCATCATATCTCTGGATGAGCTCAAAAAAGTGTTGAATTACAAGGTCTGAGGTCGCTTATTTGATTGAACCCTACTATTAGTATGGTCTAACATTTTCCATTAGAGATTGTAAAAAACTTAAGCTTGGTTACGCGGGCTTTTCAATAACACTAGATACAAAATAGGCAAATGTATGAGTGATGTTAATAAAATTGAGAGTGGTGAAAAACGCTCCCTGGAGTGGAAGTCGTTCCTCTTCATTGCAGTTGTTCTCTTCCCAATTCTGAGTGTGGCCTTTGTTGGCGGCTACGGGTTCATCGTTTGGATGTTGCAAGTCTTCTTCTTTGGACCTCCAGGCGCGCACGGCATGTAAGCCAGTGAGCTCATAACCACACTTTTGAAAAGATTTTAAGAGAGCAAATAATGAAATCATTAATCATTAAACTGTGGCGTACCATGACGCGCCCAGCTGTACATATCAGCCTAGGTGTGCTGACTATGGGCGGCTTTATTGCTGGTGTTATCTTTTGGGGTGGCTTTAACACCGCTCTAGAAGCAACCAACACAGAAGAATTCTGTATTAGTTGTCACACAATGCGTGACAACGTGTACGTTGAGCTACAAGAAACGGTGCACTGGAAAAACCACTCTGGTGTTCGTGCTACCTGCCCTGATTGTCACGTTCCACATAACTGGACAGATAAGATCGCTCGTAAGATGCAAGCTTCTAAAGAAGTATTTGCACAAGTATTTGGCAACTACGACGAACCGGGTGTGTTCGAAGAGCGTCGTATCGAACTTGCTAAACACGAATGGGATCGTTTCTCGGCAAACAAATCTCTGGAGTGTAAAAACTGTCACAACTACGAATCGATGGATTTCGAGCAAATGTCTCCTACGGCTCGTATCCAAATGAAGCAAGCCGCTGAGAAAGATCAAAGCTGTGTTGACTGTCACAAGGGTATTGCGCACAACCTACCAGCAGGCATGGAAAGCATTGGCGGTATCGTGGGTGATCTAGAGGGTATGACTTCTAACACTGATTACGGCGTTGGTCAGCAACTCGTGAGCGTTCGTCACCTACCAATTTACTTTGATGCGCAAGGCAGTAAAGAAGCTGGTCTTCTTAATCCTGCATCGACCGTTAAAGTTCTTGAAGACAAAGGCGAGTTTGTTGAGATCGAAATTGACGGTTGGCGCAAAGCAAAAGGTTTTGGTCGTGTAATTCAAGAAGACTTCGGTAAGAACATTGCGACTGCGTCTCTGATGAAAGAAGCAGCAACAGACAGCAACATTGTGACGACTGGTGAGAAAAAAGTGGATGAGTTAACAGGCCTTCCTTGGGAAAAAGTAGCGGCGAAAGTATGGATTAAGAAAGAGTCTATGCTGAACGACATCAATCCTGTTTGGGAAAAATCTCGTGAAGCGTACAAAACCAACTGTTCAGTATGTCACACGCAACCTGCGGAAGCGCACTTCGACGCGAACACCTGGCCAGGTATGTTCGACGGTATGTTGGCGTTCGTTAACCTAGATACAGACAGTGAAGCCCTGATCTTGAAGTATCTACAGAAACACTCTTCAGATTATGCTGAAGGTCACCACTAATAAGCGTCGGATTGGAGTAATTTAAATGGCTATTACACGAAGAAGTTTTCTTAAAGGTGTAGCAACCACAAGTGCAGCGTCAGTTATTGGTCCTAGCTTATTGGCGTCAGCCTCTGCCAATGCTGTTGAGACGACAGGTACTTGGAAAGTAACAGGTTCTCACTGGGGCGCGTTCCGCGCCCACATCTACGCGGGTAAAGTTCAAGAGATCAAACCGCTAGAGCTAGACAAAAACCCAACTGAAATGCTAAACGGCATCAAGGGCATTATTTACAGCCCTTCACGTGTGCGTTACCCAATGGTTCGTCTAGATTGGTTGAAGAAACACAAATATAGCGCGGATACTCGCGGTAACAACCGTTTCATCCGCGTGACTTGGGATGAAGCGCTAGATTTGTTCTACCGTGAACTAGAACGTATTCAAAAAGACTACGGTCCATGGGCGCTACACGCAGGTCAAACGGGTTGGAACCAAACAGGTTCATTCAACAACTGTACCGCGCACATGCAACGTGCAGTGGGTATGCACGGCAACTTTATCACGAAAGTAGGTGACTACTCGACGGGGGCAGGTCAAACCATCATGCCTTACGTACTTGGTTCAACCGAAGTTTACGCACAAGGTACGTCTTGGTCTGAAATCCTAGAGAACTCTGACAACATCGTTCTTTGGGCTAACGACCCAGTGAAAAACCTTCAAGTAGGTTGGAACTGTGAAACGCATGAGTCGTTCAAGTACCTAGCACAACTAAAAGAAAAAGTAGCGAAAGGTGAGATCAACGTTCTATCTGTAGATCCAGTGAAGAACAAGACTCAGCGCTACTTAGAGAACGATCACTTGTACATTAACCCGCTGACAGACGTAGCGTTCATGCTTGCTGTGGCGCACGTGCTGTACAACGAAGACTTGTACGATAAGAAGTTCATTGATACTTACTGTCTAGGCTTTGAAGAGTTTATTCAATACGTTCAAGGTAAGACAAAAGACAAAGTAGAGAAAACACCAGAGTGGGCTGCGGCTATCTGTGGCGTGAAAGCGGACAAGATTCGCGAATTCGCGCGTATGCTAGTAAGTGGCCGTACACAGATCCTGATGGGTTGGTGTATCCAGCGTCAAGAGCACGGTGAGCAACCATACTGGGCGGCGGCTGTGGTTGCTGCAATGGTTGGTCAAATCGGTCTACCTGGCGGTGGCATCTCTTACGGTCACCACTACTCAAGTATCGGTGTGCCTTCTACTGGTTTCGCGGGCCCTGGTGGTTTCCCTCGTAACCTTGACCAAGGTATGAAGCCGAAGTGGGACAACAACGACTTTAACGGTTACAGCCGTACTATCCCAGTTGCACGTTGGATCGACTGTCTGCTTGAGCCAGGCAAAGAGATCAACTACAACGGCGGTAAAGTGAAACTGCCAGACTTCAAGATGATGGTGATCTCGGGTTGTAACCCATGGCACCACCATCAAGATCGTAACCGCATGAAGAAAGCGTTCCGCAAACTTCAAACGGTTGTAACGATCGAGTTTGCTTGGACTGCAACATGTCGTTTCTCGGATATCGTTCTACCTGCGTGTACGCAATGGGAACGTAACGACATCGACGTATACGGTTCATACTCGAACAAAGGTCTGATTGCGATGCATCGTCTCGTCGATCCATTGTTCCAATCTAAGCCTGATTTCCAAATCATGAGTGAACTCACTCAGCGTTTTGGTCGCCGCGAAGAATACACTCGTGGTATGAGCGAGATGGAATGGATCGAAAGCCTTTACAACGATTGTAAGAAAGCGAACGAAGGTAAGTTTGAAATGCCAGAATTCAACGAGTTCTGGGAGAAGAGCGTACTAGACTTCGGTGAAGGTAAACCTTGGGTTCGTCATGCGGACTTCCGTAAAGACCCTGAGCTTAACCCACTAGGTACGCCATCTGGTTTCATCGAGATCACGTCTCGTAAGATCGGCCGTTACGGCTACGAACACTGTCAAGAACACCCAATGTGGTTCGAAAAATCAGAGCGTTCACACGGTGGCCCTGGTTCAGATAAATACCCATTCTGGTTGCAGTCTTGTCACCCAGACAAGCGTCTGCACTCTCAAATGTGTGAATCTGAAGAGTTCCGTGCAACTTACGCGGTGCAAGGTCGTGAGCCTGTTTACATCAACCCAGCGGATGCGAAAGCGAAAGGCATCAAAGACGGTGACTTAGTGCGCGTATTCAACGGTCGTGGTCAGCTATTAGCTGGTGCTGTTCTTACTGACAGCTACCCACGTGGCGTTATTCGTATCGAAGAAGGTGCATGGTACGGTCCTCTAAACGAGAAAGAGGGCGCAATCTGTACTTACGGTGACCCTAACACGCTAACGCAAGACATTGGCTCTTCTGAACTTGCGCAGGCGACTTCTGCGAACACATGTATCGTAGACTTCGAGAAGTTCACCGGCAAAGTACCGCCAGTGACTTCATTCGGTGGTCCAATCGAAGTTGCTTAATTAATGCAATTCACATCAATCGAAATACCAGCCTTCGGGCTGGTATTTTTTTAACCAAAATTTCAGTGAGCGTTATCTCAATAATAAATTTGTGACGCTAAACGACAGTAGGATTCGTGACGTCGATAACGAATTGGGTGGGACAAGCAGGGGATAATGAACCAAGCTAAACAATAATAATTAAGTGAGTAGACTCTTTATGGCTCAGAGCATTCAATTGGCAAATCACATTGAGATCACTGTGAATAACAACGACTTCCAAGTTGAAGTTGAGGGTAATCAATTACATTTTTCTTTTGCTGGGCTTCACAATAAAACGTTTACCGACCGTGAAGTGTTGTTTGAGATGCCGTTTTTATACGAGCACGAGGCCAATGTGATTGGCGATGGCTTCCAAATGCTGGCGCAAACAGCGGGAACGGTTAGCCATCCCGTTGAGATTGGTCGCTGTCCAGACAACAACCCTTCTTATCGAATCTATCCCAAAGATGCCCCTAAGCGTTACTACAACTATTTAGTGATGGAAGGCTCGGCTGGCTATACCTTGTTTGGCTTTACTTCATGTCACCGTTTTGCGGGCTATTTTGATGTTGTCCTGCGTGATGGACATTGGGTTTTATCTGCCGCGATTGATGGTGAGTTTACTCAAGTGGCGGATTGGGAAAGTAATCAACTTGAGTCCGTGGCGGTACTCTGTGGCCAATCTCTGTCTGAGCTTTATCAAATCTATGGCGAGATGATTGCAGAGCATCATCCTGTTCGCCAAGGTGTGACACAAGATGCGCCTGTCGGTTGGTGTTCGTGGTATGCCTACTACGCAGACGTGACAGAGCAAAACATCATGCAGAACGTTGATTGCATGCAAGATAAGCTTGAAGACCTAGAGTGGGTACTTCTGGATGATGGCTATCAAGCCTTTATGGGCGATTGGTTAATCCCATCGGATAAGTTTTCTGGTGGCGTGAAAGAGCTCATTCATAGTATCCGTGCAAAAGGCAAAAAGCCGGCGATTTGGATGGCACCCTTTATTGCTCAACCTGAGTCGGAGATCTTCAAACAACACCCAGAGTGGTTTGTTCGTCACAAAGATGGAAGCTTACTTAAAGCAGAAGATGTCACATACGGTGGTTGGCGCTGCACGCCTTGGTACATACTCGATACCTCAAACCCAGAAGTGCAAGACCATCTGACGAATGTGGTCTCTGTCATGAGACAAGAGTGGGGCGTTGAATTGTTCAAGCTAGACGCGAACTATTGGGGAACCTTGAAAGGTGTGCGTAAACAATCTGGTATTACAGGCGTTGAGGCGTATCGCTTAGGAATGGAAGCGATTGCTAAAGGCGCTGGTGATGCGTGGCTTTTAGGTTGCAACGCGCCAATGTGGCCATCTCTAGGGCTTGTGGATGCAATGCGTGTTTCTGATGACGTAGAACGCCATAGTCGTCGTTTCGAGCAGATAGCCAAAGAAACCTTTTACCGTAGTTGGCAGCATCGAAAACTGTGGCAAATTGATCCGGATTGCGCGACATTCACGTCATTAGCTAATCAAGCCGCATCCAGAGAAGAGTATGAATTTCATCGCACGGTGTTATTGGCGTGTGGTGGTTTGCTGCTGTCTGGCGATCCGCTCCCTGAGATTACGCCATTTGCAAAGAAGACATTGGCTAAGCTCATGCTACGTCAACAACGTAACCAAGAGTCAGCAAAGTTCACGGCTTTGAGTTTAAATCATGCGTTTTTAAAACTAACGACGAAGAATGACCTTCACTGCTTGTTTAACTATGCCAGCTACGGGGCGATGGAATTTACGCTGACGTCTGATCAACCGATGGATTGGTATGATTACTGGACAGGAGAAAAGCTAAACCAAGAACCTTGTCAGTTATTAATGGTGAGCGTGGATAAAGGGCTAAATGCGAAAGCGATCGTCACGGCATAACGTGCAGCAAATCGTTCGATTATAAAAACAAGAAAGGAGCTTACTGTGGCTCCTTTCTTGTTTTGACGTCCTGAGCGTTAGAACTCGAATAAGAAGTAATACCCGTATCCAACGATAAAAGCAGGAATGGACGAATAAATAGTCGCGACCAAAGCGGCTTTCGGTGCCATAGCAATGGCGGGGAATAGGGCGTCACCATCATTGGAAATCGCATTTGCCAGCTGCGCCGAAAGTGGAGCAGCACCAGAAATGTATAGGCTGGTGACTAAAATTTGCGGACCACAACCAGGTAGCATACCAATGGCTAAGCCAGCTAATGGCATCCATATCCCCCAATGAGAAAAGGTTTCTACGAGGTCGATTCCAGAAAAATAGGTCGTCAGTTCAAACGCCAGAAACGCCACGATCACCCAAGCACTGACGAAGTTTGTGTCTTGAGCCGCTTTTTGAATTGGGTGCGAGTCCACAATTTTTTCATCTTCAGAGACCGTTGACTGATAATCGCCGAGCTCTTTTGTCATCGCCCACAACGACATTGTGATCACCGCGAAGATAGCGCCCAGCCATTCAATGGTATTGGCCTGCAAAGACAACAGCTGATTAATATCGATTTGGAAAGACATTAACACAGCAACGACGCTGACAGGTACAATAAGCCATTTCCAAAATGCGCCTTGTAGATTGATTGCACGTTGTTCAAGAGGCGTGTGTCGGTCTGTCTGGTGTTGGCAACAAGCATGTGTCTGAGGTGCTTCTTTTGGTTCTGGTCGCAGAAAGTTATCAGCATGAAAAGCATTAACGACTAACCCTGAAAGAGTACCCACGATAATGCCTAATCCAACCACGCCTAATCCAACACTTGGTTTGGCGGCAAGAAGTAAAAAGGCAGCGTCACCCATTGTTGAAGTAAGTACCGCGACAATCGCACCAAATCCCACTCGGCCACTAATAAATTGCGTTGTCACAACAATAGCGCCACCACAGCCAGGCAAAGCACCCAATAAAGAAGCAAAGAAAACCTGATGATTACGCGAGCGATGATATAGCTCGGTAATTCGATTGGTTTTCGACATAAAGTTTGAAAGATAATGATAAATAGCCAATGTGGCAGCAACATAGCATGACACTGCCCAGAATGAGTCGGATAGCGTCTGTACGGCTACGTCACGTGTATTTTCATTGCCTAGCAAAATGAGCATGACGATAGGGATCAGCAATCGCTTATAAGCTAAACGAAACTGAGTAGGCTGAAACAACTGTTGTGCAGAGTGTAATAATTGGGTCGCGTTCATCGTTTACTCAAATGCAAATAGGAATAATTGTCATTATATGTAAATGAGATTTATTCGCAATAGCATTGTGAACTTTTCTTCGTGTCAAACTCTCTGAAATCAGGTAAAGTATCGGCCTTTGTGAGCAAACACGCCCTAATTAACTGTATTAGGCGGCGTATAAAATTGACTTGAATAGGAAGAAACATGATTCTAGTTGTAGGTCATAAGAACCCAGACAGTGACAGTATTTGTAGTGCACTCGTTGCAACTGAACTTCTAAAAGCGCGTGGCGTTGAAGCTATGCCAATTCGCCAAGGCGAAATCAACCGTGAAACTCAGCACATCCTAGAAGTTGCTGGCGCTGAAGTTCCTGAGCTTCGCACATCAGTTGCGGGTGAGACCGTTTGGCTAGTAGATTACTCAGATCTAGCACAAGCACCAGACGATATCGCAGAAGCTGAAATTGCGGGTATTGTTGACCACCACCGTCTAGGTGACGTGATGACAGTAAACCCAATGGAAGCATGGATCTGGCCTGTTGGTTGTACCAACACTGTTCTATTCAACATGTTCAAGATTGAAGGTCACGCGATTACTCCACAAATTGCTAAGCTAATGATGTCAGCAATTCTATCTGACACAGTAGGTTTTGCTTCTCCAACTTGTACACAAAAAGACAAAGATGCCGTTGCTGAACTAGCGGCAATCGCAGACGTACAAGATGTTGACGCGTTCACTAAAGATCTTCTAATTGCTAAAACAAACATCGAAGGTCTATCAGCGGCTGAGCTTGTTGAGAAAGACCTTAAAGGTTACCCATTCAACGGTCGTGACGTAGTGGTTGGTCAGGTTGAACTTGCAACTCTTGAGCAAGTTGACGGTATGATCGAAGCACTAGAAGCAGACCTAGAATCTCGTTGTGAGAAAGATAACCTAGCGTTCGCTGCTGTAATGCTAACAGACATCACGACTGCTCAAACTCGTCTTCTATACAAAGGTGAGTGGGCTGAGAAGCTTGTTAAGCACGAAAAAGACGGCATGCTAATGATGGAAAACACGCTAAGCCGTAAGAAGCAAGGTTGGCCTTGGCTTCAAACTGAGCTAGCTTAATTTTCTAGCATATACTTTAAATGCCCGCCTAGCTGCGGGCATTTTTCTATGGGAAATAGGAGACGAATATGTCTGAGCAACTGACCCAAGAGCAGATGGATACCATTAATCGCTACAACGAAGAGCAACGTTTAAAGTACTGCGTAAAAGAGATTGTGGCGAATCGTAAGGTTTGGATTCTGAAAGACGAACATGGCTGTGTCATGTTAAATACAGAAGATGATGATTGTGTACCAGTATGGCCAAACGAAGAATTTGCTTTGCAATGGGCGAATGGTGATTGGGAAGATTGCGAGCCTGAGGCGATCTCTTTAAACAAGTGGCACAGCCGTTGGACCTCTGGTCTAGAGGATGACGAGCTATCGATTGTTGTATTCCCAAATCAAAATGAAGAAGGGGTCGTATTGTTTCCTGACGAGTTTGATTTTGAACTGCGCAAACAAGCGAGCCGCCGTTAGTTTTTTGATTAGTACCCATGCAATAAAGAAGCCTGCGTTAAAGCAGGCTTCTTTATTGCACGATTACATCTTTGATAAGCTATTTTGTTTGATGGCTTGGCGCTTTATAAAAGTGGCTTTCGACTAGTCGTTGAGTAATAGGATGCTCGGGATGAGTCAATACTTGGTTGGTCTCGCCAAACTCGACCACTTCACCTTCATGCATCACCATCACTTTATCAGTAATATGCTTAACAATGCCAATATGCTGAGACACGTACACAAATGACAATCCCATCTCTTCTTGCAACTCGAGGAATAAGTTAATGATCTGCGAGCGCATTGCCATATCCAAACCGTTTAACGCCTCATCAGCGACAATGATGGAAGGTTGAAGAATAAGTGCACGAGCCAAACACACGCGCTGTTTTTGACCGGCAGCTAGCATTTGTGGATAAAAATAGGCGTGCTCAGGCAGCAATCCTACGCGGAGCAGGGTGTTCTTTACACGCTGCATGCGTGCATCTGGCGGCATGTTGGTATTTCGCTTTAGCGGACCTTCTAAAATACGACCAATCTGGATTCGTGGGTTTAACGATGTGTTTGGATCTTGGAAAATCATGCGGATGAGCTTGCAGCGTGTCGCGTAATCTTTGTGCTCCAATCGTTCGCCATTCACACGGATCTCTCCGGAGCTTGGTTCAACAACGCCAGCAAGCATACGAGCTAGTGTGGATTTTCCTGACCCGTTTTGACCAATAAAACCAATAGTTTGTCCTGGCTCTAAAGTAAAGCTTACCGGTTTAACTGCCTCATTAACCTGACGTTTGAACAGACGGGAGCGCGTAACAAATTGCTTCGATAAATTATCGACTTCAAGTAACGCACTCATGACTTTTTCTCCGTGTTCAATGGAAAGTGACAGTTAAATTTATGATTCTTAATTCGTCTGGTGTGTGGAATTTCTACACATTGTTTCTGCGCATACGGGCAACGTGGTCCGAGGCGACAACCGATAGGCAGATGCTGCAATGGCGGAATCGAGCCCGGTAGGGATTGGAGTTTTTGCTTGTGTGGTACCCAATCATTAAAGTCAGGCATCGCTTTAAGCAAGGCATCGGTGTACGGGTGCTTGGGTGCCGCAATGATTTTACTGGTATCGGCAGACTCCACCGACTGACCACAATACATTACCGTAATACGCCCTGCCCACTGTGTTATGGTCGCTAAGTCGTGGCCGATAAGCAAAATGGTTGTGTTATTAAGTTGGTTCATGCGGCTCAACAGACGCAAAATTTGCGATTGAGTAATCGGGTCTAAGTCGTTGGTTGGCTCATCTGCGATCAGCAACTTTGGTTTGGTCGCTATCGCCATGGCAATCATGACTTTTTGACACTCACCATCAGTCAGTTCATAAGGGTAGCTACCCATTAAACGCTTGTGATCTTTAATACCCACTTTATGCAAAAGCGCGATGGCCTGTTTTTTACGCCATTTAAATCGCTCCCACCATTTCCCTTCAAATGCGCGAGATGGAATGGATTCAATCAATTGACGCCCGACTTCCTCTGAAGGGTCAAGACAAGTTGAAGGCTCTTGGAAAATCATCGCAATATCACGAGCAATGACGCGCCGACGCTCTTTTGGTGTAAGCTGAAGCAAGTCAATATTGCCAAGGCGCATACGGTCTGCGGTGATGCGCCAGTTATCTTTACTTACCCCGACAATCGCTTTTGCAACTAAGCTTTTCCCTGAACCAGACTCACCTACAAGACCACGAATTTCGCCTTCGTTCAAAGTTAGGCTCATTCGGTCAACGGCTTTGACCAACCCTTGAGGTGTTTCGATCTCAATGGTCAAATGTCGAATATCTAACAACGGCATTATTCGATCCCCGCATTAAGCGCTTGACGTACACCTTCACCTACTAAGTTTAGGGTAATAACAGTAAACATGATGGTCAGGCCGGGTAGGGTCACTGTCCAAGGTGCAATATAAATAAGCTCGACAGAGTCACCTAATATTGCTCCCCACTCGGTGCTTGGTGCCTGTGCGCCTAGGCCAAGAAAACCCAGTGCCGTAATATCTAAAATCGCAGCAGAGAGCGCGAGTGTGATTTCAGCGGCAATGACCGTCAGAATGTTAGGAAGAATTGAACTCCACAGTAAGTAGAAATCATTAGCGCCATCAAGGCGTGCTGCCATTATGTAGTCTTTTTCAACTTCGGTGTGGACTGCGATATAAACGGAGCGAATAAAACGCGGAATCAAAGCCAAGCAGATTGCGAGTAAAATATTGAACCCACCAAAGCCTAGAAATGCCACAAAAATGATTGCTAATAAGAGCGACGGGATCGACATGACGGTATCGAGCAAGTGGTTGAGAGTACTCGAAAGTAAGCCTTTCGTCATACCTGCCAATACGCCAATTAAACAGCCTACAACGGCAGCAATTGCGGTGATGGCGACAGCAGCGCCAAATGTTAGCTGAGAGCCCATAATCAGGCGCGAAAGAATATCTCTACCTAAGTCATCGGTCCCCAAAAAGTAATCAACCGTTCCTGCTGGGGCCCATGATGGCGGCACAAGCAACTCACCTGACTGTGCTTGGGCGTCAAATGGTGCAAGTAGGGGGGCAAAAATGGTAATAAGGACGATAAACACCAAGCACCACAAGCCAAACATGGCTAGTCCGTTGGCACGGTAGCTTCGCCAAAATCGCTCAAACTGAGTTGGAATGCGTTCTTCCTGATAAACGTTATTTGTTAGCATACCATTCCTTTCGAACTAAAGGGTTAATCATCGCGCCAATCAAATCCGAGAGAATGTTAGCGGTAAGAACCAAAGTCGCAAGTACCATCACGCCAGCTTGGATAGATGCATAGTCTTGGCTTGCTAGCGCATCTAAAAGCCAACGACCAATACCTGGCCAGTTAAAAATAGACTCCGTGATGATAGCTAAGGTAATCATACTCGAAAGTTGAACACCAACTTTGGGAATGATAGGCGGTATCGCATTCCGCAATACATGTTGAGTTACGATTTCGCGGTTAGAAAGACCTTTGATTCTCGCTGCACGGATGTAGTTTTGGCTCATCACTTCCGCTACCGAGGAGCGCATTAGTCCGACAACCTGGGTGGTTGGAGCCAAAGCGAGCACCAAACATGGCAGTACCATATGCTCAATAACGCTTTGCAGTGCGTGAGCGCGGTATTCGCCTTTCGCCATGAATGCGTCGATAATGGCAAACCCGGTTACATGATCAATTTCGTAAAGTAAATCATACCGTCCCGCAACGGGAAAGAGTTGGTATTCCAATGAAAAGACCATGATAAGTAACAGAGCTACCCAAAAGATTGGGGCGGAATAACCAGACATTGACATGAATGAAATGCTGGTATCGAGCCATTTACCTTGCTTCATCCCAGCCACGGTTCCAAGTGGAATGCCGATCAAAAGGGACACCAAAAAGGCAAAGAAACACAATTCCAAAGTGGCTGGGAATACAACGGCGAGCTCGTCGTAAATCGCATTGCCGTTTTTACTTATGCCAAAATCGAGTTGAGAAAGGTTGATCAAGTAAGTTTGCCAGCCAGACCAAAAATCAACGTTTGCCCAGTGCGAGAGAGGGTCAAGGCGAAGCAGAGAAAAACCCACTAATGTAAGGATCATCAAAGTGATGATAAATAGGTTAAAGCGTCGAACGGTATACCAAAACATCAGTGAATTCTCTCAACTCTATCAAACGGTTGGGCATTGAAAGGGCTTGATTTGAAGCCTGTCAGCGATTTGTCGTGCACACGGAACTGCACGCCATGCGCCAGAGGAATAACCGGGAACTCTTGATTCAAAATGTTCTGTGCTTGGCGATATAGGTTCAAACGGTAACGCGGTTCTTGAGTTTCTAACGCCAAATCGAGCAAGAAATCGAAGTCATCGTTACACCACATGGACACGTTAAGGCCAACGCGGTCAGACTCGCAAGATAATAAAGGGCGGAAAAAGTTGTCAGGATCCCCGGTATCACCAATCCAACCTGTTAAAAGTAAATCGATATCGTTGATGTTCTCCAAATCCACACGTTCAAACCTATCATCGGTAAGTAGCGTTAATTTAACCCCAATATCGGCAAAATTCGCTTGGATTAGCTCCGCGGTCTTGCGAGGGCTTGGGTTAAAAGCACGTGGTTCAAGTGGTATCCACATGGTCAATTCTAGGCCGTCTTCGTAGCCTGCATCTCGAAGTAGTGCCAATGCATAATTCCGGTCATAACGAATTTTTACACTGTCTTTTTGATAAGCCCATGAATTAGGTGGTAGCAAGGTATAAGCTTGGGAGCCAGTTCCGTAGTAAACCGAATCTAAAATATTTTGACGGTTGATCGCTAAGTTAAGAGCTTGGCGAACTCGAGCATCACTCAGCGCGGTGGTTTCTGTGTTTATCGCAATAAAGGAAACGTTGTTAGCTGGTGTAGCCGTCAGCTCAAGGTTGTCATTTTCTTGAATGACAGGTATTTGGCTCGAAATAGGTGAAGAGAGTACGTCACACTCGTTTCTTAAAAGTTTAGCTAATGTACCCGTGCCTCTGTGAGAGATATCGAACACCACTTGTTCCATTTTTGCTGGTGACTTCCAGTAATTAGAATGACGCTCTAATCGAATCAAATCGTTCACTTGGTACTCTTTTATTTGATAAGGGCCGGTACCGATAGGAAGTTGGTCGATTTCTTCTTTATGATCTTTTGCTGCCAATTGCTGTCCGTACTCCGCAGACAAGATAACCGCATGGCTGGTGGCAATATTGGCCAAGAAAGAAAAGTTTGGCTGAGATAACGTAAACCTTACCGTATGCTCATCTATTGCAACCACGTCTTGGAGTAGGTTTTGAAAATCTAACCCTGCAAACCATGGATAAAAACCACCACCTACTTGGTGAAAAGGATGGTCTACATCGATGATTCGCTTGAAGCTAAATACCACATCTTTTGCATTCAATGGGCGAGTGGGTGCGAACCAAGGCGTGGTTTGGAATTGAACACCACGTTTAAGCTTAAACGTGTATTCCGTCCCTGATTCATTTACTGACCAACTCTCGGCGATGCTTGCCACGGGCTGATGTGATTTAGGATCGAGCGTGAGCAGCGTATCGTACAGCTGTGGGCTCAGAGCCTCTGCGGTAATACCGCTATCAATAAGCTGAGGGTTAAACGTGGTCGGCTTACCCTGTCCGCAAAACACAAAGCCAGCTTTGCGAATATCATTGTGGTCAATTTCATCGCCACAAGCGGTAAGTAGGCTAATCCCAATAAGGCTCAGCGATAATCTTATAAAAGCATTCATAATATGAAATGTTCATTGGATCTTGCTCGTTTCGTTTGATCTTACTCTTTCAAAGCTAACAAGCGAAAATGATCTCGCTAATTTATCACCTTTGTGAACTCGCTCCAAACATAAAATCCATACACTGTAAGGTGTTATGCCATAAATGCATGCGAATTAGAGCGCAGTCAAGAGCTCGTGTATTGATTGAGTTCTCTCGGTCAAGTTAGCTTTGTCCGACCAAACCATATTTTCTAACCATCCCTCGTAATTGGTGATAGCTCAAGCCAAGTAGCTCGGCTGCTTGTCGTTGATTAAACTTGGCTTCTTCCAATGCACGATTGAGTAAATGGATATCTTGTTCCTCTTGCCATTGTTTATAGTCTAGAGGGAATTGGATGGTGTTGCTTGATGCTTCCTCTTCTTGTTGTTCTGCTTGTTTTGCACTATGGCCAAGCGCGCTGTGCCAAACCGTTTCAAAGGGATTGAAAACCAGTTCATCAATTGGGTGAGCATTCAGACCATGTTGGTAAATCGCACGTTCAATCACGTTTTTTAGTTCGCGGACGTTACCGGGCCATTCATATTCAATAAGCGACTGCTGCGCTTTTGGGGTAAAACCGACAAAGTATTCCAGTTGCAGTTCACGACACATTTTCATCGCGTAGTGCTCTGCTAAAGAGAGAATGTCTTCTTTGCGCTCGCGAAGAGGCGGCAACATAATGACATCGAAGGCTAGCCTGTCGAGCAGATCTGCACGAAAATCACCTTGCTCTGCCAATTTTGGTAGGTCGGCATTGGTTGCACAAACAAGTCGAACATCCGCATTGAGAGCGGTATGACCGCCAACTCGCTCATATTCACCATATTCAATGACACGTAATAGCTTTTCTTGAACTAAAAGTGGTGCGGTTGCCAGTTCGTCAAGAAACAAAGTACCGCCCTCGGCACGCTCGAAACGCCCTTTATGTTTACCTTTAGAGCCCGTGAAGGAGCCGGATTCATGTCCAAACAATTCGGAATCTATTAGCCCTTCGCTTAATGTCGCACAGTTGAGTGATAGTAGTGGTTTATCCCAACGTCTTGATAAATAATGCAAACGCTGAGCGATGAGTTCTTTACCCGTACCTCGTTCACCAATGATGAGGACAGGGCGCTCAATGGGTGCAAGTTGTGATACTTTATCTAGTACAGCGAGAAAAGCAGGTGATTCACCAATCAGGTTTTGCTTCATAAAGTCCTTCTTATTTAACAGCCGAGCCATGATTTAGAGATAGAGTTGGTAAATTTCACCAACAGTTGGTGAAAAACATCATAGCACAATAGTGTGTAACGACAACAAAATGAATAACAATCTGATTTAAAAGAAAATTATAAGTTGGCACGTTACTTGTTATATATTCAGGGAGACACAAGGTTAATCACCACCTTGTCGAGTTTTAATAGGAAAAAAGAGGAGTTCCGTTATGGGTATTTTTTCTCGATTTGCAGATATCGTTAACTCAAACATCAGTGCATTACTGGACAAGGCGGAAGATCCTGAAAAAATGATCCGTCTTATCATTCAAGAAATGGAAGACACACTTGTTGAAGTGCGTACTAACTCGGCTAAAGCGATTGCAGACAAGAAAGAGTTGGCTCGTAAGGTTGAAACGTTAGAAGAGCAAATTGGCGAATGGGGCCAAAAAGCGAGCTTAGCATTAGTTAAAGAGCGTGAAGATCTAGCTCGTGCAGCGTTAATTGAAAAGCAAAAGCTAGAGCAAGTGATTAAGGGCCTCCACACTGAGCAAACCTTAGTGGAAGAAACGATCGATAAGCTTACTGGCGAGATTGGTAAGTTGGAAAGCAAAATTGCTGAAACGCGCGCAAAACAGCAAGCACTAGCAATTCGTAACCAAACTGCATCTAACCGTCGTGATGTGCAAAAACACCTGCACACTAGCCGTACTAATGAAGCGATGGCGAAATTTGAGCAGTACTCACGTAAAGTGGATGAAATGGAAGCGGAAGCAGACCTGTATGCTCAAACTGGTAATGCTAAATCGCTAGAACAAGAGTTTGCAGAGTTGCAGGCACAAGACGAAATTGAAAAAGAGTTGGCAAAACTGAAAGAACAGATGTCATCGAAAGATAAATAAGAAAGGAGCCATTTATGTCGGCATTTTTTATAGCAGGACCAGTGATTGTCTTTTTAATCTTTGTCGCTCCACTATGGCTCTTCTTACACTATCGCAGCAAACGCAAAACAGATAGTGCACTGTCGAGCCAAGATTTAGAGCGCCTTCAGGTACTATCTGAAAAAGCGGAAGCGATGCAGTCCCGAGTTGATACATTGGAGCGCATCTTGGATGCTGAGTCACCAACATGGAGACGAAAGTATGAATAATCGAGAACTGTATCGTGATCCAGTAAATGGCAAAATCTCCGGTGTTTGCGCCGGAATTGCCAACTACTTTGGTGCAGAAGTTTGGTTGATTCGTATTGTAGTGATTTCTGCAGCGCTGTTAGGTGGTACGTTTTTGGTATTGTTAGCGTACATCGCGATGGCGTTTATGTTAGAAAAGCAACCAGTAACGTATTCTGAAAATATCAGAGCTCAGCAAGAGCATACGCTCAAAAGTAAGCCTTGGCAGAAAGGGCAAAGCCCTGATCAACTGCTCAGTGTGTTGGAAAGGGATTTTGACCGTCTTGATGGCAAAATTCGTAACATGGAAGCTTATGTTACGTCTGATACATATAGGGTGAACAGAGAATTCAGTAAGCTCTAGGCATTTTGTATCCAAAGAAGATTTAACTGAAGCAGGCATAAAGCCTGCTTTTTTATCACAAATTACTAATTTTAAAGCACTATTAATCTTTTCTGCTCTGGAAGTTCGTTCAAAATTCATCTACTTTAAAAATAATCCCCCAATTTTTATGGATGAATGTAATGAGAAAATTGCTCATTCCTATTGCCATCTCGGCTGTCTTGTCGGGGTGCGGTAAAGAACTTCCTCCTGTTCCTGAACCTGAATCGCGCCCTGCGAAGCTATTTACAGTATCTGTTGGCAATGCCCAGTTTGAGCGACATTTTCCTGCCACGACGGAAGCTGGCGATAGAGCAGTACTGACATTTCGAGTTCCTGGGCTTCTTCAAACGATAGAAGTGAATGAAGGTCAAGTCGTCAGTAAAGGTGATGTTTTGGCGTCATTAAACCCAGATGAATATTCTCTGCTCGAACAGCAAGCTCGGGCAAATTTTTTGCTCGCAGATGTGCAATACAAGCGATACCAAAAGCTACGTAAAGACCAAGTAGTATCTGAGCAAGATTTTGATGAGGCAAAAGCGAATCACAACTCGGCAAAAGCTCAATGGAATCAAGCAAAGGCAAACTTAAGGTATACCAAACTTGTCGCGCCATATGATGGCACCATTTCGTACATTCCAGCAGAAAACCATGAATATGTTGCCGCGAAAGAAGGGGTGATGAATATTCAGTCCAACCAACTCCTCAAAGTGATATTCCAAATCCCAGACTATCTTCTAAATCGTTACACGCAGGGGAGCGATGTCTCTGCCAGAATGATATTTGATGCGTTCCCCGAGCGAGCCTTTGATTTAACCTTTCAGGAAATCGATACAGAAGCCGATCCTAAAACGGGCAGTTACAAAGTCACGATGGTCATGGAACGGCCAGCAGAAATAGGCCTTTTGCCGGGAATGTCTGGCAATGCTTACCTCCTGTCCAAAAGTGCAGGAGCGACAAAGATTCCTAACTCTGCGCTGCTAGTAGAGAACGGCAAAACATACGTTTGGCGTGTCGATGAGCAAGGCATTGTGTCCAAAGCCGCAATTGAGATGAATGACAAAAATCAAGTGTTAGCTGGGCTTAACGATGGCGACCAAATCATTATCTCGGGTGTCAGTGTAATTGAACCCGGAATTAAGGTAAGAGCGTGGATTAAGGAAAGAGGGTTGTAATATGAAAGGAATCATCTCTCTAGCGACTTTACTTTCAACGCTTTTTCTCGTCGGCTGTGGGGATAAGGCGCCAGAAAAAGAGCTCGAAACGCCACGAGTTAGGGTTACGTCATTAGCGGGAAACAAGGTGGACGACAACTTGTACTTCCCTGCGGTTGCGAATGCAGCGGATCGCTCTCATTTGAGCTTTAGAGTGGCAGGAGAAGTCAGCAGCATCATGGTAAAAGAGGGCGACAAAGTCACGAAGGGTGATGTTATTGCAACACTAGATCCCACTGACTATGAGTTGGATGTAGATAATGCGAGTGCGCGTTTTTCTGTTGTCGACAGTCAGTATCGCCGCTCACGCCCTTTGGTTGATAAAGGCCTATTAGCTAAGTCTCAGTTTGATGAAATTGCAGCACAACGACAAATCGCCTTAGCTGAGCTTCAGTTAGCCAAACTTCGTCTATCATTTACTGCCTTAAAAGCGCCCGTGGATGGGATTATTTCGCGAGTTAATATCGACCAATTCGAAAATGTTCAAGTCGGACAGCATATCGTTAATATTCACAGCTTGGAGCGAGTCGAAGTGTTGATTCAGCTTCCTGACCGCCTCTATGTGAACCAACCGCCAACGGAAGAAAGGCTTACCGCGATCAAAGCATTAGTGCGCGTGCCCAGTGGTAACGAATATAACGCGACGGTAAAAGAATTTACAACCGAACCCGACCCAACAACAGGTACGTTTACTGTCACACTGTCGCTTCCTATGCCGGAAGAAGAGTACATCCTAGATGGTATGGCTGTTGAGTGTTGAGGTAACTTCTAAAGACGAGAATGTTGGGCTTGATCTCAACCTAGGAATTAATGTTCCTATCGAAGCCATTTTTAATGCGGATGGTGACGAGCTGGGGCGCGAAAACAAATTTGTTTGGGTACTGAATGACGACAATACGGTATCGCGCAAACAGGTGCGAGCAGGTAAGGCATCTAAAACGTCCATTCAAATCCTTGATGGTCTCATGCTCAAAGACAAAGTCGTGATTGCCGGTGTTTCTCGATTAAGGGATGGCATGAAAGTGGAAGTGATACAGGAAATGGCTACGCAGGAGGTCGGTCTATGAGCGATCTTAATAAATCAGTGCCTCAAAGTGATGATGATGTGACCGGTATTGCTGCGTACTTCATCCGAAATCGCGTCATCAGTTGGATGGTCGCACTGATATTTTTGATTGGTGGTATCGCCGCATTCTTTGGTTTAGGGCGTCTTGAGGACCCTGCTTTTACTATTAAAGATGCGATGGTAGTGACCTCTTACCCTGGTGCGACACCGCAACAAGTCGAAGAAGAAGTGACGTATCCAATCGAAAAAGCGATTCAGCAGCTTACTTATGTTGATGAAGTAAATTCGATTTCTAGCCGGGGATTATCTCAAATCACGGTCACGATGAAGAACAATTATGGCCCTGATGATCTACCACAAATTTGGGATGAGTTGCGCCGTAAAGTGAACGACCTTAAAGGGACGTTGCCTCCAGGTGTGAATGAACCTCAAGTGATCGATGATTTTGGTGATGTTTACGGGATTTTGTTAGCGGTGACTGGCGACGGTTATAGCTATAAAGAGCTACTGGATTACGTCGATTACTTACGCCGAGAGCTCGAACTGGTTGATGGTGTGAGTAAAGTTTCGGTATCCGGGCAACAGCAAGAGCAAGTTTTCATCGAAGTATCGATGAAAAAGCTGAGCAGTATAGGTCTTGCTCCGGATACCGTGTTTAATCTTCTTTCGACGCAAAACGTGGTTTCTGACGCAGGGGCGATCAGAATTGGTGACGAGTACATCAGAATTCAGCCGACTGGCGAGTTCCAGAGTGTGGAGGAGCTGGGTGATTTGTTGATTACTGAGTCGGGCGCTCAGGGGCTCATTTTCTTGAAAGATGTGGCGGAAATAAAACGCGGGTATGTAGAAGTACCGAGTAATATTATTAATTTTAACGGAAGTCTTGCACTAAACGTCGGCGTTTCTTTTGCTGAAGGCGTCAACGTCGTTGAAGTCGGAAAAGCATTTGATCATCGCCTTGCCGAGCTAAAGTACCAGCAACCTGTCGGTATCGAAATTTCGGAAATTTACAGTCAGCCGAAAGAAGTGGATAAATCGGTTAGCGGTTTTGTTGTGAGCTTGGCTCAAGCTGTCGGTATCGTCATTATCGTACTTCTGTTCTTTATGGGGCTACGTTCTGGGCTACTAATCGGTTTAATCTTGCTGCTGACGGTGCTGGGTACGTTCATTTTCATGAAGTATCTCGCGATAGATTTACAGCGGATTTCATTAGGTGCCTTGGTTATCGCGTTAGGTATGCTGGTGGACAATGCCATCGTTGTGGTTGAGGGGATTTTGATTGGTACTCAAAAAGGGCGAACTCGACTCCAAGCAGCGACCGACATTGTTACCCAAACAAAATGGCCATTACTTGGGGCAACTGTGATTGCGGTAACTGCATTTGCGCCAATTGGACTGTCTGAAGACTCGACGGGCGAATACTGTGGCACTTTATTTACGGTTCTGCTGATCTCTTTAATGTTGAGCTGGTTTACCGCTATCTCGTTGACACCATTCTTTGCTGACATCTTCTTTAAAGGCCAGAAGATTAAACAAGGTGAAGGGGAAGAAAATGATCCATATAACGGGGTTATTTTCGTTATTTATAAAAAGTTTCTTCAGTTTTGTATGCGTCGTGCTTGGTTTACCGTTGTGGTGCTGATTGCGGGATTAGCGGCAAGTGTTTACGGGTTCACCTTTGTGAAGCAAGCGTTTTTCCCATCTTCGACAACGCCGATTTTTCAGTTAGATGTATGGATGCCAGAAGGAACTGATATTCGAGCAACCAACACAACGCTTAAAGAGTTAGAAAGTTGGTTAGCTAAGCAAGAGCATGTTGACCATATCACGACGACCGCGGGTAAAGGCTTACAGCGCTTCATGTTAACGTACGCGCCAGAGAAAAGTTATGCGGCTTATGGTGAGATAACCACTCGTATGGAAAATTACGAAGCGTTGAAACCATTAATGGCGAAGTTTCGAGAGTATTTAAAAGCCAACTATCCAGAAATCAATTACAAGCTCAAACAGATTGAGTTAGGCCCTGGTGGTGGTGCAAAAATTGAAGCGCGTATTATTGGCTCAGATCCAACCGTCCTTCGTACGATAGCCGCTCAGGTCAAGGACATCATGTACGCCGACCCTCAGGCAACAAATATCAGGCATGATTGGCGTGAACGAACCCAAGTTCTTGAACCTCAGTTTAACGAGAGTCAGGCACGTCGCTATGGCATTACCAAATCGGACGTCGATGATTTCTTGTCCATGTCATTCTCTGGAATGACGATAGGCTTGTACCGAGACGGCACGACGCTCATGCCTATCGTGGCTCGTTTACCAGAAGATGAGCGCATTGATATTCGTAACATCGAAGGCATGAAAATATGGAGTCCAGCACAGAGTGAGTTTATTCCACTTCAACAGGTCACAATGGGTTACGACATGCGTTGGGAGGATCCTATTATTGTGCGTAAGAACCGTAAGCGTATGCTCACTGTGATGGCAGACCCTGATATTCTAGGTGAAGAAACCGCATCGACGTTGCAAAAACGCTTACAGCCCCAAATCGAAGCGATTCAATTACCACCAGGTTATTCCTTAGAGTGGGGTGGTGAATACGAATCTTCAGGTGATGCTCAAGAGTCACTGTTTACTACCATGCCAATGGGGTACTTGTTCATGTTCTTGATCACTGTATTCCTATTTAACTCTATCAAAGAACCACTCATTGTTTGGCTTACCGTGCCGCTGGCGTTAATTGGTGTCACCACCGGTTTGTTGGCACTCAACACGCCGTTTGGCTTTATGGCATTGCTCGGCTTCTTAAGCTTATCGGGAATGGTGCTCAAAAATGGCATCGTATTACTTGACCAAATTGAAATTGAAATGAAGTCCGGTAAAGAGGCTTATGACGCGGTCGTTGATGCTGCGGTAAGTCGCGTCCGTCCCGTTTGTATGGCTGCTATCACGACGATCCTTGGTATGATCCCACTGTTGCCAGATATTTTCTTCAAACCAATGGCGGTTACGATTATGTTTGGTTTGGGTTTTGCGACAGTCCTGACACTGATTGTCGTGCCAGTGTTGTATCGTTTGTTCCATAAAGTGGCAGTACCGAAACAGGCTTAGTGCTACTGATATAACGATGAAAAATATCGCGCCTCTAGCTCATCAGTTAGAGGCGCTTTTTAAGGAAGAATAATGACAGAACAAAAAACGTGTGCGTGGGCGATGAATCACCCATTAGAGCGCGAATATCATGATTCCGAATGGGGCGTGCCAGTATATGACGACCAAGTCCTGTTTGAATTTATTACTTTGGAAGGTGCGCAAGCTGGTCTTAGTTGGATCACCATCCTTAAAAAGCGCGAAGGTTACAGAGAAGCGTTCGAGAATTACGATCTAGATGCGTTGGAACAAAGAAATGAAGAACGCGCTGAATACATCGTGGAAAACTTCGATGTTGTGAGACATCGCGGAAAGATTAACTCGGTATTCAGTAATGCCAAAGCGGCCAAAGCGTTAATTGCTGAATACGGGAGTTTATCAGACGCGTTGTGGCAGTTCGTGGACGGTGAACCAATCGTCAATCAATGGCAACATATGAGTGACGTACCAGCTTCGACAGAGCAATCCAAAGCCATGAGTAAATTCCTAAAAAAGAAAGGCTTCAAGTTTGTCGGTGAAACCATCTGTTATGCTTTCATGCAAGCCGTCGGCATGGTGGATGACCATATCGTTGGATGTCCTAAAAAGCAGAATAAGTAACGTTTGGCGATTAAGCTAATGTTGTTAGTTCTGGCTATCATGAATACGTTCCAAAGCTTCGATTCGACGCCATTGAGTGGCATTGAAGCTTTGTTTTCTTAAAGCAATGATTTCTGCCTGTTTTTCGTCTTGCCCTAGAAAATCTCTATTCAGAATATTTTGACGCTGCTTTAAGTAAGTGGCGAGTTGAGTCTCAAATGATGCTCTTTGCTCATCAAGCTTTTGCAGCCTCTGCGCTCCGGCATCTCCTACCAGAGCAACACGGGCGATGTACTTATCTTGTGAATCAAGCTGAGAAGCTTGCTCGAGCTGCTCTGCTAATGCGTTATTGCGTTCACTTTCTCGTATGTAATCCGGTTGTTCTGATAACGCTTGATTGAGAAGGTGTGCTTGACTCTCGATATCCGATGCCTGTGTTTTAATCGTCAGCTTTTCTAAAGCAAGTTGGCGAAGTCGGTTTTCTTCGTCAAACAATTGGGTTATCTGCACCTCGTTAAAGTATTGAAGCTGTAAGTTCAGTGTTGCTTCATTCAGCATGGTTAACTGTTCAAGCGTTAGGTGGTTGTGCTCAAAAGGCTCTAATGCAGTGAGTGCTTGCTTGTAGGAAAGGTAGGCTTGAAAAAGTGTGGCATCAATATTCAGAGTTTGCTTTGCTAAAGTGTCATCATTGACTTCCGCTTTGATCGTATCGAGATCTTCTTCGCCCAGCCGGCTAAGAGAATATTCGAAGAAGTCTTTTGGGGAAGAGACATCGGCGGCTATATCTTGCTGAGATGGCGAATGGTTAGAGGTTATCTCTTGTTGTTTGTCGCTTTGCAACAGAGAAAGCGCTCCCACGCCAAATATCGAGAGCAGGATAAAAGTGGTGAGAGCGACTTTCTTCATTGTGATGACCTCTTATAAACCTTGAAGTTTGAGACGATTTGCATGTTGGCGATAAAGCGTGACTGGATCGGTTTCAAAAAGATGATGAATACCGAGTAGACCGTTAATTTCATCCAAATGGTTCATTTGATAATCATCACGTATGACTTTGCCTAAATGTGTGCTGCACGCACCAACTAAGCCATCATTCGGCCCATCAAAGGCTAAGCCAAGTACCATCATGGCAGCGTCAGTCGGATCGAAAACGTTTGTAAAAGTGGATGATCCGGTCCATGAGTAGTAATAAACGCCATTTGAAGCTAGCAAGTCGCCATTACCACATTCACTGGTAGGGACTCCCTCCGGGTAGCGTTGGTTAAACGCTAATGATCCTTCCGTGGTTAATGCTGCTAGTGAGGCTAAAGGGTCTTGGTCGAGATCAGAACCACCTGATAGAAGATTAATAAGAGTAGTTAAGCCTTGCGCCAGTTTTACCGCGAGCTGCTCACTACCCGAACCCTCAGATACGGTGCCACGAACTAAATCTGCCACTTTAGACCCTTTATTAACGCCACCTATACTCGTAACTGATGCGACTAGGTCAGGACGGACAGAGGCAACATAGCGCGTTGTTGGACCACCATGACTGTGACCAATGAGATTGACTTTCTCTGCGCCTGTTGCTGCAAGTAAGGTTTCTACTTGAGCAAGCAGTTGCTCCCCTCGAACTTCGCTGCTATTGGTCGCGGATACCTGTGCAACATAAACTTTAGCGCCATCTTTTGTTAAGGAATGTGGTATTCCGAAAAAGTAATCAACGCCTGCCAGGGTATCAAAACCAAACAAACCGTGAACCAAGACAATCGGATACTTGGTTTGGGTATAACCTGTTGCAGCGTATACGGAGGTTATTGGGACGGTAACTAAGGTAAAAAGCATTAGCGCTATAAATTTGAGTTTCAAAACTATCTCCTTGTGGTATGACCTCTTATGAATGATAAAAAGTAGGAGAGAAACTCTAAATTTGAAAAGCCTATTTATGGCACATTATTTCATTCTGTGACTGCTCAATTGAAAAACAACACAAATGATTAACATTAATTAATGGTTCGGGCGAATGTTAGTTAATTCTAATTAAGTCAGAGGGTTATAAAAACGCCCCGCAATGCAGGGCGATTCAATCATTGTTATAGGGAGGCTTCTTTTTCAAGCATTAAGGCATTATAACGCGCAAAACCAGCCTCTAAATCAGCGATCAAGTCATTTACGTCTTCTAAGCCAATATGAATACGAACCAAAGTACCTTCAAAGTGTGGGTGAGCTACGGTTCTCAGGCTGTTAAAGCTCTTAGGTTCGTTAGCTAGAATGAGGCTTTCATAACCGCCCCAAGAGTAACCCATACTGAAGTGTTTCATACCATCAAGCAGAGCCGTCGTCGCTTTTGGATAAGACGTTTTGAGAACAAATGAAAACAAGCCGTTTCCACCTGTGAAGTCTCGTTTGAAAAACTCATGGCCAGGGCTTGTTTCTAAAGCTGGATGGCGGACATGATCAACTTCTGGGCGAGAAGCGAGCCACTGAGCGACTTTTAAACTGCTTTCTGCGTGCTGTCTTAGGCGAACATCCAACGTGCGAATACCTCGAAGACCTAGGTATGCGTCGTCAGGAGAAACGCACTGACCCATCAGGTAGCTTTGTTCACGAAGCTGATCCCAATACTTTTCAGAAGCCACAGCAGTACCTAGCATGACATCTGAATGTCCAACGATATACTTAGTCGCCGCTTGAATGGAAATGTCTACGCCATGCTCGAAAGGAGAGAAGTTCACGCCAGCTCCCCATGTGTTGTCAAGCATCACAATGATATCTTGCTCGTGGGCAATGCGCGCTAATGTAGGTACATCTTGGACTTCCATGGTTATTGAACCAGGAGATTCCAAGAAAAGGACTTTGGTATTCGGCTGAATCAAGTCTCGGATACCTTCACCGATCATTGGGTCATAATAGGTGGTTTCGATGCCCATCTTTTTCATGATGGTGTTACAAAAGTCACGAGTTGGTTCGTAACAAGTGTCCACCATTAGAATGTGATCGCCAGTTTCAACGAAAGAGAGGATGACATTTGAAATTGCTGCCGTTCCACAAGGGTAAAGCGCGCAACCAGCTCCACCTTCAATCTCAACCATTGCGTCTTGGAAAGCAAAGTGCGTGTTGGTGCCTCGGCGACCATAAAACAACGTTTTGTTTGCACGATTAATGGTGGCTTGGTTCTTTTCTGCAACGGTATTGAATACCACAGTTGAAGCGCGTTGAACGGGTGGGTTTACAACACCATTTGTCCACTTTTTATCGCGGCCAGCGGTAATGAGTTTGGTTTTTTTTCCCTCTGACATAAAAGTTCCCTGTCTTAAATATTGCGGTTTGGAATATTTAAAACATGGACGACGTAGGTTATGCAAGGGAAAAGTCAACTATCAGCCAATAACAGCCAAGATGAACAGGTAATGATGTCGAGAGGTATCGTGTAGATAGGGAGCTAAAAGAACAAACCTCCAGCAGGATGCATGTAGCGCTGGAGGTTTTTTAGCCTGTGTATTTGAGGTATTAGAGGAGTGGATTGAAGAGATAGAACACTCGCTCTAAGAACCGAGAAAATAGGCTCCTTTTCTCCCATTCTTCCAATACAACAGTGTGAGATTGCTTAATATAGCTATCTTGTAACCAAGACATTTGCTTGGTGAACTCTTCGTCGTCAACGGCGAGGGTCACTTCGAAGTTCAGCCACAAGCTGCGCATATCCATGTTTACGGTGCCAACTAAACAGAATTGGTCGTCAATTACGACAGATTTTGTATGCAGCAAACCACCATAAAACTCATAAATCTTGACCCCTGAACTCAAGAGCTCACTATAAAAAGCGCGTGACGCCCATTGCACCATCATAGAGTCATTTTTATGTGGAATAACGAGTTCAACGTCAATGCCTCGTTGTGCTGTCATCTTTAACGTTTCGAGTAAATCAGCATTGGGCACGAAATATGGTGTTGTGATTCGTACCGAGCGATTGGCTTGGTTTATTGCCAATGTTAATACTTGATAGATCAGATATTCCGGCATACCTGGGCCAGAAGGCACAACCTGAATAGGGTGTTGGAATTCACTCTCATCGATCTTGCATTCAGGTAGTCTTGGTAAATGACGTTCGCCAGTTTCGACTTCCCAATCCCAACAGTGGATGGCACTCAATACGTTTACCGTTGGTCCTGTAATACGAACCATGATATCCACCCAATGCCCAACGCCACTATTTTGCTTGAAGTAAGCCGGGTCAACCAAGTTCATTGAACCTGTATAAGCAATTTCATCATCAATTACGATGATCTTGCGATGCTGGCGAAGATCAAGACGACGTAAGAAAATACGCCACATCTTCACTTCTAACGCTTGAATAACTTCAATTCCAGCATCCTGCATCATTCGATACCAAGGACTTCTGAAAAAACGCGGGCTACCTGCTGAATCGAGCAATAGCTTGACATCTACGCCGCGTTTAGCCGCTCGGATAAGTGCAGAAGCGACAGAGTCAGCCAAACCACCTGGATGCCAAATGTAGAATACCATTCGAATACTGCTCTGCGCGTTTTCGATGTCTTCAATAATGGAATGCAAAATCTCATTAGGTGACTGTTGCAGCGACAATGTATTACCGCTCAATGCGGGAAGACCAAGGCGGTTGTTACATAGTTCATCAATTCGGTAGATGTGCCTTCCCATCGTTTCTGGGTTGTGCGCGTTACAGTCGTTAAGC
This sequence comes from Vibrio sp. 1562, assembly GCF_033340155.1. Lineage (NCBI taxonomy): Bacteria > Pseudomonadati > Pseudomonadota > Gammaproteobacteria > Vibrionales > Vibrionaceae > Vibrio > Vibrio sp. 1562. The sequence continues at coordinate 109,765 of NZ_JAWOVY010000004.1, forward strand.
TGACTGAACCACTTCTCGAATGGTGTAAACATCTCTTTTGCGCGTTCGGCCCGTTTTCTGCCTAAGTTCAGTTCACCGAAGAGGAAATAACACGCGACACCCAGAACGGGAAGGATATAAATGATCATTAGCCAAGCTAAAGACACGCTCACTGCACGGCGCTTTAAAACGACACGAATGGTCACACCTGCGACCAATAACCAATATAGCCCGATGCCAGCTAAAGTAAGAAAGTGATAAAACTTGTCCATATACGCTCAGAGTAATATGCCCTTCTAGGATATTAAGCATAAAAGTGGGTTGGGGGAATAGATTTCCCATTTAGACATGGGATTGACCTTATATGAGGAACGAATTTCATAACAGCTGATTCTGTTATTTTAATGTGAAAAATAAGGTCATTCTTTAACTTTTGAACAAAAAAGCAGCATTTAACCTGCGTAACTCGACACTTGTGCGATAAATGTACTTTTTTGGGGTTCCAATTTTAAAGGGGAGCTGCTTTACTTTCTAGACATAGTGCGTCGAACGCTTATTTTATAAGTGTACAATAATTTTTACATAAACTTTTTAGACGCCTATCTCTATGCATACACAACAAACTAATTTTGGAGAAAAAGCGTGGCTACAACTAATACAGCAGCACCACGTGATACGTGGGGGTCTAAACTAGGCTTCGTAATGGCAGCAGCGGGTTCCGCTGTCGGTTTAGGCAATATATGGAAATTCCCTTACACAGCAGGTGAGAGTGGCGGCGGTGCATTCGTTGCTATCTATCTTATCTTTGTAATTTTTATCGGCTTTAGCGTGATGCTGACAGAGTTCGCTATTGGTCGTAAGACAGGTCTTTCTGCCGTAGGTGCATTCAAAACAACTGACCGACGCTGGACGTTCACTGGCGTTATGGGAGTCTTCAGTGGTCTTTTGATCATGGGCTTCTACCCTGTGGTTGGTGGTTGGGCATTGGCCTACATCTTTAAAGTGGGTGGTGGTCTACTCAGCGCGCCAGAAGCAATTGGCGACAGCTTTGGCGGTTTCATCTCAGATCCGATTCAACCTTTAATGTGGATGGGTGTTTACCTGTTCCTTAACGTCATGATTGTGATGAAAGGGATCTCGGGTGGTATTGAGAAAGCTGGTAAGGTTCTGATGCCGCTTCTGTTCTTAATCCTAATCGTTGTTTCTGTTAAAGGCTTGATGCTGCCAGGTGCAATGGCGGGCCTTGAGTTCTTATTCATGCCGGACTTTTCTAAAGTCGACAGCAACGTAGTTCTTGCTGCACTAGGGCAGGCGTTCTTCTCACTTAGCTTAGGTATGGGTTGTATGATGACGTACGGTTCTTACCTGAAGAAGAAAGAGAACCTAGTTCAAACAACCGGTATGGTTACTGCGATGGATACAGGTGTCGCGATTCTTGCTGGTGTTGCTATGTTCCCAGCAATGTTTGCCTTTGGCATGGAGCCTGCAGCAGGCCCTGGTCTTGTATTCGTTGTCGTTCCTCAGCTATTTGCTGAAATGGGCGGTGTGATTGGGTTGCTATTCGCATTGCTATTTTTCATCGGTTTGACGGTGGCGGCATTAACTTCTTCAGTATCACTATTGGAAGTTGTCGTGTCTTACCTAATCGACGAGAAAGGCATGAAGCGCTCTAACGCTGTTCTGTCTGCAAGTGCAGTTATGGCGGCATTATGTATTTTTGCGTCACTATCGTTAGGTGGAATGGGACCAACGCTGTTTGGTACCGGTGCCTTTGATATCTTTGACTTACTAACGGACAAAATCTTCTTAGCGGTTGGTGGTATGTTGGTTTGTATCTTTGCAGGATGGCGCCTAAGCCGTGCTGAGCTAGAAAAAGAGATCACTAATGACGGCGAAGTATCCTTCCCGCTATTTGGATTGTGGTACAACCTAGTTAAATACCTGATTCCTGTTGCGATTGCTATTGTTGCCTTCATGGGGATTAAGTCTGGCTTTGATAGTGGCAAAGGTGAAATCATGCTGCTGGGTATCGCAATCATTGGCCTTGCTGGCATTTTCTCGAAGAAGCTTTAGCAAAGACCTTGGGGCATGCCTCGATAGCTTTGTCCGGTAACTTATGTATACTGCTGGCTCCAAACGTGGAGCCAGTTTTTTATGTTCGATATTCTACATACCCATCCCGATTTTCTGATCATCAATAAGCATCCCTACGTCTCTGTTCATAAAGACGATGGCGACACAATGCTGCTGCAAGAAGTGGCTAAGCAGAGTGGTGATGAGCAGCTCTATCTTATCCATCGCTTGGATAAAATGACATCGGGTATTCTGCTCCTCGGACGCAACGCCAAAGCGGCCAGTACGTTATCGCAAGCTTTTGCTGACCGCCAAGTAGAAAAGTTCTACCTAGCGATTGGCTCTAAAAAGCCGAAAAAGAAACAAGGTTTGGTCATTGGTGATATGGAGCGTTCGCGCCGTTCATCATGGAAGCTGGTCAACAGCAAAAATAACCCAGCCGTCACCCAGTTTTTCTCTCTTACGGCAGAGCCCGGAGAGCGCCTATTTTTATGTAAGCCACACACTGGTAAAACGCATCAAATCCGCGTGGCATTAAAATCGGTTGGCTCAGGTATTGTTGGCGACCCGATTTACAATGCAGGCAATGAGGCTGATCGCGGTTATCTGCATGCATTTTCACTTTGCTTCCAATACCGAGATGAGCAATATCGCTTTGTTTGCGACCCACGAGAATACCAAGTGCTAGGTTGCAAATGGCGCAGTGAAACCGTCTCCCAGGGTTTGGATACTTGGCTTTCCCCTTGGGAACTGAACTGGCCTACGATCAAATAACCGTCACAAAGAAAACTAATAAGAGAACTCGATGCAAGCATCACAACTTCCGCTGTTCTTTCAGCATCTAGAAACCGAGCTCGCGCAAGCTCCTAACGAAATTCGTCGACTGTTTCATGGTCGTGGCCGTCGTTTTGAGGGCCTAGAGCAAATCACCTGTGATTGGTTACAAGGTCAGTTGATTATCAACTTGTTTAAAGAAGTCGACGACGCGTTTCTCGCTGAGCTGAAAAGCGGCCTCAATGCGTTGGCACAATCACCACTGTGGGCAGACAAGCAAGGTCGCACTATGGTTCTTCAGCACCGTTATGCCGATGGTGCGCCTTCAGAAGTGCTTGTCGGTGAATTAGACGCTCGCCCTGTCGTTGAAGAAAGCGGTTTGAAATACCAATTGGATATTGGCCGCAATCAAAACTTCGGTCTGTTTTTGGACATGCGCTACGGTCGCGATTGGGTACGGGAAAATGCGAAGCATAAAAACGTGCTTAACTTGTTTGCTTACACCTGTGGCTTTTCTGTCGCTGCCATTGCGGGTGGCGCAGATAAAGTGGTTAACGTCGACATGGCAAAAGCGTCGCTGTCTAAAGGTCGTGAGAACCACAAGCTAAATGGTCATAACATCAACCAGGTAAGCTTTATGGGGCACGATATCTTTAAATCGTGGGGTAAGATTAAGAAATCTGGTCAGTATGACTTGATCATTATCGATCCGCCTTCATTCCAGAAAGGCAGCTTTGCGCTGACTAAAGACTACAAAAAGATTCTACGTCGATTGCCGGATTTGTTGGCAGAAGGCGGTCAAGTGATGGCATGTGTGAACTCACCATCTGTGACAAGCGACTTCTTGATTGAAAGCATGAAAGAAGAAGCGCCAGAGTTGACATTCCGTGAGCGTCTGGATAACCCACCAGAGTTTATGGACGTAGACAGCGAAGCAGCATTGAAAGTGTTGCTGTTTAGCGAGAAGCAATGACGACGAAACGAAAGTTGTGCCTATCTATAATACCAGCCGTTTGAGTACGGCTGGCATTTCCACGATACCCCGTTAATCTGAATAGCGAGACGCGAGTGTGATTCAGAGTCTATTATCAGAGTGAGTTATTCCTAACACGCTGATATTAGATTCCTGACCTCGCCTAGGCTCGTCGGAATGACGGGAAACAATAAAAGATCGATACCAGCAGCATTAACCGATCTGCACTTCAAGATCCGCTTCGATGATTGATGAGCAGGCGAGCACATAGCCTTGTTCAATTTCTTCTGGCGTCAATGTTTCTAGGCTAGTGGAAGAAACGTTGCCTTTACGAACCTTGCATTTGCACGAGCCACAAATTCCGCTTCGACAAGCGACGATTAATGGTAAACCTGCGCCTTCGAGCACATCGGCCAGTACCTGACCTTTTTGCGCATCGATGCTTTGAGCAAAATCAGGAACAAAAACGTTAACCGTCTCATCGGAGACCGATGATTCTGCGCCAGTCGCTGGCGTAAAACTCTCTTGGTAGAAGTTCGTCATGTCAAAACCAAGATCATTCAAATAGCCGTGAACATCTTGCATAAACTGGCTTGGACCACACAGGTAAACGGTGCGTTGCTTGAAATCAGGAACAAGCTCTTTAATCCAGTCGGCATTCAAACGACCTTGTGGGTGTGACGTTCCTTCACGGTTTTTCAGCAACAGCTTTAAATGGAAGTTGGGATATACGGCGTCTAACGTTTCTAGCTGATCGTAGTAAATCGTCTCTTCTGGGCTGCGTGCGATATGAAGAAATGCGATGTCCACATCGTTTTCGTTTTCATCTTGATTACTCAGCCAGTGTTTTGCCATCGAAAATACGGGCGTGACGCCGCAACCTGCACTGATAAGCAAGGCTTTTGTTTCGCCATCACGTAACACGGGTGGATGGTCGATGCAGTTAAATTCGCCTGCTGGTGGTAATGCTTGAACAGTATCACCGAGCAGCAGCGAGTCAACGATGTAGTTCGATACTTTACCGCCAGATACTCGTTTGATGGTGAGTTGAAGGTGATCGTCTTCATTGATCGAGCTGATTGAATAGGAACGAAACTCCATTTTTCCATCAATTTCGACGCCCAAGTTAATAAACTGGCCAGGCTTAAACTGAAACAGAAGTGATTCGGTTAGTTCGGCCAATTTGATGCTGACGGTGTCGTGTGTTTCGAAGTATTTGTCGATGCAACGGAGTGTGACGGGTTGGTTACCTTGCCATTCAAAAAACATAACGATCTCTTTGGTTGTGGCTATTTTTGGTTCGAAATAGATAGCGCCTCCGCGTAAGGAGGCGCGTAACAAGCAGGTTTATTAGGCTGCTAGGATGGCTTTTAGATCATCCTGAACATTGCCAATACTGCGCATATCGAACTTCTCTTGGATGATGGCGATTAGGTTTGGCGTTAGGAATGCTGGTGCAGTAGGGCCTGTGTAAATGCCTTTCACGCCCAATGCAAATAGCGTAAGCAAGATAACGATCGCTTTTTGCTCGAACCAAGAAAGCACAAGCGTGAGTGGCAGTTCATTGATGTCACAGTCAAACTCTTTCGCCAGTGCAAGTGCAAGCTGGATTGCAGAGTAAGCATCGTTACATTGGCCCACATCCAATAGGCGAGGGATGCCGTTGATATCTCCGAACGTATTCTTGTTGAAGCGGAACTTACCACACGCCAAGGTCAGGATTAGCGTGTTTTCTGGCGCTTCAGCCGTAAAATCGGTGTAGTAGCTGCGTTCCGCTTTATCACCATCACAACCGCCGACTAGGAAGAAGTGTTTGATGTTGCCTTGCTTCACTTGGTCGATAACCGCAGGGGCGGCGTTCATCAGTGCATTGCGACCAAAACCAACCGTGATGTGGTGTTCGATTTCATCGTGTTGGAAACCGTCTTGCGCTAGAGCACATTCAATCACTTGGCTAAAATCATCGCCTTCGATGTGAGCCACACCAGGCCAGCCAACAATACTACGAGTGAATAAACGGTCTGCGTATTGACCCACATTTGGATTCAACAAGCAGTTTGACGTCATTACGATTGCACCAGGGAAGTTGGCGAATTCTTTCTGCTGGTTTTGCCATGCGCTGCCGTAGTTACCGACAAGGTGAGAGTATTTCTTCAGCTCAGGGTAGCCGTGTGCAGGCAGCATTTCACCATTGGTGTAAACGTTAATGCCTTTGCCTTCGGTCTGTTGCAGGATTTTTTCTAGGTCATGCAAATCATGGCCAGAAACAAGAATACATTTACCTTTTACTGGCTTGACGTTCACCGTGGTTGGTTCTGGATGGCCGAAGGTCATTGTTTCACCTTGGTCGAGCATTTCCATCACTTTGTAGTTCATCAGGCCGATGCGCATTGAGCAATCAAGTAGTTCGCCGAGATCTTCAGGGTCTGTGCCCAACCACGCCATGATTTCATGGTATTCGGCATAGATATCGTTGTTGGTTTGCTCAAGAACACGTGCGTGCTCCATGTACGCGGCTGCACCTTTAAGGCCGTATAGGCAAAGTAGACGCAGGCCAATCACATCTTCATGTACTTGGTCTTTACCACGGTTAACGGCAACTTGAGGAGCAAAAGCTAAGATCGCTTCTGCGCTATTTGGTAGCTCAAAGTGAGCAACAACAGGGATGTCTGCAACTTCGGTATCAGCAAGCGTTGCTGCCGATATCACTTGCTCTTTTAGCAATGCTTTGTACGTTGCTGCTTGAGAAGTTAGCTCTAGGACACGTTCAGGGTCAAAGTTTACGTTCGTCAATGTAGAGAAAAATGCTTTTGGTGCCCATTGGTTGATTTCATCGTTAATGATGTTGAATTCAAGTGCTTTTGATGCCCAAAAAGAAACCCCTTGCAGTGTGTAAACCAACACGTCTTGCAGGTCAGATACTTCAGAAGTTTTACCACACATACCTTGTGCAAAAGAACAACCTTTAACAGCAGGGGTTTGAATTGTCTGTTCACATTGAATACAGAACATATTGGGTTCTCCAGTGATTGTTTTAATAGTCGTGATGTTGACCGCTAGAGAGCAGAATGTGTGCCAATTTTTATTTTGTTGATTTATATAGGATTTTATTGTTTTTAGGTGAATGATTGATGTAATTAAGACAACGGGGGTGATGTCTTAATTACATCGGCTTCTTGTGGTTGGTTATTTATTGATCCCGAGCTTTTTACCCATCCGATATAAGTTCCCGCGATCCATTTGCAAAAACTCCGCTGCTTTTGCCCAAACGCCACCAGTTTGGCTTAAAGCATGTTCAATTAAATCACGTTGATAGCTTTCTATCAGTTCTCGCATTGGTTGGCTTTCTTTGGGTAAATAATGCGATGTGTTTTTTACATCACCGAGAGCCAATGAGGTGTCAAAATGGTTAAGCATGATCGTGCTTGCACCTTGTTGAATGGCGTGTAAAGCCGCGCGAGTTAAAGTGTGTTCGAGCTCGCGTACGTTTCCGTACCAAGGTAAAGACTCCAGTTGAGTCAACACTTTAGGGTGAACGTGAAGATTGGACGCATTAAATTGTTGGCGTACCTTTTCTAACAGATATCCGGCTAAAACGGGAATATCACCGTCACGGGCACGAAGTGGGGGAACTTGGATTGGGAATACGTTTAAACGGTGGAAAAGGTCTGCTCGAAACGTGCCAGCTTCGACCTCTTTTTCTAATTGTCGATTGGTCGCGGCGATGATGCGCACATTGACCATCAAATGCTGATCGCTACCCACACGTTGCAGCTCGCCTTGCTGAATTACGCGCAGCAATTTTGCTTGCAAAATCATAGGCAGTTCGCCCACTTCATCAAGGAAAATCGTTCCACCGTCTGCCAGTTCAAACTTACCGGCACGGTGGCTATTAGCACCTGTAAATGCGCCTTTGACATGGCCAAACAGTTCACTCTCAGCCAGACCTTCAGGCAGGGCCGCACAGTTGACGTAAATCATCGGCTTATCGCTACGATGAGATTGCGCGTGTACCGAGTGCGCGACCAGTTCTTTACCAGTACCGGTCTCTCCTGTGATAAGTACTGCGTAATCTGATTGAGCAACAGTCGCAATGTTGTTTCGTAACTGGTTGACCTGTGGACTCAAACCCACCATTTCGCCATGTTGAGAACGGGCTTGCTGGATAAGGGTTTGAGTGACGCTTTTTTGCTTCTGGTTTTGCGCTTTGAGCGCTTTTAACTGAGCAATGTTACGCAATGTCGCAGCGGTCAAAGCCGCAAAGGTTTCGATAGCGACAGGATCGATGCCATCAAACGCGCCCACCGTTAGTGCATCCATCGTTAGTGCGCCAACAAGTTGGCCTTCGACATACAAGCTAAAGCCCATGCAATCGTGAACATCAATGCATTGGTCTTCAGTTAATAGTGTGCCGTCGAAAGGATCCGGCAGTGAACAATCGGCATCGAAACGCACCGGTTCACGGCTATGAATAATGGCATCTAAGCGAGGGTGCGCTTTGGGGAAATAGCGACGACCTAAGACCGAGCTGGATAAGCCTTTTACCGCGACAGGAGTTAGAAACCCATCCTCATCGAAGATAAACAGGCAGCTCGCATCACATGGGAATACTTGCGCGACCCCATCAATGAGGTTTTGATATTGCTGCTCATGAGAGCGATTAGAGCTGAGGTTTAGCGCGATATTAAGGAGTACGTGGTCAACAGTCGGTGTCATAACAAGCCCAAAGTTATCTGGAATGGGCTCATGCTAGCAACTTGATGTCATTTGAACATCGAAAGGTATGGGAGATTGATGTTCCATTGACGACGATCAAGTTTGATACGAAAAGAAACGCGCAAGTTAACAAGCCAGTGATGTAAGCTTGCGCGGGTTAGGTGTTTGAATTAAAGCAGGCCAAAGGTTTGGTTCGTCCGAATTAACGAGGAACGACTCTGGCGTCATTACCAGAAACATTGATTTGGACCGCTTGGCCTGGTTGGAAAATCATGTTTGGATTTGCTTCTTGAACAATAGAGATAATCTTTCCGTCCTCTAAACGAATGGTCAGATTCACGCCATTTCTTTTCGCGGTTGCTTCAGCCGCTTTGCTGCCTGCATAGCCACCCAATAGACCACCACCAATGGCAGCGATATCCGAGCCAGAACCGCCCCCAACTTTTGAGCCTAAGATCCCGCCCACGGCAGCACCAGCGATGGTGCCAATGGCATTGGATTGGGTAGAGGCATCAATGGTTACGGGTTCTACTTTTTCTACTGTGCCGTAGTAAACCTGCTGAACTTTGCGAGTGTCGGATGAGCCGTATGCATCTCCGTACGGGTTAGGTGAGCTACAGCCGCCAAGCACGAGCGCACAAGTAATGGTGAGCAACATGCCTAAATTGATCTGTTTTTTCATATAGCCTCCGAATGGTTTCTTCATTCAAAGAGTATATACCCCAATTTAACCTGCGTTTTGGTGCTTTATAAAACAGTGGCTTAGCGGCCTGTCCCTTAAGGAAACGCGATTGTCTAAGCAGTATTAATGATCGTTAAGCGTATGAAACCCTGAATAAATACGTGTAAAAGTGGTAAACCAGCATGCCGCGCCAAAGATATATGCTATGACGGCAAAGTGTTGCGGTAGCAAACAAAATAAAACCAAACAGCCAATGGTTTCTGTACCTTCGGTTAAGCCGCTCATGTAGTAAAGCGATTTGTTTTTATATACCGGATTATCGATGCCTTGTTTTCCTGCCATGATGGCAAAAGCTAAAAAGCTACTACCAGTGCCGATGAAGGAAAAAATCAAAAATGCGCCTGCAACGGCATTGTGCTCTGGGTTGGCAAGCACAAAGCCAAAAGGAATCAACGAATAGAACAAAAAATCTAAGCTGATATCAAGAAAACCACCCGCATCGGTAATGCCTTGAATCCTTGCCAGTGCACCGTCTAACCCATCACAGATTCTGTTCAGCAAAATAAACAGCAACGCCAACAAGTACTGTTCGGCGATCAAAGCAGGCAGGGCAAAACAGCCAAGCACAAAACCAAATACTGTCGTCTGATTTGCAGTGATACCACATTTATCGAGATATGTCGCACTGAGTGCCAGCGGTTTGCGGATGAGCTTTATACTCAGGCTATCAAGCATGATTTTTCTCCCACGGCCAGTTTAGGCAGCGGCTGCCATCAGGAATATCGTCTTCATCGTGCGTTACCATCAAAGTAGGGATGTTCGCTTGCTGCAATTGTTCGAGCACCCAATTGCGAAATTGCACGCGCAGGTCTTTATCCAGCTTGCTATAGGGCTCATCAAGTAGCGCAACTTTCGGCTTTGCTAGCAGCATACGAGTCAATGAGATACGGGCACGTTGCCCTCCCGAAATTTGGTCAGGAAAGGACTCTGCTAGTTTGGTCAATGAAATGTTCTTCAGTGCTTGCATAGCGTGAGCTTTACGCTCTTCACCTTTGATTGAGTTTGGTAGCGCGAAGGCAAGGTTCTCCCACACCGTTAAATGAGGGAAGAGCAAATCTTCTTGGAATAGAATACCGACCTGACGCTTATGGGCAGGGAGGGCATCCAACTTTTCGTTATCAAGCGTAATGGATCCAGAGTAGTTGAACTCGGCGGATAGGTGCCCGGCAATGGCATCCAACAAAGTGGATTTACCACAACCGCTAGGCCCCATCAGGGTAACGATTTCACCTTTTTCTACGGTCATGTTGAACGCTGAAAAAAGCGCGTCGCCATTGGTTTTACGGATGGCGAGGTTTTCGAGACAAAGACTCATTCAGTAGTAAACCTTTTATAGACAAGCGGCGATACTTCCTGTGCAAGTGGCTAAGCAGTATCGCAAAAGAAAAGAACAAGAATGGCAGCAGAGCTTGCCAAATGGCGTAAATAGCGGTGACACGTCGGTCAAAACCACTGGATAGTGCAACGGCTTCGGTTGTGATGGTGCTAATGCGCCCAGCCCCTAGCACCAATGTTGGTAGGTATTGCGCCAGGCTGACACTAATACCGACAGCCCACGCGAATGCAATTGCAGGCAGGAGGATTGGCAGTTTCACTTTTAACCAAGCTTGCATCGGTGATTTACCCAAGCTGAGTGCGACGCGAGTTAAGCCGTTATCGAAGCTGCGCCACGGACCGTCTAGCGAGAGGTAAATAAATGGGAACGCAAAGAATACATGCGCCCAACATACCCAAAAGAAATACGCATTACTGTTTAAGTACAGCGTCACTACTTGCATACCGAATAGCACGGATAGCTGAGGAATCAGCATTGGGATGGCGATGATGTAACCGGGCACCTGCCAGCGATAACGGAGACGATACTCATGTGCTATTAAAGCAAGAACTAGCGCGACAGTCGCGCTGATTAGGGCGATTGACATACTTTGTTCTAGAGTCCCTAGAATACTGTGCCATTCGTATTCCCAAAAACGCAGGCTGTAACGGCTTGGGAGCAAATCTGGAAAGCGCCAACGTTGGGCAAAGCTCCACAGCACCATGAGTGGAATCATTAGAAGTGCAAGTAGCGCGACCAGTGAAAATAGGGTTTTACCGGGTAAACGAAACCCGTTTCGACCAGAGTACTGCCAGCGTTTGAACCCTTTGGTAATACACCATTCCATTAAGCGTGCAAATCCAATCAAAAGGCTTGCGAACGCAAACAGTATTACTGCGCCAGCGGCCGCTCTTGGTAGGAGCGATAAATCTGGATCGTTAAACCATTGCCATACCAAAACCGCAAACGTGGGTGGGTTGGTAGGGCCAATAATCAGGGCGACATCGACAACGGACAAACTGTAAGCCAATACCGCCAGCATTGGGAAACGAAGTTTTGCTAACCATTGCGGAAATACGCATTTCCACCACGCTTGCGCGGAACTGTAGCCCATCGAGTGACTGACTTTTTCAACCTTATCGACTTTCAATTGCTGAAGGATCGGAATACTCATCAACAATAAAAACGGCACTTCTTTAATCGCAAGCATGATGACCAAACCGAGTGCATGTGGGTCCTTAATCAGCAATGCTAAGTCATTCACCGTTTGTGCATTCGGGTCGTAACCAAACAGTTGGTTGAGAACACGAACGCCCATACCAGTTGGGGCAAACAAGAACGCAAAGCCAATTGCAAACGCGACGTGCGGCATCGCGAGAAGTGGGGAAAGGCTAACTTCAATTTTTCGCCAAAACTTACTGCCCCAAGAGGCTTGTAGAATTGCAAATGCGATGAAGCAAGCCAAGTAGCTACTGAAAATGGCGGAGTAGAAAGTAAGCCCGATGGATGTCCAAACACCTTCCCAATCAAAGACGGCATTGAAGCCATCAAAAGAAAAGTGGTGTAGACCGATAGGAGGTACATAACCGAGCGCAGAGACCACCACTCCAAGTAGTCCCGGAATGGTAGGCAAAATACAAACTGCGATAATGACTAAATACAGCGCTCTTAACATGGATTCTTACTAATTCCCGTAGCGTTTCAACCATTCTTTTTCCAACGCCGCTTGCCAACTTGGATGTGGCTCAGCGATAGATTTGAATTGTTGAGTGTTTTTGGCCGAACCAGTTAGGTATTGGTTGCTTAGTACCGAAGGGTCGCCCCAGATGTTTAGGTTACCTTTGCGAGACTGTGCTTCAGGGCTCAATAAAAAGTTTATCGCAACTTGTGCACCAGCACTGGCATTTGCGTTCCAAGGAATCGCTAAAAAGTGGATATTTGAGAGTGCTCCTGCGTCCATTGCGTACGCTTTGGTGCTCTCTGCAAGATTACCGCTCGACTGCGCAGAGAAAACCGCGTTCGGGTTAAAGGTAATCGCCAGGTCAGTCTGACCATCATCTAGTAGCTGAAGGGTTTCTGCTGTACCGCCTGGAAACTGCTTACCACCGCGCCAAGCGACTTTATGGAACTCATCTAGATAAGACCACAGCGGTTGAGTGACTTGTTCAAACGTGTCATCGGTAACTGGTTGTTGCAGCTCAGGGGTGTTGTTAGACAGTTCAATGAGTAATGCTTTGATAAAGCTTGTGCCATGAAACTCTGGTGGTCGAGGGTAAGTCAGGCGATTCGGGAACGCTTTTGCATAGCTCAGCATTTCTGAGAATGATTTTGGAGGGTTATGGAGGGTTTGCTCGTCATGGATAAACACTAATTGTCCTACTCCCCAAGGTGCTTCTAGACCTTCTGTTGGCTCGGAGAAGTCCACATCAATTGGTAGAGATTTATCCACATATTGCCAGCTTGGCAAACCTTCGACAAAAGGACCAAATAGCAATTGGTTATCCTTCATTGATTTGAAGTTTTCGCCATTGATCCAAACCATATCAACACTACCACCGCTGTTTTTGCCTGCCGCTTTTTCTGCAATAAGTCGAGTAGTGGTCTCAGAAATATCAGTTACTTTAACGTGGTTTAGCGTCACGTTATAACGTGATTTTAGCTCTCTACTCGCCCACTGTATGTAGCGATTAATTTCTTGGCTCCCGCCCCAAGCATGAAAGTAGACGGATTGCCCGTCGGCTTGCTGTTCGATTTTTTGCCATTCGCTATTCACTGATGAATCGGCAAAAGAAGGTGTCGCAAAAGTCGTGGCTAAAATGCCAATGCTGCTGAGTAGCTTTTTCATATCTATTCCGTGTTATGTCTTTTGGTTCTTGCTTTCGTTTCTATTGACGTTTTCGCAAGTCGTTCCGCTCTGTTACAAGGATAGTAATTCATCTCTCTCTATTATCAATGCCAATCCCAAACGGAATCACTCATTGATTCAAAGAATTACTCTCAATGTGAAGCAAAACGAAGAAAGGACAAATTTGGTGTCATTTTAGGAGCGGACCGTTTGTTTGAGGATATTCTTTCAAGTAATTGAAAATTATTGTCCCCAGAGATATGAATAGGTTGTTTTACAGAGCAAAATTGATGTCTAAAGCATGGAATTGAGGGCGAAAAGAGAAAGAAAGTTGGCCATTTAAATGACTTTAGCATGCATGACTAACGATTCATCGATATAAAAAAAGCAGCCGTTTGGCTGCTTTAAGATACTATCTGGTTTACTTAGTTGGGATTAGTTTACCCAGTCACGTAGTGTAAACGTCAATTCGTGATCGGCACTTTTCAGAACAAGACCATCTTTAGTTAGCGTGATATCGCTCCAGTTAGATAGTGTTTGTGTCATTGCGTTTTCGACCTTCATTTGATCTTCCATACACATCTTCATGGTCATGCCCATTTTTTCGATGCGTAGTTGGTTGTTTTTCAGCTCGGCTTGACCGAAGAAGTTGTTACAACCTGCGTTGCCGTTTGCGGTTAGATTTTCACCGATTTCTAGGCGAGCCGCTTTTTGGTGTTCGTCTAGAACGATATTTTTGCCATCAACTTGAACAAGTTCCCAGTTGTGGTGCTGCAAATCTTGAGCCGTTATTTCTTTCACATTATCACCGTTGCTAGCACAAGCAGTCATAAGAACAGGGAGAGAGATTGCTGTAACTAACGTTTTTAGGCTAAGCTTCATTTTATAGACTCCGTTTTTATAAACGCGGTAAGTATAAGTAATAAAACACTGTTTTTGTCAGCATAAGGTTATGGTTTCGTATGTTTTTGACATAACGAAGTATATAGCAGGTTTTGTTGCTGACTAATCTTCTCATTATTTAAACTAGGCCAATACGCCCTAATATGGAAAGAGCGGTTTTAGTATGGAGCAACTGGAGTTTTTTACTGTCCCAAGCCCTTGTGTTGGAGTATGTACCTCCGATGAAAAAGGGTATTGCAAGGGGTGTATGAGAAAGAGAGAGGAAAGGTTTAATTGGCTTAACTTAACCCCCGCTCAGCAGTTGCACGTTATTAAGTTGTGTCGTCAAAGGTACAGAAGAAAGATGTTGGCAGGGAAGACGAAGCCAGAACAGCTTCAAGATGAGTCATCGCCTCAACAAGACTTATTCTAGAACTCTTGTTCAGTCTGTGGGGTTACGCCTTCGCTTTCGGTTCTGATTAGGCTTTTACATATTCCCGGTCCGGCAAGGTGTCCTTAAAGAACCGGGAATCTCCTATCCATTTTCCCTATAAAGCGGTAATTGGCGTTATTTCATCGACCAACGGTCGCTAACCCAGCCTCCCGCTTGTTCGTCGAAGTGATTTCCTGAAAATCGATGATTGAATTCAACATCTAATTTACTTGTTGGGCGTTCATCCATGAGTTGATGAATGTATCTCGCCATAGGATCCGTACAAGCTTCACGCTCTCTACGGGTAACTACTTCTTTGATCATTTGGAGTCTGTAGCTATTGCTGGCTCGTTTCATTTTTGACCTCCAGAACTCGATGGCAGCAGTTTGAACACATTGACGTCCAGATCGCTGCTCATTAGTGTGCGCGTGGAGGCACATCACCATCGTTTGAAGTCCAAAGACAAATTGTTTGAGAGCAGTGTTTGTAACGCCATTCACATCTTTCTCAGAATCATTGACTATGCGATTAAAAATGTTTCGCGAAATTTAGCCGATGAACCTGCATATTTAAAAGACCTTATCAAACATAGAAGCCCAACACAGGGGCGTCAATAACACAAATGAACAATTTTTGAACATATTGTGAAGGTGGAGAGTTTTCAGTAATTTATCGAAAATAAAAAACCGAAGCACAAAGCTTCGGTTTTGAGGAAAGCCCTGACGAAATTGCTTGTAAAAGCTCTTAGTGCCAGGGGTAAGGTGTTGAGTATTAGCTACCAGATGCAGGACAGCCTTTTACTGGTTGGCCATTACTGAAGTACTTGATGTTCTCTAAGTTCTTGTTGTAGTTATCCGCAGAGATTTGTGGGTTGTTTACGAAGAACTCGCGCAAAACGTATGCATCGGTTAGCTGTGTAGATTGAACATCGATGATTGGATAGTTATCGCCACCAGCAGCACTGAAGCTGATTACAGAGAATGTGTACGTTGCGTCTAGATCGAAGCCTTTATTGTTAATATCGGTAATGGTTACTGAGCCAGCATCACAATTTACATCTAAAGTGATGTTATCTAGTTGAGCGTAAGCACCAGAGCCTGCAGATTTCGTCGCAACCACATCTAAGTATTCTTTAACTTCTTTACCTGTCATAGTTGCTTTAGTCACGAAGTTACCAAATGGCTGAACCGTTAGTACGTCACGGTAAGTGATATCACCATCTTGGATTGAATCACGCACGCCGCCAGAGTTCATCACACCAAAGTCAGCATTTACCGTTTTGTAAGTACGGTATGCCTCGCCGAGTAGGTGACCTAGGTTAGTTTGTTGAGAGCGAACTACGTTACGATCACCTTCTAACTTACCCGTCGTATTAGAAATCTTCTCATCTAATAACTCTTGACCTTGTTGTTGGTATGGCAGTAGTAACGCTTTTACCGTTGCATCTTGTTGAATTCGTTCACCGATAACTTCATCGTTTTCGTCTAGAAGGTTTACAGGAATCAGTGCGTAATTCGCTAAGTGAAGCTTGCCGTCGTAGTATTCGAAGTCTGCACGACCCACATATTTACCCCACTCATGCGCTTGCATAATCCAAGTGCCTTTTTGTTGGTCTGGGGCACAATCATCCCCAGGTTTGAAATCAGCATACTCATTGGTACCTGGTTCCATACATACAGGGTTTTGTGAGTGACCACCGATGATAGCGTTTAGCTGTCCTTCTTCAAGAGAGCGAGCGAGTTTAACGTCACCTGGTGCTTCACTACCGTTTTTGCCATCTTCGTAGTGACCCATGTGCGTCGTTGCAAATACTAGGTCTACCTTTTCGTTCTCTTCGATTTCTTTCAGTACCTTTTTGATTTCTACTTGAGGGTCTTCGAAGTGGATGTTTGATACGTTGTCTGGATTGACTAGCTTCGCAGTGTCTTGCGTTGTTAGACCAATAACAGCGATCTTAAGGCCGTTGATAGTAAATACTTTGTAAGGGTCGAAGTAACGCTCGTTTGTATCTTTTTTATAGATATTCGCAGCCAGCATAGGGAAGTCAGCTAGCTCGGCTTGCATATCGAGAATATCTAGTGAGTTATCAAATTCGTGGTTACCGACAGCCATTGCATCGTAACCAAGTAGGTTCATCCCTACGAAGTCTGGAACCGCATCTTGCATGTCTGATTCTGGTACACCGGTATTAATATCACCGCCAGATAGCAGAATGGTTTCACCGCCTTTTGCTTCGACTTCTGCGCGGATAGATTCGATTAAAGTGTGACGCGCAGCCATGCCGTATTCGCCGTCGCTGTTATGCCAAAAGCGACCATGGTTATCGTTAGTGTGGAGAACGGTGAACTTAGTACAAGAATCTGCAGTCTCGCAGGTTACTGGAGAATTGTCGCTGTCTGAGCCGCATCCTGCTAGCGCAGCGCCTACTGCCACTACCAAAAGAGATTTGGAAAACTTCATAAGGGATCCTTTCTTTGTGATTTTGTTATTGTTACGGCGTGAAATATACGGAATTAATGTGAAACTTTAGTGATCTATCTCTTATTTATACTTCTATCGGAGAAATGAATTAATAAGCCTGCAAACTACGTCTATAAATAAACAGAATTGGTATTTAGTATTTATTTTATATCGCTAGCTCTATTTTTTGTGAGGTAGTTAATTGAATGTGTGTTGTTTGTGTGAATCAATGCGCATTTTTGCGAAGTATTACGCTGATTTTGGTGATTATTTTGCCAAGTTTATGTTTTTCCTAATAGGTATGACACAAATCGTTATAAATTTTCGCTCTGATGATGAGGGGTGGCGGTTTGTATGCATAATGAACAGCACAGAGCTTAAACTCATTTGATCATGGCTTTATTCTGCCAAACTCTATCAAAAATTGTATTTATCTCTTTACTATAATTGCGATCGTTTAGAAACCTTATGCTTTAAGCATCGTTTATTTATCCTCATCCGATACCTTATCGTGCTTATTCCGCATTTGACACTCGAATATTTAAACAAATAGATTCAACCTAATGAGTCAAAATGAAAAGTAAATAATGGTTCGTTCTTCTTCGAATATTATGATGTGAACTATCATTTAATTAATGCAAATGAAATGGATTAATGTAAAGCGTTGCGACTATAGCTGTTATCTTTGAGCTTTGGTTTAAAGGGTAGGGTTAAAAGAATTTGTAAGTGGTGAACGCTAATAAAGGATGCTTATGAGATACACAGTAAGGGACGCACTCAAAAAGGAAGCAGCCCAAATTGCCAAGATACACGTTGATTCTTGGCAGGTGGCGTATAAAGGATTAATGCCAAAGAGCTACATAGAGCAGTTTACGATTGAGCGTCGAGAAAGGATGTGGGCGCGAGTGATGACGGAGCAACTGGCCCAATTGATCGTAGTTGAGAGGCAAGGAGAAATTGTTGGCTTTTTAAGTTACGAGTTACCTAACCACACCAGCGAAGATAAAACGGCATTAGTGACATGTTGCTACGTTACGCCGCTACATTATGGGCAAGGAGCAGGAAGTGCACTGTTAGATGAGTTAGAGACACGTTTGCTCTCTACGTCAGTTATGCAGATCAGTTTGAAAGCACTGGATACTAATCAACAGGGGCTTAACTTTTACAAGAAGTGTGGTTTTGTGCGTACTGGAGAGGAAGAGTCGGAAGTGATTGAGAGTATGACGCTGACCGATCTCACTTTAGTGAAGTATATTGCCCGCTCATAAATAAAATGCTATATGCCAAATATAGTAAAACCCCGGAGGTGGTAAGACTCCGGGGTTTTGAAATTTTTTAGATGTCTCGGTTGGTAAGTCCGATTATCTTTTATGCAAAAGGTTTGGATTTAATCCGATTAATTCCTTGGTAGGGAATTAGATACGGATGAAGTCCATGTGTTCAACTTTTGGCTTGAACGCGTGACGTTGAACGTCTTGTGGCTTAACTTTAACTTCTTTGCCATCGATAACTAGAACGATGCCTTCGTAGAATTCAGGCTTGTCCATTTGGTTTACGATGTCGTCGTGGTTAAGAACGATAGCTACTGCTGCTTCTTCACCGCCGTATACAACTGCAGGGAATTTGCCAGCGTGACGTAGGCGGCGGCTCGCACCTTTACCTAGTTCAGTACGTACTACTGCTTCGAATTTCATAGTATTTACTCTCAAATTAGTAAAAATCAAATGTTCACAATCAACAATGCGACCTTGTTGTTCGTGGTAAAGCTTGAAACAGGAACTGTTCAAGCGAGCGCGGATACTATCATTCCACTTATAAATGGGCAACCCAAATCGTATCCAAATCAACAAAAAGGTATGATTTAGCGGGGTGGAAGGCTATCCCTTTTAACGCTTTGCTTGGATTTTGTTCACATCGACTTCATTTTCATCGGTTTACTGATCATGGTCCGAAAAACAAAGTTTATGTGTTATATGCTTTATGTTCGGCTGAGATGTAAGACTAAAGATGCTTTTAATCCACCTAAAGCGCTTGTATCCAATGTTAATTGACCTCGGTAACTGTGTGCCATTTCACTGACTATGTTTAGACCAAGACCTGAGCCAGGGGTTGTTTCATCCAATCTAACTCCTCTCTTGATTACTTGACTCAGTTTCTCTTTAGGGATGCCTGGCCCATCATCTTCAATAATGATGTGTATATTTTCCTTATCCTGAGAGGAGTGCACACGAATCATGCTGTTGGCCCACTTATAGCCATTTTCTAGCAAGTTACCTAGCATTTCATCGAGATCGGTCTGCTCTACTGCTACATTCAGCTCTGAATCAAGTTCATTAATTAAGGTAATGCTTCGGCTCGCATACACTTTATCAAACGCCATTGAGATAGCATCCACACGATCTGCTGGGTTCGACTTCACTGATAATATGTTCATCGATCCGGCCATACGGGCACGACCCAAATGGTAATCGATATGGTCTTGTATTTGATTGATTGGAGCTCGGAGACGGGATTGTGCCTCAGGTTCTAACGTCTGAACTTCATTTTTTAGAACAGAAAGTGGCGTTTTAAGTGCATGAGATAGGTTACCTGCATGATTGCGAGCTCTCTCTAGTAATTCTTGGTAATGGAACAGCAGAGCGTTGAGGTCGAAGATTAGAGGAGAAATCTCTTTTGGGTAGGTTTCTTCTAGACTCTTTTTATTACCAGACTTCAGCTCGGCTAATTCTTTTTGTAGCTTTGTAAGCGGACTCAATGACCAAGCAATTTGCAGTAAAATGACGGTAAGCACGCCCGCGAATAATAAACCCAAAATAAGCCAAAGTTGGCCGATTAACGTTTGAAGGGTATTTTTAATGGGTTCTTCGTCAATACCAATAATAATGTGAATAGGACCATCGTAATCAGGAAGATACAGCGCTTTTTCTAGCGTAATTAGTTTTTCGCCTCTTGCTCCATACGCATCTTTATCCAAACCTTTGTGTTCGATTTTTTTGTCCCACAAAGAACGAGAACGTTCGAGGCTTGCCTCTGTAGAGGCACTCCAATACAAACCACTGTAAGGTCGGTTAAATCGAGGGTCTGATAGCTGAGCTGCGAGTGAAAGATGCCCGGTGTTATCGACTTCTAACTGTGCTGCGACTTCATCCATAAAAATGCTGAGCTGTGAGCGAGTGTCATCAACCATATAGTTGTAGACCTGCGTCGGTATCGTCACACCAGCGGCGAGGATCATTGCCGTTAACCAAACGATCGCCGCTAAAACGAGGCGACTTTTGATACTCAGTCGTTTTATTGCGTTCAACGGTAGCCTGTTTCTATTCGGCATTTAATTGGTATCCCAACCCTCGGACAGTTTTGATGATCTTTGGTGCGATTTTTTTGCGAATTCGGCCGATAAAAACTTCGATTGTGTTGGAGTCACGATCAAAGTCTTGTTTGTAAATGTGCTCGACGAGTTCGGTTCGAGAAATCACTTTTTCCGGGTTATGCATAAAGTAAGCGACCACTTTATACTCTAGCGCCGTCAAGCTTACCGCTTGCCCTTGCCACATGACTTTAGAAGTGCGCGTATCCAAGCTCAAGTCGCCAATTTGCATCACAGGAGAGGCGTTACCTGATGCTCTTCGCAGTTGTGCGCGAATACGAGCGATAAGCTCAACCATTTCAAACGGCTTAGTTAGGTAATCGTCTGCACCTGCGTTTAAGCCTTCAACTCGCTGCGTTAGGGTGTCGCGAGCGCTTAAAATCACGACAGGAGTATTAATGTTTTCATCTCTGATGCCTTTTAGGACGGTAAGACCATCCAGTTTTGGCAAGCCGAGGTCGAGAACAATGGCGTCCCATTCTTCCGAAGTCGCGCGATACAGAGCGTCTATGCCATCTTGGGACAATTCTGGTACCCAGCCGGTACTTTCTAATGTTTCGATGATTTGCTCGCCTAAACGAGGATCATCTTCAACAACAAGTATTTTCATATTGATGATTCTTATTATGTTTGGATTTTTATCGAAGTAAGCTACGCATCGTGTCTGGATTACGCATTAGACAAGTTTAGTTGTTTTGCGGCTTTAACGCTTTGTTAAAGCTGCGACCTTTGATCTCAAGCATTTCCAGCGTGGCGGCGTCGTACTCAACTTTCAGGACGCTATTGTTGTACAGAATTTTCAATTCATACACCCAAGCATCATCATCTTCTTCAAGCTCGACCTTGATGATGCGGCCGTATAGGTCGTTTTCTACTGTGGCGTAAAGTTCCGAAAATGGTCGTATATATCCTTGTTGAACCGCGCGATAGACCTCATCTTGATCTTCATCGAATTCGATGCGTGTTCCTGGCTTTTCGACATCTTGCACGATGGCGTGGCCATTTTGTGATGTGTGCTCGTTGCCATGCTTGGCAAAACTTGGTGCACACATGAATGTCGTGATAAGGCCGAAAAGTAACGCAGAATGTAGAGAAGTCGTTGCTTTATACATAGTCAAACCTTTTCTGGAGCGTTAGCCGCAGTATATCGGATATAGATGAACAGAGAGTGAATCAGCTAATTAAGTTTTGCCATGTGTTGTGGATGTTATTTCAACTCATCTTCAAAAATTTTATCTCGCAGCTTCCAAAAGCGACCAGATTTTCTAGCAATAACAAACTGAGGCAAACGGAAACGATGTTGATTAGCGACAACGCGTGTCGGTGAAGCCTCTTCAAAAGGACGATGCTTGTCTGCTAAGTGGGGGCGTACGAACTGATCTTTAAACGTTTGTTTTTGTTTTTTGGTACTCAATGTCCAAAACTCATGAACTAACGCATTGCCTTCGCCTTGGTATGGTTCACCAGAATACGTCACCTTTAGCTGAGATTTACCATCACTGGACTTAAATACAGATAGGTCCATTTCTGTGCATTCAAAGATTAATGCATCTTTGAGATTAAGGGCTTCTTTTAGCTTTTTATCTGGGTCTACGAGCGTCGCATCACACTCATGACAAATTCGTGCAGCGATATCGTTGTCCGCACCACATTCACCGCAGTATTTGGCACGAAAACGGTAGCCACAGTGTTCACGTTCGCCTGTGTCTTCATCTTCAAAGTAACCTTGGCAACGTCTGCCAAAATGTTCAACCAAGAAACCGTTACTATCCAACTTACCCCAGAAGTTGTTATTGAATCCGCAAGCCGGGCAAGGAATCGTGATAATTTCACTGTCAGAGTCTGGTTTGGGATCACCGACTTCAGGTTGGTATAAATCGTAGCTGTTGCCTGCGTAATCAAGCACTAAACATTCTGATTTTCCGTCTGATAAGCGTAATCCTCGTCCTACTATCTGTTGGTACAGACTGACTGACTCTGTTGGTCGCAAAATCGCGATTAAATCGACATGCGGCGCATCAAACCCGGTTGTCAGTACCGAAACATTGACTAAGTATTTTATTTGACGATTCTTGAACGCTTGGATGATCGCATCGCGCTCCGGCGTAGGTGTATCACCAATGACGATTTCAGTTTCGCCTTCTGGCAATAAACTGTGTATCTCCTGTGCGTGTCGAACAGTTGCAGCGAAGATCATGACACCTTGACGCTCTTTCGCATATTGCATGATTTGCTCAACAATTTGTGGAGTCGCACGTTTGGCTTTATCGATCACCATGTCCATTTCTGCTTCTTTGTAGCGTCCGGTGTTAGCGGGCTTCAGCTGAGAGAAGTCGTAAGACAAAACGGGCGCATCCATCATGCGGGCTGGAGTGAGGAAGTTTTCGTCGAGCAAGTAACGGATCGGCAGTTCGAAAATACAATCGCGGAAGAATCGAGGCTCTTCGGTTCGCACTTGACCTCGGGTGTGATACTGATAAATCCAGCCCATTCCTAAACGATAGGGCGTTGCAGTTAGTCCCAGCACCTTAATGCCAGGGTTCAGTTCTCGTAAGTGAGTAATAACTTTTTGGTAGCTGCTGTTTTTGTCATCTGGCACACGATGGCACTCATCAATAACGAGCAGAGAAAACTGGTTTTTGAACGAATCTAAGTTACGTACGACCGATTGAACCGAAGCAAACACGACTTGCTGGTCAGTTTCTTTTCGTCCCAATCCTGCTGAGAAGATAGAACCTTTTAAACCATAACCTTCATACTTTGCGTGGTTTTGCTCGACCAGTTCTTTTACGTGGGCGAGGACTAACACTCGTCCTTTCGCAAGGCGAGCAAGTTCTGCGATCACCAAGCTTTTTCCTGCACCGGTTGGCAGCACGATCACTGCTGGTGTCGAGTGTTTACGAAAGTAATGAATAACGGCTTTAACCGAGTCGGCTTGATAAGGACGAAGTGTGTACATGAAAATATGTGAAATTGCTCAACTATTCGAACTAGGAACGCTATAATACCTGACTTTTATACCCAAGTGACCTTTAAACCAAGATTTAGAGATCACTTGGGTATAATTCAATGAGGTATTCATGCGTTTAGATAAATATTTGTGTGACGCTCTGGGTGCAACACGCAAACAGGCAACAAAGATCATCAAAAGTGGAGACATCACCGTTGACGGTGAGGTTCAAAAAAGTGGTGCATTTAAAGTACCTAAAGGTGCGGAAGTGATGTGGGAAGACCGTGTTATTGGTGCTCCTGGCCCTCGTTACATTATGTTGTATAAGCCTGCTGACTTTGTTTGTTCACATGAAGATGGCTACAACCAAACTGCATTCGCATTGCTTGATGAGCCTAAAATTGAAAACCTTCACTTTGCGGGCCGATTAGATGTCGACACAACTGGTTTAGTGTTGATTACGGATGATGGTAAGTGGTCTCACCGTATTACTTCACCTAAGCATAAGTGTGAGAAAACGTACCGTGTTTGGCTCGTCGATGCTATTCAGCCAGATTACGCGGAAAAGCTCGAACAAGGCATCATTTTGCGCAATGAATCAGACGCAACATTGCCAGCTCGTTTGGAAATCGTGAACGAGGCCGAGAATGAAGTATTGTTGACTATCGTGGAAGGTAAGTATCACCAAGTGAAACGTATGTTCGCGGCGTTAGGAAATAAAGTTGAGTACTTACATCGTGAGCGTATTGGTTCTATCGAACTTGATGAGGCACTAGAACCAGGTGATTATCGCTACCTCACGCAAGAAGAAATTGATTCTATTTGGAATTAATTGTCGGCATGGGAAATTCTTTAGTTCCTAATAGGAACTAGTCTTTTGGTAGAAATTGGCTCAAAATAAATTTTCCTACCAAAATTAGTGCCTAGACAATTCCGGTGTGCTTACTCATCTCAGTGATATGCCTTTGCATTTAGCTGATGCATGCATACTCTTATTGCAAAGCCTTCGGCTACGGTGAATGGAATGATGGTGTCAACGCCATCATTTTTACTGCATTGTGTTTGTTTCCCATAAACACATTTCGCTTTCACATGCTTTTCTATGTCGAGTTCGTCAAGGTCACACCTTGGTACATATTTGCCCTTATGATTCTCGAACGTTGGATAGAACAGGTTTTTGGCTTCTACATTCAGCGATATGAGAACTTCCGTTATTTTCACTTTGTTCTGCAAGTATTGACGGTAGGGCTCCAACAAGAGGTAAAAGAATGACAGAAAAAGCTCAAAGTGCTCCGCAATCCCAAATCAGTTTTCTATTGTTTCTGGTACTAGGAGCGATTGGTGCTTTGACGCCTTTGGCGATCGATATGTATTTGCCTGCGATGCCGACAATTGCGAAAGATTTGGGGGTCGCGCCTGGCGCGGTTCAGATTACGTTGACGGCTTATACCGCGGGTTTTGCGATCGGCCAGTTAATTCACGGGCCGCTTGCCGATAGCTTTGGTCGAAGACCTGTGTTGATTTTAGGCGTACTTTTCTTCGGCTTGGCTGCTGTTGTGAGTGCGACAACAAATGGCATTGATGCGCTGACCTATGTACGTACGGCACAAGGTTTTGCTGGCGCGGCAGCGGCGGTCATTATCCAAGCTGTCGTGCGTGACATGTTTGACCGTGAAGACTTTGCACGCGCAATGTCCTTCGTTACTCTGGTCATTACTATTGCGCCGTTGGTGGCACCGATGATCGGTGGCCATCTCGCGATTTGGTTTGGTTGGCGTTCCATTTTTTGGGTATTAGCTATTTTCGCTGTAGTCGTGATTTTTCTCGTACTTTGGAAAATCCCTGAAACGTTACAGCCTGAAAATCGTCAGCCTCTTCGTTTCCGCACGACGCTGAGAAACTACGCCAGATTATGCTCCAATCCTGAAGCGATCGGTTTGATGCTCTCAGGTGCGTTTTCATTTTCCGGAATGTTTGCATTTTTGACGGCGGGTTCGTTTGTTTATATTGATTTATATGGTGTTCGACCAGACCACTTTGGTTACCTATTTGGTTTGAACATTGTGGCGATGATCATCATGACCAGTATTAATGGTCGCTTGGTGAAGAAAGTTGGTTCCCATGCCATGCTTCGTTTTGGGTTGTTCGTGCAACTTTTGGCGGGGATTGGTTTATTCGTAAGTTGGTTAATGGACTTCGGATTATGGGGCATTGTACCTTTTGTTGTGCTGTTTATCGGTACATTGTCGACGATAGGTAGTAACGCGATGGCGCTGCTTTTAAGTGGTTACCCATCAATGGCGGGTACGGCGTCGTCTCTAGCGGGGACATTAAGATTCGGTATCGGTTCATTGGTTGGTGCGCTGGTGGCATCACTGCCCGGGAATGTTGCTTGGCCGATGATCATCGTGATGTTTGCTTGTTCTGTGCTTTCAGCACTGTTTTATTGGACTTTAGGAAGAAAGGCGTAATGTCGAATTACACCAAAGAAATTCAAAACTTGGTTAACTCAGCACTTGAAGAGTTAGATCAAGAGCATCGCTCAGGTAAGTTAGCCAATGCCCCTGTTGCGAATAACCATTATTTAGTGCGTTGGGTAACAAAGGCGCTAAAATCACAACGTTTCGGACGTACGGTAGGCGATGACTTAACGCGTTGGCAAAAAGCAGGTCGCTCAAAGGGGAACGATGCTGGTTTGTTGTTTATCTTTAAACGTATTTCTGCTTTTTATGCGCAATTCTTCCCTGAAGGTGAAGACTCCAAAGTGTTCAAAGATTCAGATATTGAGTCTTTTCTTGATTTGATGGAGCAAGCAGGCTGGGAAGTCTCAACGTCTGAGCAACTGATTGGGTGCGGCAAAGTACAAATCTTCACTGAAGGTCAAAACTCTTTAGCGTTATGTGCAGACCAATGCGAAAGCTGTTTTGATGGCGAGTTGCTCGTAAAGCCAATGAGTTGGTTTGTACGTGGCAATCATGCTGAGTTTGTTGAGAAAGCAGCGCAAGCGGGCTTTATGGTACATAAGGTAACAGACTACAAATCGATGGTGAAATACCATGGCGAGTACCTTATTTTTCCAGCAAACGAAGGCAACCAGTTAGCCGAAATTCCACTCTCGTTCAAAGCTGACTAAAGTGACATTTTGAGTGTTTAGAAGCCCCTGTTATTGGGGCTTTTTGTTTTCTAAACGGTTTGCTTCTTTCGCGATGGCTTTGACCATGCCTTTAAATATGAAAAGATGGGCTGGCATCATTGCAAACCAATAAAGCAGCCCAAGAAACCCTTGCGGGTGCCACCAGGCGGTAATATCCAATTCTCGTTCGTCACCGAGATCTTTGATGGTAATTTCTAAACGCCCAAGGCCTGGGCCTTTCATACCAAAAAACAGTGAAAGAAACTGATTGTTATCGCAGCGAATCACTTTCCAAGAGTCAATAAAATCACCGACTTTGAGCTCTGGTCCAGGAGGAGAAACGCGAATCGGTTTTCCGCCGCCAAAAAAGATATCGAGCCATTCACGTGTACGCCACAAGATGTTGGCAAAGTAATAGCCTTTTTCGCGACTCCCGATCTTTTGCGCCACTTTCCATAATGCCGCAGCGGAGGCTTGAGTTTTAATGCTCGCTCCAGCTTGTTTTGGGTAATAGCCATATCCTGGTTGCCATCGACGAAGCGCTGCGGGTTCAAACCCCCAGACATTACTGCGTACAAATGTGCCTTCATCTTGAATGGTATCAGTTACCGCTTGCTCGTAGCTGATCAGCGTTTGAGGAAATCGTTCTTCAATCGCTTTGGAGTCTGCAATGTAGTCGTGCTCTAAGCCCGCAAGTAATGCTTTGCCGATGTTTGCTGGTACAGAGGTGACCAAGCCGAGCCAGTACGATGCCATTTTGGGGGTAAGCAACGGTGTCGACCACAGCCGATAAGGCTTGTTGGTGATTCGGCAAATGACTTTGAACTGTTCGCGGTAGCTAAGTGTATCCGGCCCACCAACTTCATAAATTTGACTTTCTTCTGGAGAGGGGGCTTCTGCTAACTTCAACAAATAGTGGTTGAGATTGGGCAAGGCAATAGGGTTCGCTTTTGAGTCGACCCATTTAGGCGCAATCAAAATAGGTAAGTTGTAGACAAAGTCACGCATGATTTCGAAAGCGGCAGAGCCGGGACCGATGATAACGCCAGCACGCAATTCAGTTACTGGAACACCAGACTGTCGAATTATTTTTCCCGTGGCTTTACGAGCGGCTAAATGGCGAGAGTTTCCGGTTTGAGGTTGAATGGCACTCAAATATACAACATGCTCGACGGAGCTTTGTTCCAACGCATATTTGAAGTTCAAAGCAAGGTTTAGTTCGTACTCAACAAAGTCATCACCTTGAGCCATCCCGTGCACGAGAAAAAATACTAAATCAAAATCGTTCACTACAGCCTTCGTGGTCTCTGCGTCAGCCAAGTCGAGATACCTTAACGTTAAATTATGATGAGGCTGAGTTCTTGACTCTAAATAATCAATATGTCGCGCCGCTGCTGTGACGGCGTAACCTTTATCTAAAAGTAACGGAAGAAGTTGAGAGCCAATGTAACCCGAGGCGCCTAGCACCAACACCTTTTTCATTATCTGTCCTTTTATCGTTGGTGGAATAAACACCACAGAGTATAATCATGAGACACTTTCCCCATTCTATCAATAAGTTGTCGTTGGAGCGCTTGTGACTTTTCTTTCTCAACTCTCAATACACGCAGATAAAGCATTCTTACGTCGTTTATTTGCAATCGCGTTACCAATTACACTGCAAAGCATGATGTTTTCGAGCCGAAGCCTCGTCGATGTTCTTATGCTTGGTCAACTTGGTGAAGCTGAAATTGCCGCAGTTGGAGTTGCTGCGCGCGCGACTTTCGTCACCACCATTATGTTAGTTGGGGTGACAACGGGTGGTGCATTGTTAACCGCTCAATATTGGGGGGCTGGCGATAAAGTTGGGGTGCGTCGCAGTACCGCTTTAACATGGATGATCGCAATGATGTTTGCTGCGATTGCTGTTGCTTTGTTTGTTGTTTTTCCACAACTCATCATGAGTTTGACTACCGATTCACAAGAAGTGATTGAGCTAGGGGCCAGCTATCTCATTATTTCGTCGGTTAGCATGTTTGCTGTTGCATGTGTGGCCAGTATGTCGGTGGGCCTAAGGGCGATGCACCAACCAGGCCTAAGCACTTTTTTTAGTGGTATAGGCATTTTATCTAATGTGTTTCTTAACTGGGTGTTAATTTTTGGTCAATTAGGCTTTCCTGCTCTGGGTATTACGGGAGCAGCGATCGCAACGGTAATCAGTGGCGCGATCGAAGTAGGTTGCCTGTTTGGTTATCTATGGTTGAAAAAACACATAATCGCATTTGGTTGGGATGATATACGCGCAGGATTGGTCTTAGATAAAATTACGCGTTTCTTGAGCCTCTCTTTGCCAACCACATTTAACTTCTTGGCGTGGGCTGGTGGGCTGTTTGCTTATCACGCCATCATGGGGCAAGCAGGCGTACAAGGTTTGGCGGCACTTTCCGTAATGACGCCTGTTGAGTCGATCGCATTGGCGATGATGATTGGCTTATCGAATGCGGCTGCAGTTCTAGTCGGGAACCAGCTCGGCGCTCGTAATTTTGAACCCGTTTATTATCAAGCATGGGCTACGGTCATTTTGAATGTGCTTATCGCATTTGTGGTCGCCGTCTTGTTGATAGTGTCAAATCAATGGATCCTTAATGCGTTTAGTGCACTGACAACAGACACTCGCGAGCTAGCTGAACAGTTTATGGTGATTCTAGCGTTGGGTGTCGTGTTACGCTCGGTGCCGATGATGGCGATTGTTGGTGTATTACGCGCGGGCGGTGATGTTAAGTTTTGTTTGTATCAAGACATCTTGGCGCAGTGGGTGATCGGGATTCCACTCGCAGCATTTGCAGCGATCTATCTCAATTGGGACCCACAATGGGTTTACTTACTCTTTTTGACGGAAGAAGTTGTGAAGTGGGCGATTTGCTTGCCAAGAATGGTTAGCCGAAAATGGATGAAAAACCTGATTGGCCAGTAAGGAGGTACAGAGTTTATTTTGGCTGCAAAAATCTGCTCAAAACGTCAACAAAATTAGTAACAGAAAGTGAATCGAGTTGCATTTGTACTTCCATAGTGTGATCAAGCATTCAAAATACTTTCTACTAACAGGATTTTAGTGTAGATTCTGATCCCAATTTTTAAACACCATCCGAGCGGCATAATCAATGTTAAAACTGTCAGACCTATGTAAAGGCTATGTAGACGGGGGAGAGTTTCACCCTGTATTACAAGGGGCAGAATTAACATTGCAGCAAGGTGACCAAGTCGCTCTGATGGGAGAAAGTGGTTCGGGTAAAAGTACTCTGCTGAATTTAATCGCCGGATTAGATACTGCTGACTCTGGTGAAGTGCAGTTTCCAAATTTTGCTATGCATGAAGCACCGGAGCATTTAAGAACCCTTTATCGCCGCAACAATATTGGGAATATCTTCCAACAATTCAACCTGCTTCCTACACTTAATATTGCCGACAATATTCGTTTTTGTCGTCAGTTAAAAGGTCTGCCGGAAGATAAAGAGTTGTGGCGTCAAATTCTTTCTGCTTTGGACTTAATGCCATTGCTAGGACGTTATCCGGAAGAGGCGTCTGGTGGTCAGCAACAACGTGCGGCGATTGCTCGCGCCCTTTATATGGAACCCAAAATCCTGCTTGCTGATGAGCCAACTGGTAGCCTAGACGAGCGAAACGCAGAAGCAGTAATGCGCTTATTAACGAGTCTCGCTCGCCAATTGGAGTGTACTTTGCTGTTAGTGACGCACAGTGAAAAAGTGGCCGCCCATATGGAAGGAAAGATTCGACTTCAAGGAGGGCAGCTACATGTTATGGCCCGTAGTTAAGGCACTACTCGGTCATTACCGTCGTTACCCTCTACAAATTATTCTTGTCTGGCTGGGATTAACATTAGGCGTGTCCCTCCTTGTTGGTGTTACTTCTATCAACCAGCATGCAAAACAAAGTTATGCAACTGGGGAAAAACTTTTCTCTAATCCTTTGCCATACCGAATCCGAACGAAGCACTCTGCCAATAAAATTCCTCAAGGTTTCTATATTCAGTTACGTCGAGCTGGGTTTAACCAATGTGCACCGTTTGATGTGCTTCATCTAGATGCCAAGACCGATATGAGCCTGATGTTGGTGGGGATAGATCCTGTCGCGATGATCCCACTACAACAAGGAAAATCGCTAGGTGAGATGCCTGTTTTATCACTAATGAAGCCTCCTTATCCTATTCTTGTTAGTCAAGATTTGGCCGCTTACATGAGTTGGCAGGATGGGGACTTCATTGAGATGAATGACGGAAGCCGTCTTGGGCCTATTCAAGTAGATAAGGACAAGATGCTTTCGGGTACTCGGCTGGTTACTGATATATCGTTGTTGCGTATGCTCAAGCGGAGCTCAGGTTTGTCTGCGATTTCTTGTGGTGAAATGCCAGAGGAAAAGCTAATAGCACTGAAAAACATGCTGCCAAACGGAATGACGCTCGTTAGGAATACGCGTACAGAGCTTGAGTCGCTAACTAACGCATTCCATATGAATCTCACCGCGATGGGAATGCTGTCGTTTTTGGTCGGGTTGTTTATTTTTTATCAAGCGATGTCTCTGTCTTTCATCCAGCGACAACGTTTGGTAGGTATTTTGAGACAGACTGGTGTTAACGGAACACAGTTAGCGCAAGCTTTATTACTAGAGTTGTCTTTGCTCGTCTTTATTGCGTGGGCGTGTGGTAACTTTTTTGGCTTGATCTTAGCAAATGAACTTATCCCAGCAGTGTCTTCGAGCCTGAGTGATTTGTATGATGCCAACGTAGGCTTAACCATAGGATGGTCATGGCAATCTAGCTTATACAGTCTAATCATGGCAGCGATGGGTGCGTTGATATCGTGTCTGTGGCCATTAATCCGTTTGTTGAAGTCACAACCAATCCGCCTTTCTTCTCGACTGTCGCTAATGCGATTTGCTGGAAGAGAGTTCTCTTGGCAGGCGCTTGCGGCATGTGCGTTTTGTGTCGCTGCAATAGCGGTATATCAGGCGCCGAAAACACAAGAAACCGGCTTTGCTATTATTGCGCTGATGTTGGTTAGTGTGGCGTTGTTTATGCCATTTATTATGTGGCATATGTTCCAAAGTTTTTCTTATACCATGCGATGGGTTCGTGTCCGTTGGTTTTTTGCTGATGCAGCAGCCAGCATGAGCTATCGCGGTGTGGCTACGATGGCGTTTATGTTAGCGCTGGCGGCAAACATTGGTGTAGAAACAATGGTCGGAAGCTTTCGAGATACAACCGATAAGTGGCTAAATCAGCGATTAGCGGCTGATGTGTACATCTATCCGACCAACAATTCAGCCGCTAGGATGAGCGCATGGCTCCAGAATCAGCCAGAGGTGAACTCGGTTTGGTGGCGCTGGGAAAAAGATATGCCGACCGAGCATGGTGCTCTGCAAGTTGTGAGTACGGGCTCTTCTGAAGGTGAGTTAGACTCACTTACCGTCAAGTTAGGTGTCCCAAATTACTGGTATCAACTGCACGCTACCAAGAGCTTAATGGTCAGTGAGTCGATGGCCTTGAAGCTGGATATCCGCCCTGGCGATTTCATTAACTTGCAAGAACCGCTTGGTGGTGATTGGCAAGTCGTAGGCGTTTACTACGATTATGGAAACCCATATAACCAGGTGATGATGTCGCACCGGAATTGGCTGTATGCATTTGCAGGTACGGGTAATGTTGGTCTTGGCGTAGTATTAAAAGATAACGTCAATGGAGAAGGGCTGAAAAATCGCTTAGAGAATGTATTCCGTCTCCCGCAAGATCGTGTGTTTGATAACGGTAATATTTATAGCCAAGCAATGAGAGTGTTTGATCATACCTTTGCGATAGCAGGAACCTTGGGCAATATCACGCTGATTATTGCCGTGTTTGGTTTATTCTTTGCGACGTTGGCAGGAGAACTTTCACGGCAGCGGCATTTTTCCTTATTAAGGTGCATGGGTGTGTCCGGAAAAGAACTTGTCGTATTAGGTGGTTTGCAGCTATTCGTCTTCGGAGCCATTTCTGCGATTATTGCAGTGCCGCTCGGCTTGGCGCTCGCACATTTGATCGTTGATATTATCATTAAGCAATCATTTGGCTGGTCTCTAGAGCTTCAAACGATTCCATGGGAGTATGCTCAAACCATTGCTTGGGCGATGCTTGCCATCATGGTTGCTGGCGCATTGCCAGTTATTAGAATGATCAAAAGTACACCGATGAAGTCATTAAGGGACGCGTTGTAATGAAAAAAATGGGCTCTAAAAAACGCTTGTTGGTTTCAACGCTCATTGTTGTTACGTTCGCTTTTCTGACTGGGGCTGCTTTTTACTCAACTTTTTGGTTAGAGGCGACAGCAACACGAGAAAGCGAACTTGATTCTATCTTAACGCGTGAAAATCAAACGATTTTCGAGCCTGTACTACCTAATGAGCATGTCTCTTTACCCTCAGACTTTCGCTTTCATCCCGAGTATCAGCATGAATGGTGGCACTACTTTGCGAAACTAAAAGATGAGCAAGGCAAGATCTACAATGTTCAATGGAGCTATTTTAGGGTTGCGACGGACGAGCGAGAAACCAGCGGTTGGCAGAACCCTCAATTGTACATTTCACATGTTGTCGTCAGTCATGGCTCGCATGTATGGAAAGAGCAACGGGTAGCTAGAGGTGGGATAGGCCAAGCTGGTATGATCAATCGTCCTTTCAGGTTATGGATTGATAATTGGACTTGGCGATCACTCGGTGCGACGCCTTTCCCGGGCAACTTGAATGTGAATACTGATACGTTTGGACTTGAGCTCAATACCATGACAAACGGCCCCTTTGTCGTGAATGGAGACAAAGGTTTCCAAGTTAAACATGCGTTGCAATCTGTTGCTTCTTTCAGCTTCAGTGCTCCATTTTTAAAAGTAAAAGGTAGCTTAAGCTTAAATGGTAAGCGATTCTCAGTGACGGGTTCTGCTTGGGCGCAAAAAGAGTGGGGCAGCGGCTTAATTGGTGAGGGGCAACAAGGCTGGGATTGGTTTGTTTTCAATTTAGATGATGGTCGAGCATTAACTGTTAGCCGTTATCGTCACCATGGGCAAACACCGCACGTGTTTGGCACGTTGTCGACACGCTCAGGTAAAGTCATCAACCTCTCAGACGATGATATCAGTATTAAACCAATGCAAGTGACCAGTTTATCCAATGGAAGAAGGTTACCTTTGCAGTGGATTATCAATATTCCGAAGCATCAAATTAATTTGACTACCCGCATTATCAAGTCAGATATGTGGCTACCCTTTGTAATACCTTACTGGGAAGGGCCTACTTTAGCCTCCGGCTCCAATGAGGCTTGGGGCTTTATGCAGCTGACAGGCTATTGAGTTGTGAAGAAAACCACCCCCTACGGGTGGTTTTTTAGTGCGCGAAGCTTCCTAGCTTTTTCTCAAAAGTACGGGGTTATCATGATGGTACAAGCCGTGTTATGCTGATTTTCTCATCATCTTGATAAATATTTGGTGCGACAAAAACAAATACGATCTCCGATCAAAATTGAGTGTCATGTTGGAAAATACGATGTATAGTAAACTTAACATCGAAAAAACCGAAGTTTATACTCTGAAGAAGCGATTATTCTAAAGTTTTCGACAGCTATACACTCTTATCACTCTTTGTTAATCGTTTATTAAGATAATAAATATAAGGACGAAACCATGAACGATGTCATTCGTGACTTTTTCAAAATGGAATCAGCAGGTGGTATTCTTCTCGTAATTGCAGCGGCAATTGCGATGACCATTGCTAACTCACCGCTGGGCGAAACTTATCAATCTGTACTGCATACTTATGTATTCGGTATGTCAGTTTCTCACTGGATTAATGACGGCCTAATGGCTGTTTTCTTCTTACTTATTGGCCTTGAAGTGAAGCGAGAGCTACTTGAAGGAGCGCTAAAATCAAAAGAAACCGCAATTTTCCCTGCGATTGCAGCGGTTGGTGGTATGTTAGCCCCTGCTCTTATTTACGTTGCGTT
The DNA here is from genome assembly GCF_033340155.1 of Vibrio sp. 1562. Taxonomy (NCBI): domain Bacteria; kingdom Pseudomonadati; phylum Pseudomonadota; class Gammaproteobacteria; order Vibrionales; family Vibrionaceae; genus Vibrio; species Vibrio sp. 1562. The sequence goes on from NZ_JAWOVY010000004.1 coordinate 144,428, forward strand.
TAATGCTAACGACCCAGAGGCGGTTTCTGGCTGGGCCATTCCAGCTGCGACGGATATTGCATTTGCTCTAGGTATCATGGCGCTACTAGGTAAGCGCGTACCAGTAAGCCTTAAAGTGTTTTTGTTAGCTCTCGCTATCATCGACGATTTAGGCGTGGTTGTTATTATTGCACTGTTTTACACAGGTGATCTTTCTAGCATGGCGCTGCTTGTTGGCTTCATCATGACTGGTGTCCTGTTCATGTTGAATGCGAAGGAAGTAACGAAACTGACGCCATACATGATAGTCGGCGCGATCTTATGGTTTGCGGTACTTAAATCTGGTGTTCACGCAACACTTGCAGGCGTAGTGATCGGCTTTGCTATTCCTCTTAAGGGTAAACAGGGCGAACATTCCCCACTTAAGCACATGGAGCACGCACTTCATCCATACGTGGCATTTGGTATCTTACCTCTATTCGCATTTGCAAATGCGGGGATTTCGCTAGAAGGCGTATCGATGTCAGGCCTAACTTCAATGCTGCCATTAGGTATTGCTTTGGGGCTACTGGTTGGTAAGCCTCTAGGTATCTTCACCTTTAGTTGGGCAGCTGTGAAAATGGGTGTAGCTAAGTTACCGGAAGGCATTAACTTCAAGCATATCTTTGCGGTCTCTGTGTTGTGTGGTATCGGTTTTACAATGTCTATATTCATTTCCTCTTTAGCGTTTGGAAATGTAAGCCCTGAGTTTGATACCTATGCTCGACTAGGCATCTTAATGGGCTCGACGACAGCCGCGTTACTTGGCTACGCGTTACTGCACTTTTCTTTGCCTAAGAAAGCGCAAGCGTAAGATACACACTGTTTAGTAAAGCCTCCCATTCGGGAGGCTTTTTTATGTCTGCAGATCGGCACATCAACCACTTCAGGGTGGTTACTTTTGTGACCAACTAAGGTCTAGCTTATGGAGTTGGGGCAAATCATCGAAAGAGGCGCTTGGTAAATCTATAGGCGAAAAAAAGCCCAGCCGAAAATTTGACTGGGCGGATACAAACATAGGAGTTAATAAGAAAAAAGCAGCAACGTAACAATTAGATGGAAACAAGTTTGACGGCCAGTGAAACTTCAAATGCCCTAACTGTTACGTATATTCAGACCGAGCCTTTTCCAAACAGTTCCATTTTTTTTCAAAAAATTTCTACTTAATGCTTTCTAGCTTCTTACACATCCGAAAGTAATAGAAAAATCGAGATGGATTACCAACTTGGCGAAGTTACTAACTTCTGTGTTTCTCATTTTATCTCCCCTAGAACCGAAGATGTATTTCATACTCTCTTCGCTCACTCCGAGCCGCCAACGCTATTGTTAGCGTTTCAATTGCGCTGGTCTGAGAAACTTGATCGTTTTCTTCTGACAAGCTTCACTGGAGTATTCGATTGAATTTCAAAAGATTAGATCACACCTTTTACTGTCTGGTCAGACCAATTGGTTAAAGTGTGATGTTAATCATTTGTTAATCTTAAGTTTCGGGAGTATATTTTCAAACAGTTGTTTAATACGAGTGATTAAAATGGCCCCGAGAACATCAACAAAAGAAAAAATACTCGATGTCGCAGAAGGACTCTTTGCTGAACATGGCTTTAATGATACTTCGCTAAGAACGATAACAGGTAAAGCTAACGTTAACTTAGCATCGGTAAACTATCACTTTGGCGATAAAAAAACGCTGGTTAGAGCGGTTTTAGATAGGTATTTAGAAGCACTAATGCCGAGCATTAAGACTTCATTAATTGAGCTAAACACGCGCGATAGCTACAACATGGACGATGTCTTTGAGTCATTGCGATTACCTTTACGTACATTAAATGATGTACGCCCAAATGGTACTGCGCTATTTATGTTGTTAATTGGCCGCGGTTATACAGACGTTCAAGGTCATCTACGCTGGTTCATTACCACCAGATACGAAGAGGTACTGAACCTTTTCACTTTCTCGATAATGAAGGCGAACCCGGAACTATGTGAAGAACAGTTGTTTTGGCGACTGCACTTCACGTTAGGAACCTGTGTATTTACGATGGCTTCAAGCCAAGCTCTTTCGGAGCTGGCAGAAAGTAAGTTTGAAAAGGAAGTCGATGTGAAATCTGTCGTCGATTTACTGATTCCATATTTGTCAGCAGGAATGTCAGCAAAGCAGTTGGCATAAGACAAATAAGAAAGTTAAACCAATAATAAGATTATACCCCGAGCGGTTACGTGAACAAAAGGATCTGAACTATGAGCTCTCTACGAAGAAAATGGATTAGTGACCCGGCTTTTAAAGTGTTCAAAAAAGTATTGCCACCTCTGTCTAGCACCGAGAAAGAGGCGATGGAAGCGGGTAGTGTATGGTGGGATGCCGAACTATTCTCAGGCAAGCCAAACTTCACAACATTGCATCATTATCCAACGCCTACACTGACGGCAGAAGAGCAGTCATTTATGGATAATGAGCTTGAAACCCTGCTAGAAATGCTTGATGACCAGAAGATTGTCAAAGAAGACAGGGATTTACCGCCTGAAGTATGGGAGTACCTACGTAAAGAGCGATTTTTCTCTTTGATCATCTCGAAAGCATATGGTGGTCGTGAATTTTCCGCTTTGGCGAACTCAACCATTGTTTCTCGTATTGCGACTCGAAGTATCAGTACCGCGGTATCGGTAATGGTACCAAACTCTCTTGGTCCTGGTGAGCTGCTATCGCACTATGGTACGCAAGAGCAAAAAGATTACTGGTTGCCTCGTTTAGCTGATGGTACAGACATCCCTTGTTTCGCCCTAACTGGCCCTGAAGCGGGTTCTGATGCAGGTGGCATACCTGATCAAGGCGTGGTTTGTTACGGCACCCATGAAGGCAAAGAAGTGCTTGGCGTGCGAGTTAGTTGGAATAAACGCTACATCACGCTTGCGCCAGTTGCGACAGTGCTCGGGTTAGCATTTAAACTGCAGGATCCTGAAGGGCTACTTGGTGACAAGAAAGAGGTTGGCATTACATGTGCGTTGATTCCCGCTGACCATGAAGGTGTCGAGATAGGCGAGCGCCATGATCCTCTGGGGTCTGCGTTCATGAATGGTCCTACTCGTGGTGAAGATGTCTTCATCCCTATGGACTGGTTGATCGGTGGCGCTGATTACGCAGGTAAAGGTTGGCGTATGCTGGTTGAGTGTCTTTCTGCGGGGCGTGGTATCTCTCTCCCAGCGCTTGGCACAGCGATTGGTCACCTTACTACACGTACAACAGGTGCTTATGCTTACGTGCGTAAACAGTTTGGAATGTCGATCGGTAAGTTTGAAGGCGTCGCAGAAGCGATGGGGCGCATTGGTGGTCTTACTTACCTACTAGAAGCGACGCGTACGCTAACGACGACTTCTCTCGATATGAAAGAAAAACCTGGGATTGTAACCGCGATTGCCAAGTACCACATGACGGAAATCGCGCGTACCATTCTAAATGATTCGTTTGATATCCACGCGGGTCGTGCGATTCAAGATGGTCCAATGAACTATCTTGCTAAACATTACCTTGGTATCCCGGTTGCTATCACCGTTGAAGGCGCGAATATTCTGACTCGTAACCTGATGATTTTTGGTCAAGGTGCGACTCGATGCCACCCATATGTTCTAAAAGAAATGGAAGCCGCGGCGAATCCAGATTCTGAACAAGGTGCGAAAGAATTTGACAACTTACTCTTTAAACACATCAAGCACGCGCTCGGTAATACATTCGGTGCATTTGGTGCAGCACTAACTGGTTCTCGATTTGTTAACGCGCACATGAGTGGCCCAACGCAGCAATACTACAAAGACATTACTCGTCTCAGTCGTGCACTTGCAGTAAGTGCAGACTTTGCGATGTTAACCTTAGGTGGAGACTTGAAGCGTAAAGAAATGATCTCCGCACGTTTGGGTGATGGATTAAGCTATCTATACATGGCATCTGCTGCCTTGAAAAAGTATGAAGATGAAGGCCGTCAACAAGGCGATCTAGACTTCGTTCATTACGCTGTTCAACACTGTTTGTATAACGCTTCTAAGTCATTAAATGAGGCTTACACCAACTTCCCTGTGAAATACGTTGGCGGTGTGCTTAAGGGGCTATTGTTCCCGCTTGGTAATCATTTCAATAAGCCAAGTGATGAGCTGTGTGTGAATTTGGCTGAAGCGATGATGACGCCAGGCGCGCAACGTGATCGCCTTACGCATCTGTGCTACATCGGAAAATCAGAGGATGACAGCGTAGGCTTAATGGAGAATGCATTCCTTGCAATGTACGACATTAAACCTTTGGAGCGTAAACTTGTGAAGGCTGCGAAGGATGGTAAAGTGGCTCGTAAAGGTCTGCTACATGATCGTTTGCAGCAAGCATTTGAAGCAGGCGTGTTAACTGAACAAGAAATTGATCAAATCATGGCTGCAGATAAATTGCGCTACAAGGCGATTCAAGTTGACCACTTTAGTCATGACTTTTCTGAAGTGCGAACTCATAGCCCAAAAAAGTCGCAGTTGAATCCGGCGGCATAATAGACAACTAATGTTAAGAAAAGCACCTCAATGAGGTGCTTTTTTGTATTCTTGGGGAGTGGATGGTGGGATAGTGCTCCAACCACTTGCCTTTTAAGAGCATTTTTACAGAAATTAGATGCGAAATCCCAACGAAACTTTTATCCTAACAAGGTTTTTTAAAGGAAGTTGAATATGATCATCAAACCTAGAATTCGTGGATTTATCTGTACTACAACGCACCCTGTTGGTTGTGAAGCTAACGTAAAAGAACAAATTGCGTACACCAAAGCGCAAGGTCCAATCAAAAACGCACCTAAGCGTGTTCTTGTTGTTGGTGCATCAAGTGGCTACGGTCTATCTTCTCGTATCGCTGCGGCATTTGGTGGCGGTGCATCAACTATCGGTGTTTTCTTCGAAAAAGAAGGTACTGAGAAGAAGCCAGGTACAGCAGGTTTTTACAATGCCGCTGCTTTTGAAAAGCTAGCGCGTGAAGAAGGTCTGTACGCAAAAAGCTTAAACGGCGACGCTTTCTCAAATGAAGCGAAACAGAAAACTATCGAGCTGATCAAAGAAGACTTAGGTCAAATCGATATGGTGGTTTACTCACTGGCATCTCCAGTACGTAAAATGCCAGAAACTGGTGAATTAGTTCGTTCATCTCTTAAACCTATCGGTGAAACTTACACATCAACGGCTGTTGATACCAACAAAGATGTGATCATCGAAGCTAGCGTTGAGCCTGCAACAGAAGAAGAAATCAAAGACACTGTCACGGTAATGGGCGGTGAAGATTGGGAACTTTGGATCAATGCGTTGTCTGATGCTGGTGTTCTTGCTGAAGGTTGTAAGACCGTCGCGTACAGCTACATTGGTACTGAGCTAACTTGGCCAATTTATTGGGATGGTGCACTAGGTAAAGCAAAAATGGACCTAGACCGTGCAGCGAAAGCGCTAAACGACAAGTTAGCAGCAACAGGCGGCAGTGCCAATGTTGCGGTACTTAAATCTGTTGTAACTCAGGCGAGTTCTGCAATTCCTGTTATGCCACTGTACATCGCAATGGTATTCAAGAAAATGCGCGAAGAAGGTGTACACGAAGGCTGTATGGAACAAATCTACCGTATGTTCAGCCAACGTCTATACAAAGAAGACGGTAGCGCGGCAGAAGTTGATGAGATGAACCGCCTACGTCTGGATGACTGGGAACTTCGTGACGACATTCAGCAGCACTGTCGTGAGCTATGGCCTCAAATTACGACTGAGAACCTAAAAGAGCTGACTGACTACGTTGAGTACAAAGAAGAGTTCTTGAAACTATTTGGTTTCGGCGTTGAAGGCGTAGATTACGAAGCGGATGTGAATCCAGCAGTTGAAGCAGACTTCATTCAAATCTAATCGAATCACAGACTAGATAACCAATAAACAAAAAGCGCTCATTGAGCGCCTTTTTGTATTTCATAGTCAAAGTGAGTATTAACTTAGTATTATCAGAATCGTACCAGCTAGCGTCATTAAAATATTCGCAATCGCATAGGTACCCGCATAACCAAGGGCTGGGATGGTGGACTTAGCGTAGTCGTTAACGACATCCATAGCCGGAGCGCAAGTACGGGCGCCAATAATGGCACCGAAGAGCAGGGCACGGTTCATCTTGAGTACGTGTGCGCCAACTAAGTAAGCCAGAACTACAGGCACAACACTGACAATAAATGCCAAACCAATGACTTTTGGTCCTACTTGCGTTAGGTGCTCGAACATCTTTCCACCTGCACTTAGACCAATTCCGACCATAAAGAACATTAACCCTAGATCTTTGACCATATTCAGCGCCCCTTGTGGGACATAACCGAAAGTAGGGTGATTTGCTCGTAAGAAACCAAGCGTAATACCGGACAACAGAAGACCCACCGCATTACCCAAACTGAAAGACACCTGACCGAACGTCATTGTGATGAGGCCAAACAGAATACCCAAAATAAAGAAGCTACAAAAAGCGAGCAAATCGGCCATTTGACTGTGGATCGAGATGAAACCGATTTTTTCCGCCAGTCCATGTACTCGGCTTTTCTCGCCGCTCACTTGAAGGACGTCCCCTTTAGCGAGCACAATGTCTAAGTCCATAGGCATTTCAATCTGAGCGCGAACTACGCGGTTTAAGAAACAGCCAAACTCAGACAAATTCAAATCCGATAAACGCTTACCAGCGATTGCGTCACTTTTTACGACGATTTCTTCTTCAACGATGCGTAAATCAAGCAAGTTACGGTCGAATACTTCTTTACCATTACGGAAGCTAGGGTCTAAGCGAGCATGGCTGTCAGGGAAGCCAACCAGTGCAATTTCATCTCCCTCTTGCAAGATAGCATCACCATCTGGGTGGGCGAGAATACCATTTCGGCGGATTCGTTCAATGTAACAGCCAGTTTGACGATAAATACCCAGTTCTCGTAAGTTTTTACCATCAGTCCAGTCAATTAGCTCTGGGCCCACTCGGTAAGCTCGAATAATGGGTAAATACACTTTTCTCTGGCTTGAATTTCCAAGGCCACGCTCTTGTGCGATTTGCTGCGCGGAATCAGAAAGGTTTTGTTTTTGCAGTTTTGGCAACAATTTAGCAAACATGATCATGCTAATTAAGCCGACCAGATAAGCCATCGCGTAGCCTACGGATAGATTTTCTAATACCAGAGAAAATTCCATATTCCGCGGTATAGTCGCAAGGCCAGAGTTAAGAGCATCTTGTGCACCAACCAGTACTGGCGTTGCGGTCAATGCGCCTGCCATCATACCGGCGGATAAGCCAAAATCGAGGCCGAAATAGTGACTCAAGCCATACGTTAAGCTGACCGCAGACACGAGAACAGTCATGCTTAAAATAAAATAATGCTTACCATCTCTGAAGAATATACCAAAAAAGTTTGGTCCAGCTTCAATGCCAACGCAGTAGATAAACAGCATAAAGCCAATGGTTAAAGCTTCTGCATTAAATGAGAAACCAAGGTGGCCCATTACCAAAGAGGTAATAAGAACGCCAATAGAGTTGCCTAATTGTAATTTGCCAAGTCGAATTTTTCCGATGGCAAGGCCAATGGCTAATACGACGAAGATTAGAAGGATCGGGTTTTGCTCGAGAAGGTATACGACGTCTATGTTCACTGTGTGGCTCGGTAGAGTGTGTGCCAAAAAAGATTAAGAACTGTGAATTGTAACTAAATATAGCAAAAAGATAAGTGAATTTTTTTAGGTTTTACCATTAGTTGACTTAACGTAATAACCAGCTGAAAAATAATAAAAAAGCCGCATGAAGCGGCTTTTTTGAAAACAGTCTTTATTACTCGTCAAATAGACCTAGGTGCTCTTTCGCGTATGCTTCGAACTCGTCGCAGCCACCGATGTGCTCTTGGTCGATAAAGATCTGAGGAACGGTTTCAACTGGTTTACCAACTGTTTTCTCAAGATCTGCTTTAGAAATACCTTCAGCGTGAATATCAACGTAACGGTAGTTGAAGTCATCACGTTTTGCTTTTAGCGTTTCTGCGTGCTCTTTTGCACGAACACAGAAAGGACATGCAGGGCGACCAAAGATAACAACGAACATAATCTTATTTCTCCTAAATCTATTCTTTTTTGAAAGCGTACAAAACATAGCGGCTGAGTGCGCTTTCTTTTGTTGGAGTAACTATGCCCGATCCAGATACGGAAATAAAGCGGCAATTACCTCTTGGTTCTATAGGTGAAATCTATCGAATAAAAACTAAACGCACGTGCTTATTTTACGACTCTGAAGTATGTGAAGTGACGCATAAAAAACATACATTCTAAAGGGTTAATGATGGCAAGGTGGAATTGGTCAATTTTTTTTGTTTAAAAAAATAGCAATCTATTTTGGCTATACGCAAATAACTTCAACTCTTACATAAGTGTTAAATCAGAGGGCGAGAGGTTATTTGGGTATATTCTTTTGGGAGGGTGTGTATGTTTCAGTTTATGACTGCAACAAGGATTATATTTGGTGAAGGTGCACTTCAATCTTCATTATCCGTTATTAACCAATTTGGCTACAGTGTTTTGCTGGTTACTGGGCAGGATACCCAACGAGCCGCCCCCATTATCCAATATCTTAAAGCTCAAAATATGCGTTACCAGCACGTAGCTATCGTTGGTGAACCATACATCACGATGGTAGAAGAGACCGCAGTGCTCGGTAGAAAATTCCAACCTGATATGGTAGTTGCGATAGGTGGTGGCAGCGTCATCGATATGGGCAAAGCCTTAGCTGCCATTATTCCCAATCAAGGCAATGTTTACGATTACGTAGAAGTGGTAGGAAGAAGCGTCCCTTTAAAAGCAAAGCCTCTTCATTTTATTGCAATTCCTACGACAGCAAGCACCGGTTCAGAAGTGACCAGAAATGCTGTGCTGAAATCTGGACAAGATAAAGTGAAAGTGAGTCTTCGAAGCCCTGATATGCTCGCAGACGTTGCCATTGTAGACCCGACACTTACTTACGGGACCGACCAATACACATCTGGACGTGGCGCAATGGATGCGTTCACTCATTTAATGGAAGCGTATGTGTGTGGTGAGCCAAACCCTCTTACTGATATGGTCTGCGAAGAGGGGCTACGCCGTTTAAGCCGTTCAGTGATTGCCGCTTGTAAGCAAGATAATCATAAGGCGCGCTCTGATTTATCGTTCGCTGCATTGCTTGGTGGTATGGCGATTACTAATGCCAAATTAGGTGCCGCTCATGGGTTAGCATCGGCGTTAGGAGGCAAGTTAGACGCCCCCCATAGCGTTATTACGGCTCGCCTAGCTCCGCACGTGATGCAGGAGAACATTAACGCCGCTAAACTCGCGGGTAGGAATGATGTGATAAGTCGTTATCGCAAGCTGGCCCAATTAGTCACTGAGCGAGTAAATGCTAACGAACACGATGGAATTCTTTGGGTAAATATGGTGCTAGATAAGTTAGCGTTACCGCTACTGGCTCAATTTGGAGTATGCCAAACCTCTTTTGAGCAAGTGGCGAATGATGCGCTTAAATCAATGGCAATCAAAGGGAATCCTTTACCTCTTAATCAGGAACGTTTGATACACATATTGCAGCAAGTCTGTGATTGTAGCGGAGAGTGCGCAGCTCAGAGTGCACAACATGTCAGTTCTGTTGAAGTACTGGAATCAAGAACGGACTTATCGAGTGTCAACGACTTAGGGTGATTGCTCCCTTAGCAGCATTAAAACAAAAGGGGAGCCTTGAGCTCCCCTAGATAAAGTATTGACTAAGCTTTAGTGCTTAGTACTGGCTTAATTTGTCATAGCGACTGTCTTTCAACGCATCTTTTACGCGTTTTAGGTTCTCACGGAAACCTGTACCACGGCGAAGAGTGAAGCCAGTTGCTAGCACATCAATCACTGTCATTTGTACAACTCGGCTTGCCATTGGCATGTAAACGTCGGTATCTTCTGGAATATCGAGCGTGATGGCCAGCGAGCTTGCCTTTTCTAGAGGAGAATCCTTCGCTGTAATCGCAATAACCGTTGCGCCATTTTCACGAGCAAGGTTCGCTATTTCTACCTGACTCTTTGTTCGACCGGTATGAGAAATAAGAACCACAACATCATTATCACTGCAGTTGATACAACTCATGCGCTGCATAACAATATCTTCAAAACAAGTAATTGGAATATTAAAGCGAATAAACTTGTTTTGTGCGTCTCGGGCAACAGAAGATGATGCACCAAGGCCAAAGAATGAAATGCGCTTCGCTTGCGTTAGCAAATCGACCGCACGGTTCACTTGCATTGGATCTAGGCTATTTTTCGCGACATCTAAACACGCCATCGTCGATTCGAAAATCTTATGGGTGTACGCGTCTGGGCCATCGTCTTCTTCCACATTACGGTTAACGTAAGGGGTGCCGTTGGCTAGGCTCTGTGCCAAGTGAAGCTTAAAATCTGGAAAGCCCTTGGTGTCCAGACGACGACAGAAGCGGTTTACAGTGGGCTCACTAACGTCGGCCATTTTAGCCAGCGTTGCAATGCTTGAATGAATTGCAGTTTGTGGAGACGCCATAATTACTTCCGCAACTTTGCGCTCTGACTTACTGAAATTCTCCAGGTTTTTTTGAATTTTTTCTAATGTATTCATAGTGTTCACGAGGGTATAGAGAACAACTCGCTGGCTCTGCTAACGAAAGGAAACACGAAGATTCCGGAGTAGAGTGGGGCGTTAACGAAAACAACCAGCGCCATAGAATCAGTATAAACCTGATCTTCAATCAGTCTAAACCAATAACGGGTACTATTTAGTGAGAATTTGACAGGCCTCAAACAAAATGTTGTAAAAACTACAGAATTGGATGTGTAAACGAAGTTTTGTTGCGCTAGTCGCACGATAATGATGTTTGAGTTACATCAAAACGAAAAAAAATTTCAAATTGATGTAACTCGATCTGGCTGTTAAGACGATTGAATATCAACAACCAGCTGTTGAATTCTTTTCATCAAATTTGGTGCTTGCTTGGCGATTTCGCGTTGTTCATCAAGCACTGAGCTCAAAATTTCTTTTGTGGTCAGTGGATTTGCCAAAACCACTCGAAACACTATCGTATTCATGCGTTGCCATTGGTCTGGGTTCAGTCTTGTACGTGAAACGAACGATTTGCCCGTTTCGCGCTGACGCTTTTGAATAAACTGTGTTAACTCATTGATCAGCTCATTCAGTTGTTCTTTTTGTGAGCCTTCTGCTTGTGCTAATGCTTCACGGATGAATGGCGGCAAATAACGGTATGTGAGCAGACAAAGCTCTGGTTCAGAAACTAACTCGAAATCATCTTGCTGTTTGATTAAATCCGCAAAGTATCGAGCTTTTTCAATGCTTTGGTCAATCAGAAGCTCGTAACCTGGGCGACTTATGATGTGCATTGCGGCGTAGACCAACATCGCCATGCCCGAACGTGAGCCTTCTAGTGTATGGCTGCCTAGGTCTTTTGAACCTTTGCGCAATATATATTGAGCGTGATGCTCTATGGATTTCATTGCGTCAGGGTCTTTGAACAGAACCATACCAGCGCCCATCGGGATATAGAGCTGCTTGTGTGCATCAATAGTTACTGAGTCTGCCATTTCCACACCTTTAAGAAGATGACGGTGATGGTTAGACATCAGTGTTGCGCCACCCCATGCGGCATCCACATGGAAGTGACAGCTGTGAGCTTGGCAGACTTCAGCGATTTCAGGCAATGGATCAACATTACCTGTCTCTGTTGTGCCAGCCACACCAATAACAGCAATAGGCTTGATGTTTTGTTTTTCGAGCTCAACAATTTTCGCTTTCAGGTCGTTGACAATAATACGGTTGTTGGCATCGGTTTTAACCGCAACCAAGCCCTCTTGGCCTAGCCCTAATACATCGGCTGCTTTCTTAAGGGAGTAGTGACCACGCTCAGACACTAGCACCGCTAAGCCATCATAGCCATAGTGCTTCATGGCTTTAAAAAGGCCTTCCTTTTCAACGCCTTTAAATGAGCCATTGGCTCTTAACGCTTTGTTACGTGCTACCCAAAGCGCAGTGATATTGGCAATGGTGCCGCCGGAACAAAATGCGCCTAATGAGTGGTTTGCACTGTGCATCCACTGATTGTAAAACGTATCATTCTGACCATATATCAAGCGATGCAGCATACCCAAAACTTGACGCTCAAGTGGCGTAAAGGCTTTGGAAGTCTCTATTTTTACCAGGTTTTGGTTTAAGGCGATCATGATCTTTGACAGTGGCATCAAGAAATAAGGCAGTGCCGATGTCATATGACCAATGAAGCTTGGTGAAGATGTGTGAACTGAGTGCGACACCAAAGTGTCGAGTAAGTGCTCTGTATGATCTGACACGAACTCTGGCTGCTCAGGAATCTGAGCAGAAGAAAAGTCTTTTTCGATTTCGCGTAAAGGCTTTTCTTCTGCCACGATGTGTTCACGAAGAAATTGATTTAGATTTCGCGAGAGGCTCTCGTCAATTTTAGTTAACGTTGAGTCCGGACCTTCTGGGACAGTGAAGATCTTTAGCAAGCTCTCAAAGCTAACATCAGCGGTTTTTTGTTCCTTAACCATAGCAAAGAATCTTTGTAGTTATTTTGGTAATGCGAGCGGCACAATCTAAACTAAAACGGGCGCAAAGTCCCGTTTTAATTGTTGAAACCCAAGTTGTAGAAATGAAAATTTTAGGTGAAGGTTACGATATTCACATTAAAAAATTCTAGATTGAGTACGTTAAAACATTCTAGTGTTTTTGAATGCTAATCAACGACTAATGCGAGCAACCTTAGTCACATTTCTGCTTTTCAATCTTTTCTATTGACTGATTGTACTTATTAAGTGCGGTATCAATTTGTTGGGGATGACTAAGCAGATCAGCGAATGCTGAACGAAGCTCGTAGTTTTTGGGGTGGTTAGTTGATTGACGGTCGCTAAATGTCTGTTTTGCAACTTCACCTAACTTATCGCTTCGGGTCGCTAACTGCTTAACGTCATGTTGCTCTAGTTTTAACCATGCTTCGATTGGCTGTTCCGTCGCAACGCGGCTAGGGTCGTTCTCTAGAAAGTAGTGAACCGCTTCGCGGTTTAATTCAAAGTGATGTTTACGTCCATCCAAGAACCATTGACTCACTTCTTTCAGATCTGGATATTGGGTAACCGTCAAATCAACAAGATCTTGATACCACTGTAGTGAGGCATCGACGTAGCCATCGTATTTGCTAGCAAGACATTGTTGATCTGCGGCAAGCGTAAAAGTTGAGCTTGTAGCGAGGAGCGCTGCAACGACAAAGCGTTTCATTCTTCTTCCTTCTGGTTGTTATCCCTTTATTAACGCAATGCACATCAGTTGATGTTTCTCCCTTCTTTCTATTTGGTCGTGACAAATCGTTGGGCTGAATGACGAAAAGAAAGAGGGGTCTTGCCAAAAAATATTGACCACTTTGACGTTAACTGGGTATTTAAATTTTTGCCGTATTGTAATGGATGTTAAAGCGAAAACCTGAGATCTAGCTAGCAAGTGATACAAAGAAAAGCATCATAACTGGTACCAATAAACTCAAAATAAAGCCGCTAACGATAGCAACAGGAACACAACGCACACCACCGGTAGTTTGAATAACGGGTAGGGTGAAGTCCATTGCTGTTGCACCGGCATAACCAATTGCGGTGCACGGATAGCTACGAATAAAGAGAGGAATGGCAACCAGTGCGACTAACTCTCTCATCAATTCAATCAAGAACGACGCGCCACCAAATACCGGACCAAAAGCGTCACCCATTAAAATACCTGCGAGTGAATACCAGCCAAAACCTGAAGCCATTGCGAGTGCTTGATAAAGAGGAAGATCCAAAAGCACCGCTGCAAGAACGCCACCAAGCATACATGTTGCGATGACAACAGCCGCAATGGCCATTCCTTGTTTATTTAATAGGATTTGACGCAGAGTAAGTCCACTATTGCGCAGCTGAATACCAATAAAAAATAGAAGTAGAAAGAGTATCCATTCGCTTGCTGTATCTACCCAACTCAAATCAATGGGTAACAGCAGGCCAACCACTAACCCTCCGCCAACGACCACGATAAGCTTAACTGACTCTAAAGCCATCGAAGATAACGGTAGCTTCTTTTGATTCTGATTGGTCTGGAGTGGAATAATTTTATCAATAATAGGCAGAGCCAACAGGTTGCAGGCACTTAGACACAAAAAAAACGTACTCGCATAGAGGAGAATACTTTGTAAGTTGCTGCTTAAATTATCGAGCGCCGCCAAACTAAGACCCATCAACGACAAAATGACGTAAATAAGGTAGGACGTTGACTGATTGATCTTCTCCAATAACGAAGATCGAGATATAGGAATTAGATACCCCACCACAAGCGGAGCGAAAATAAATAGCATCCCTGAGAACATAAAGCTCAATGATTCCTTTTTGAGATAACATCAACACGCATAAATCAAATTATCTATCGGTTGAAATTAGAGACATTTCACCACACACAGCTCAGCCTTGAGCGAATCGTTTTATCGCGGATAAGGTATTATCAGAAAGCGATAAATTACAAACCGCTAGCATTGAGTACAGCACGGATTTGATCATTGAAGTCAGTATCACTCATGTTACTAAGTTCATACAAGACTTCTGCACCAGTTAAGTTGAATTCAACTTCATGTTCGTCAATGCGTTCATCGTGATTGCGGAACATCAATAAATGATGCGCAATTCTAGCGATGTCGAGATAACTCACTTCTGGTCGCGTTAACTCGTATTTTTCGTTTGAGGATACTTCTCTGAAGTCGTTGTCAAACCCCCAACGCTCAAGTACCAGTTTACTTGTGGCAGAACAACGTGTTTGGAAGATCTGCAATGCAATATCTGGGTCTAAGTAATTGCCCCTATCTAAGTACAAGTGGTACTCATTAATTAGGCAAAATAACCCAATATCGGCTAATAGACCGACCAATAACGCCTTTTCTTGCTCTAGATGACCATAAGTGCCTGGCTCGTGGCTACGAAACGATTGAACCAACATCACCATGACGGCACCGAGCTCACGCGATATCGCTGCACTCTTCACCAAGATGGCATTGCATTCTTTAGTGAGATTAACTGAGTGTTTAAGTTGCTCGATCGCTTGTGCGGTAACAATATCACGTACACGAAGTATTCCGAGACGAGATACCGCTGTAGTTAAGTCGTTGCAGGTGATATTTCTGCGATTGAAAATCACAGAGTTAGCGACTCGTAAAACGACCGCTGCTAATCCGGGATCTTCCAATAAACAGTTAGCAACATCGGCAATCGTGGTGTGTTCTTCGACACATAACTGCTGAATTTTAAGCACGACATCAGGAATAGGAGGTAACGAAATCTTACCCGTGGCGATGGACTGTTCTACCAGCTGAGCAAACTCGGATTCCAGTGCGTTTATAAGCTTATCTTTATTATTTGGCAGCCAAAAAAATGATAAATGTTCCATTGTGACGCTGTACTTGAGATCTTTCGTACAGTGTACCCTTACAGCGTATTCTTTATCAATTAAATGCGTATTATGTGCCCGTAATTGCCAGCGAGATCATAATGATGGCGTGTTTTAGGCATGCTATGCGTCAAAAAAATATCACCACACAAACAATAAGTGTGAAACTAATCACGTATGCAGAATTTATACTTTTTTATATGTGACCTATGTCCTAACTTATTTTTCAACGTTAAGTATGATTAAGCAAGTTGGTGAGCACAACTCACAAAAATATCGCCAACAAATCGACATTTATAATTCGCTATAAGCTGCTGTTTATCTGGTGACATCGCTAATCGGGGTAATTTATTCAGATTAAAGAGGTCAATGGACATGACAGACCAAGCTTTTTTTAAATATGTACGCACCTTCAGTGAGTACCAAAAACGTTCTATGTTCGGTGGTATTGGTTTATTCACCGATGATGCTATGTTTGCGCTTGTCAGCAATGATTGCTGCTACTTACGTGGTGGTAATGGGCTAGATGAAGTGTTTACTCAACTGAGCTGTGAGAAGTATAAGCACGTCAAAAAACAGACGACGGCAACCGTAAATTATTATGATGTAACCGATTTATTCGAATCCGGATATGTAGGGCTTGATGAACTGGTACAGAAATCAATTGAATACTCAATTAAGGAACGGAAATATCAAAAGTCCTCTGCCAGTAGACGCTTAAGAGACTTACCCAACATGCAACTAACCCTTGAACGTATGGTCAAGAAAGCCGGTGTTGATGACGTAGAAACCTTTTTAGAACTTGGACCTGTAAAAGTCTTCAACAAAGTTAAAACGGCTTACGGTAATGATGTTGATGTAAAGCTACTGTGGAAATTTGCTGGTGCAACTGATGGCGTACATTGGAAACTGATCCAAGAGCCGCGTAAAAAACAGTTATTGGCACTGTGTGACTAAGCGAAGCTGATCGCACAATGATTGACTCGTTTCGATGGAGTTAGCGGGTCGTAAAGGCAAGTGTGAAAAGCGGAAAAAGGACGTTGAAGTTTTTTACCACTTCATTGAGTTAGTCATTAAATTAGACAAAAAAACCGAGGCAGAGACCTCGGTTTTTGTTTTTTTAATTTGCTCTTTTCTTATAGCACAAATCTTAAAACTTAAAACGCGTAGTGAACATTACCTGATCACCGTAAAAATCGTTGATACGTGCTTCAGCACCCAAAGAGAAAAGCTCTGTTGAGTGGAATCGAGCGTAGGCGGAGCCAGTCCAATCGTCATCGTTATCGATAGAAACGTAGCCGACTTTGCCGCCTACTTCTAATTGAGGGCCCAACCATTGGCGAACACCTAAGTTAAGCTCCATACCAACATCTGTGCTGCTCTCATTCGAAGGTTGCACAACGCGCATTAGCATTTCACCAGTAAGATCTGCCCAGTTGTTTAGCGGAGAATGGAAGCCAAAGCCTGCAGCTGAGTCAAAATCACTTTCAAACTCAGAGTCAATACGAGCAATAACATGCGCGTTCGGGTGAATTGATTTGCTGAATCCAGCACCAAATGTCACAGGACTTGCGCCAATACGTGCTTCGAAATAGTCGTAGCTAAAGTTGCTCATAGTTGCTGGCGCATTGCGATCGTTTGCAGCTAGGGCATGGCTTGATGCCACTAGTAAGGCAGCGGCTAATAGTGTTTTACGCATAACTAACGATAAACCTTGTTCATTATTTCCATGGATTCAAGCAACCACTTGAACCGTAATCTGATTTGTCCGACATCATAATAAAAAGGAAGGTCCACGACCAACAAAAATGTGTCGATGTTTTGTCAATTAACTTAATAGTTCCTTGGTTTAAGCAAAAACTACGCCATATACGTAGTGTCCGAGAATTTCACTCGGACAAGTAACGATGTTTTTCTAACCTCATTCGACTATGCGAGGTTAGGTGGTGCAATGAGCATCGTTGAGTTCAAGTTAGAACCAAACACTTTATTACTCGCCAAAGCTTGCTCTTCTTTCTGCCATGGCGTTGAGGATTGCCTCAGAATCAAGGATTTGAGTCCAGGATAGCAGGTTATCATCATTCTCAATCACAAACGCGGTAAGCTGAGACACGATTGCTTTTCTCAATGCTTCACCTTTCCAAGGTTTGGCAATGTAATAATCGAGACTCGCGTTATTTACGGCTTCTACGGTGTCTTCCAAACCAGCTTGTCCTGTGAGTAAAACTTTGCGCGCTGCTTTTGTGTCACCATTTTGACTGAGTTCGATTAAGAAGCTGATCCCAGTTTGTTCCGGCATAATGTGGTCACATAAAATGAGCGCAAGCTGAACTTCTTCTTCCGCCATCTCCTCAATCACTTGCCGAGCTTCAGTCACCGATTCCGCTCCTTCGACGACAAAGTTCTCCTCGAAGGGAGCAAGATCTTGGAGCACGCTATCCAAGACTTCTCGTTCGTCATCGACACATAAAATTAGATACTTGGTCATGTTTCATCTCCTTCTTCGATGACTGGTAACCAGACGGTCATTCGTGTGAACTGGCCGATCTCTGATTCGACGTCAATCCACCCTCTGTGTGCTGTTACGATTTGCTGGCAGATGGACAGCCCGATGCCTAAGCCAAAATTACCTTCTTTTTTTGTGGTGAAGTTCAGCTCGAAAATGGCGTCTCTTTGCGATTCAGGAATGCCACATCCATTATCTTCAAATGAGATAACGGCATAATGTGTGTGCTCTTTTTCTATAAGGCGTGTTTGTATGTTTAACACACCTTTCTCTGGAAATGCGTCAATGGCGTTAGAGACCAAGTTCGTCCACACCTGTTGGAGTGCGATCGGTTGACAAAGGATGGAAGGCAAGTTTGCATAGTCGGTTGAAACTTGGTGCATTTTTAATTTGTTCTCGAAAATCACCAAGGTGTCTTCAATGCCCTCATGAATATCGGCATAGTGCAGGGTCTCATCATCTGACCGAGCATATCCTTTCAGGCTTTTTACCATATCAGCAATTCGTGCTGCACAGACATTAATTGAGCGAAGTGTAGAACCTGCTTTGTGGTATTGCTCTAGTGTATTGAGAGCATGATAAGACGCTTTCTGCTTTCTCGTTAGTTGGGTAAGTAGCTCTTGATCGGACTCTAATCCAAGGCTCACCACTTTTTTTGCCAATGCTCGGTCTGGAAGAGTATGGCTAAGCGCTTTTACGCGTGATCTGAGCTCGGCGGTTGAAGCGGGTTTTGAGGTTTGCGCTTTGCTCAGTAATTCAATGCCTTTGCTTTGTATATCGGAACTGGGCGCATCGTTAAGTAATCGTTCTAGCGTATGCGTTAAATTCTCTACGCCCCTCAATATCGCGGCTACTGGATTGTTTAGTTCGTGTGCCACTCCCGCAACCAATTGGCCAAGCATCGCCATTTTTTCTCTTTCAATGAGCTGCTGGTGGGCTGATTCTAAAGATTCGAGCGTTTTTTGAAGTTGCAGTTTGGTGTTGATGCTTCTTTGCAATCGGCGGTTGAAGTGGCGTAAAAGCAAGTTTGTAAAAAGAGGCAGTAAGTTTGAGTCGCTTTGCATCACTTTATTGAATACGTTGCGATCGAGTTTGATAACTTCTGTTTTGGTTAGTGTTAGAGCTGTCGAGAAAGAACATTCCCCAGTAACAAACGACATGCCTCCGACAATATTCCCTTTGTTATGGCGTACAACCTCTCGCTGCATGCCTTGCTCATCGCGCTTGTACAGAGCCACTTCACCTTCGGTGATAAACCACAAAAAGCAATTTGGCTCGCCTTCCACGGTTAATAAGTGTTCAGGTGAGTATGTACGGCACGCTCTTGTTTCGTCATTATCTTTGAAAAATTGCTGGAGAGCGGAGATCACTTGCTCGGCTAACTCGGCATCAGACATCGAGTGGTAGTCGTGTAAGAATCCGGCTTGATAATGGCTCATCTGGTTATTGATGTGCGCTCGCAACAAGCTGTGATGATCCAATATCTGACTGTAACTTAGCAGGTCTTCTTTGCCATTTCGCAAGATAAATTGGGTCAGCTCTTTTTGCACTGTGTTAAATAAGACGTGATCTGGCAAAGGTTTAGTGAGGCAGTGGTCGAGCCTGCCCTCATTAACGGCAGTGAGAATTGCCTCTATATCAGACGAGCAGCTAATAAGAATTTTTCTTGCTTGCTCGGTATGTGGCATCCGGTCTAAACCAATAAGAAAATCCACGCCGTTAAAATGAGCGTGATGGCTCGCTATAACTAAAGCAACAGTCTGTTCTCTTTCTTCTAGATACTCTAAAGCGCTTTGAGCCTCT
Source organism: Vibrio sp. 1562 (assembly GCF_033340155.1). Lineage (NCBI taxonomy): Bacteria > Pseudomonadati > Pseudomonadota > Gammaproteobacteria > Vibrionales > Vibrionaceae > Vibrio > Vibrio sp. 1562. Next base: position 164,272 of record NZ_JAWOVY010000004.1, read on the forward strand.
TCTATCGATTCGACAGAAAAAATATCAAACTTACTTGAGAAGGCAGACAGCTCCAATCGAAACTGTTCAGCACTGATTGGGTTGTTGTCGAGACACAACACAGCATAACGATTCACAGATGTTTTAGCTCCGGTTAAAACTTCGCCACGCAAACTTTAACAATAAAAGGACATGATGAGTGGGAGCCAAGTATGATTCCTGATTAATGGACTAGAATAAGCATCAATAGTCTGATTTGTCTCAATGTTTTCTCCGCAGGTGGTTTGGGGTAGACTGACCGAAAATATCTAATAAGTGACGTTATGCAAAATCTTAAAAAAATCGGCGCCATTGGTGGTGCTATCTCATTAGCACTGTGTTGGCCATTGGCTGTCGGACAAATTGGTCAGTCCATCATTGAAGATGGTATTACCAATATGAATGATGAAATGATTAAAGGCGAAGTGGTCGAGTATCAGCGTGGCTATTTGTCTTCAGTCGTGCTGACTCGTTATTCAGTTGTTGATCCTGAGCTTAAAACGCAGTTAGAGCGTGATGGTATGCCAACGACGTTTGACGTAACCAGTGATGTTAGCCACGGTCTAACAAGCCTAACAGCAGATTCAAAATTGGTGGACAATGACTTTTTGCCTCTCACGATGCATAGCCAGACTCAACTAAATGGCAATACAGCATTTATCCTCGACCTAGACAGTTGGCATTATCGTAACGAAGCGCAAGGTGTTTCTGTTTCTACAAGCCCTGCAAAAGTAACAGGTGATGTGACGGTATTGGGTGATCTCAATTACCAAGTTTCCGTTCCTTCTGTTCAAGTGGATTTTGAAAACGGTGAAGAGCTTCATCTGAATGCATTGACAGGGCAAGGTAAAGGAAAGCAAGCAAAAGGCTATTGGCTGGGTGAGCAATCTTTTTCTCTAGAGAAGCTGGATGTGGTTGATGCGAACTTGACGCCTGTCTTTTTGATTGAAAATGCGAGCTACCGTGGTAACACTACGATGAGTGAGTCTGGTGATAAGCTGAACAGTCAATTAAACCTAGATGCTAAGAAACTACGTTTAACTGATGGGACGGATGTCGATAACTTTAAGTTGGATTTCTCAATTGCAGATGTGGATAGCCAGTCTTTTGATCAAATTATGTCTATCTATCAAAGCTCTCCTATGTTAGATGAGCAGGAAATTGCGAATTTATTGCCGCATGTCGATACGCTGTTTAGCAAAGGTTTTGATTTATCCGTGAACGAGCTTTCACTCGCGTTCGGTGACGGCAAGTTCCACAATGAGTGGCAACTATCCATCCCTGAAGGTACTGAGCATATTACTCAAGATCCAATGAAGTTGGTGACGGCCACTACTGGTGAACTTAGCACTTACTTCTCTGATGAATTAGTAACGCATTACCCATTTATTCAAGAAGGGATTGATGAGCTCCTTATTATGGAGTTGATCGAAAAAGTAGAGGGCGGTTATCAATTAAAAGCAGAAATTGGTGAAGGCAAATTGAAGTTCGAAAATGGGCATGAGTTCCCATTGGTGGCTCTACTTATGCCTGCTTTGATGCAACAACAGTAATTCGTGTTGTTGCGAATTTGTTCCAATTCAACGCTTAGTCTTTAAAAAGAGGTCGTAAGACCTCTTTTCTTGTTTTTATCACTGCGAAAACGTGATATTAATTTCGTAATATTTACATAGCAGGAGCAATGAGCATCATGGAACAAAATACGGACAACGTATTTAACTTCAGTGCAGGGCCAGCAGGTCTGCCTAAAGCAGTTATGCAGCAAGCACAAAAGGAACTAATCGATTGGCAAGGTCTTGGCACTTCGGTCATGGAAATCAGCCACCGAAGCAAAGAGTTCATCAAAGTTGCAGAAGAAGCCGAGCAGGATTTACGTGATCTTCTGAATATTCCGGACAACTATAAAGTGCTGTTCTGCCAAGGTGGTGCTCGTGCTCAGTTTGCTGCTGTTCCTCTAAACTTACTTGGTGATGCCGATACGGCAACTTACATCGATGGTGGTTATTGGGCTGAAAGCGCGGTAGCTGAAGCGAAAAAATACTGCGAACCAGACGTGTTTGATGCAAAAACAGAAATCAACGGGAAAGTCGCGGTTCTACCTGCAAGTGAATGGAAAATTGCTCCAGAAGCGGCTTACGTTCACTTCTGTCCAAATGAGACCATTGATGGTATTGAGATTAACGATCTTCCTATCACCGACAAACCGATTGTTGCTGACATGTCTTCGACAATTCTTTCTCGTGAGATCGATGTGTCTAAATACGGTGTGATTTACGCGGGCGCTCAGAAAAATATTGGTCCTTCCGGCATTGCTATTGCTATCGTGCGCGATGATTTATTAGGTATGGCGAAGCAGGTTCTACCAAGTATCTTGGATTACACTGTTTTGGCAGAAAAAGAATCAATGTTCAACACGCCACCAACCTTTGCATGGTACCTGTCTGGTCTTGTTTTCAAATGGCTGAAGGGACAGGGCGGAGTAAAAGCGATTGAGCAAGTGAACCGCGCTAAAGCCGCGCTACTGTATGATTACATCGATCAGTCTGATTTCTACCGTAATGGCGTGCACTCAGCGAACCGTTCTTTGATGAACGTTCCATTTCAACTTGCTAAGCCTGAACTGGATGCAACCTTCCTTGAGTTAGCAGACTCTAAAGGGCTGAAAGCGCTAAAAGGTCACCGAGCAGTTGGTGGTATGCGAGCATCCATTTATAACGCAATGCCGCTAGAAGGCGTTCAAGCGTTAGTAGACTTCATGCAAGAGTTTGAGAAAAACTACGCGTAAGCTCAAACTGATAGTTGTTCTCCAAAGCGTCGCTATTGCGGCGCTTTTGTTTATCTCAACTCACATCATTCCAGGAAGGTAAAATGACCAAGGCAAATATTGAAGCGCTGACTAAGCAGTTCCCACTCTTGGCTGCACTTATTGATCTTGAAGAGGTTTGTTGGTTCAACCCCCATATCACTTCCTTGGAGGAAGGCTTATCTCATGTCGGGTTAGATGAAAAAGATATTCAAGCGGCGAGTGAACGGCTAACACGATTTGCGCCTTATTTGATGAAAGCGTTTCCCGAAACGGAAACGTCGCGTGGCGTTATTGAGTCCGCAGTGGTGGATATTCCCAATATGAAAGTGCGTTTGGAGCAGCAATACGACACACCAATATTGGGCCATTTAATGCTCAAAAAAGACAGTCATTTGCCAATTTCTGGTTCGATCAAAGCGAGAGGTGGTATTTATGAAGTGCTCACTCATGCAGAAAAGTTGGCGTTTGAAGCCGGCTTGCTCTGTGAAAGCGATGATTACAGCAAATTGTTCAGCAATGAGTTTCGGCAGTTTTTTAAGCAGTACAGTATTGCAGTTGGCTCAACCGGCAATCTTGGTATGTCCATCGGTATCATGAGTGCGAAGCTGGGTTTTTCAGTTTCAGTCCACATGTCTGCGGATGCGCGGGAATGGAAGAAAAATAAGCTCCGGTCACATGGTGTTAATGTCGTAGAGCACCAAGAAGATTATGGTATTGCTGTCGCGCAAGGTCGTAAAGAGGCAGAAAAAGATCCCAACTGTTTCTTTATCGATGATGAAAACTCACGGACGCTGTTTCTAGGTTACTCTGTTGCGGGTGAGCGTCTTAAGCAGCAATTTGATGACTTGGGAATCGTTGTTGATGAGCATCATCCATTGTTTGTTTATCTTCCTTGTGGTGTTGGCGGCGGGCCTGGTGGCGTGGCATTTGGCTTGAAGGTAGCGTTTGGCGAGCATGTCCATTGTATTTTCGCGGAGCCAACGCACTCCCCGTGCATGCTGTTGGGCGTACATACAGGCTTGCATGACGATATTTCGGTACAAGATTTGGGTATCGATAACATCACCGCCGCTGATGGCTTGGCAGTCGGGCGTGCCTCGGGATTTGTCGGAAGAGCGATGGAAAGGCTACTTGATGGTTTTTACACCATTGATGACGCTCGTATGTATCACCACTTGGGTGAGTTAAGTGAACTGGAAGGTATTAATCTAGAGCCTTCTGCATTAGCCGGTATGATTGGGGCAGTGCACGTCTCGAATAACCATGCTTATCAGTCTCAAATGAAATTTGACGAAGAAAAACTCAAAAACGCAACACATCTTGTTTGGGCAACTGGTGGGGGCATGGTTCCGGAAGATGAAATGGCGGCTTATCTCAAAAAATCTGGTCGGTAAATCAGCACTGTATACGTGCTTAATTAGGTAACTAATTAATACAGGAATAACAAAAGGGCTCATCGTTTGATGAGCCCTTCTCGTCACTGAAAATCGAATTATAGAGATTGTAATAGCTGGTAGTAACGACCTTTTTGAGCGAGTAGCGTTGGATGGTCGCCTTGTTCGATGATCTCACCTTGTTCCATCAAACAGATGCTATCCATACTTTCTAACTCTATCAGTCGGTGTGTAATGAATACTACTGTCTTATTAGCAAAGTGTTCATTGAAAAGCGCCATCACTTTTTGTTCCGTACGCTTATCGAGGCCTTCAGTCGGTTCATCTAAGAGTAGGATTGGGGCATCACGTAGCAATGCTCGAGCAATGCCGATTCGACGTTTCTCACCGCCAGATAACTGACGACCGCCGTCGCCTAACCAAGCGTCTAACCCCGGCTCTTCAAGAAGTCCGCCAAGCTCGACTTTTTGTAAAATAGTAGACAGTTGCTCATCACTTGCATCCGGAGCGGCCATGAGTAAGTTGTCACGTAGTGTCCCGTTTAGTACATCTACGCGTTGACTGATCACAGTCATTGCTGATCGCAGGTCCGACTCGCTCCAATCTTGCAGTTTTGTACCACCGATTCGAACTTCACCTTGGTTAACATCCCAGTAGCGGCAAAGAAGCTGAATCAGTGTTGATTTACCTGAACCTGTTTGACCTACAATTGCAGTTTTAGTGCCCAACGGTAGTGAGAGTGACAAGTCTTTCAGCACCTTTTGCTGACCGTCAGGGTAAGTAAAATCTATGTTGTCGAATTCAATGTCTAACGTTGTGTCTTTATGTTTCGACTGCTCAGGGAAGACAACGTCAGGTTCAGCCAAAATTACTTCATTTAAACGACGAGCAGAGGTCAACGTTTGACCGAGATACTGGAATGCGCCCGCGATAGGCATCAGAATCTCAAAGCTCGCCATGGTTGCAAACGCAAACAGCGCAATCCAAGGATCAGGAGCACGACCACCTACGCCGTCTGCAGCAAACCAAAGCATCACAACCAGTGTAATGCCGTTCACCAGCATAAGCAGGCCTGAAGCCATGCCCGTTAAATTCGCGTTCACAAATTGGTTAGACAGCAACTGCTTCTGCTTCTCTAGAATGAGATTACGATAACGTTCTTCTGCTCCAAAGATACTCAGTTCACTGTAGCCTTGAAGCCAGTCCAGTGTCGCCACTCGCAATTGCGCTTTATGATGAGTGAGATTCTCGCCATTATTTTTACCCAGTTTATAGAACAGCACTGGCCATACAAACAGCATGACGGTAAGAATCGAGCCAAGCAGTAGGGCGAGATGCCAATCAAAGAACGCCAGGACAGCCGTTAAACTCAATATGCCAAAAATACCAATCACGACAGGGCTGATAAGTCGAAGGTATACGTGATCCATCGCGTCTACGTCCGCTACTAGGCGGTTGAGCAGATCGGCATCACGCATCGTAGAAACACGACCCGGAATCAGTGGTGCAAGTTTCTTAAAGAAGAAGATACGTAGATCGGTAAGCAGCTTGAACGTTGCATTGTGGCTAACGACACGTTCTCCCCATCGACCTGCGGTTCGAGCCATTGCAGCGCCGCGTACCCCGGCACCTGGTAACATGTAGTTGAAGGTCTCACGAGCAACCGTCAAGCCTGCCACCGCTGCGGCTGAAATAAACCAACCTGATAGCGTTAATAAGCCAATAGACGCCGCTAAGGTCAGAAATGCCAGTAGCATACCTAGCGAAAGACCAAACCAGTGTTTTTTATAGAGTTTTAGATAAGGGAGTAAATCACGCATCTAAGTTCCCCTTGTCTGTTTCACGTTGTGCGAGGTTCGCTTCCAACATGTCTTTAAATAAGCCATCTTCTGTCGACAGTGTGGCGTAATCACCACGTTGAACAATCTGGCCGTCCTGCATAACAAGAATTTGCGATACGTTTTGTAAAGGCGCAAGTTGGTGAGTAATCATCAAATTCGTTGTGGCATGCGCATACTTGTTAATGCCTTCCATCACGAGTTTTTCACTGCGAGCATCTAAGCTTGCGGTTGGTTCATCTAATAACCAAAAACGACCATTTTGTAGCATGGCGCGAGCCAGTGCTAAACGCTGCGCTTGGCCGACAGATAAACCACCAGAACGATCAGATATCGGATAATCCAACCCATGCATTTCAACAAATTCAGCAGCGTGAGAGTCATTCAACACAGAATGTACGTCTGCATCCTGAATATTGTGCTTACCTAGTGTGATGTTATCTCGAATGCTACCGTGTAATAGCATCGGGTTTTGACCAATCCAGCTTACTGCCTCTCGCCATGTGGCTAGATCCAGTTGCGACAATTCGCAGCCATTAATTTTTAAGCTACCTTGATAAGGCATGAAACCGAGGATTGTGTTTACCAAACTTGTTTTACCTGCGCCACTTGGTCCAACTAAAGCCGTACTTTTGTTGGCTTCAAGAGAGAAGGATAGGGGACCTGCGAGCTGCTTACCTTCCGGACTAAAAATGGTTAACTGGTCCGCTTCAATATGGATAGGGCTGTTTTTATCTAACGCTTGGGTACCATCTTTGATTTGATCGACTTCCAAATCCAGAAACTCGACAATGCTTTCTGCTGCGCCAACCGCTTGCTGTTTTGCATGATAGAACGTGCCCAAATCGCGTAATGGCTGATAAAACTCTGGAGCAAGAATCAGAATGAACAAACCAGCAAAGAGCGTAACACCTGTGCCGTAGTAGCCGAAGTCCAGCTCCCCGATATAACTAAAGCCAAAGTAGACAGCGGTAATTGCGATAGAAATGGAAGTGAAAAACTCTAACACCGCAGAAGACAGAAACGCGATTTTCAGAACGTCCATGGTACGAGTACGAAAGACTTCTGAAGCACCCTTTAGCGTCTCAGTTTCAGATTTTGTTCTATCGAATAAGCGAATGGTTGTCATTGCTTGCAAGCGGTCATAAAAGTGACCCGACAAACGCTGCATCGCTTTAAAGTTTTTACGGTTTGCTTCTGCGGCTTTCATCCCAACCAGTGCCATGAAAATAGGCACCAGTGGTGCAGTGACCAGGAAGATCAAGCCTGCTGCCCAGTTTACTGGGAATACGACAACCAAAATGATGAAAGGCACTAGTACCGATAATGACATTTGAGGCAAGTAGCGTGAGAAGAAATCTTGCATATCTTCTACCTGCTCTAAGATGAGCGTTGCCCAACTGCCAGCAGGTTTGCCTTTGATGTAAGCTGGCCCAAGTTTATGAACTTTATCTAAAATGAGTTGGCGAATATAAACTCGAATTTGCTCCCCGCAACGGTAACCGGCAAGCTCTCGACCCCAGGTACAAGCAGCTCGACCGATAACCGTGCCACCGAGCCCAACAAAATGCCAAATGAGGTCGGCTTTGTCGACTTGGTCAATGATTAACTGGTGCAGAATGGAGGCGAGCAGGGCTGCTTGAGCCAATAAAAACACGCTTGAAAGTACGCCTAGGCCTATCGCAATCATAAGCCAGCGCTTGGCTAACTTACTTTGTTGCTTCAGCCACTTATTCAAGCTGCTTTGCTTTTTCTTATCCATCGTGAAGGCTTAATGATAATTGTTTTAATGAGGCGGTAGTATACAAAAGAAAACCCAGCGGGAATACCGCTGGGCTTTAAGGATATGACACAAATGTGAAAAGTTATTTGTCACCAAGTGAGTCTAAGAAACGTTCAGCATCTAATGCAGCCATACAACCTGTACCTGCAGAGGTGATCGCTTGACGGTAGTTGTGGTCCATTACGTCGCCAGCTGCAAATACACCTTCGATACTAGTTTGTGTTGCGTTGCCTTCAAGACCTGATTGAACGATGATGTAGCCATCTTTCATGTCTACTTGGCCTTCAAAGATTTGTGTGTTTGGCTGGTGGCCAATTGCGATGAATGCACCCATTACATCGATATCTTCTGTCGCACCGCTGTTCACGTCTTTAATGCGGACGCCCGTTACGCCCATATCGTCTCCCAGTACTTCATCGAGAGTGCGATCGGTATGAAGAACGATATTACCGCTTTCAACTTTATCCATCAGACGTTTCACAAGGATCTTCTCTGCGCGGAATGAATCGCGGCGGTGGATCAGGTGAACTTCTGACGCAATGTTAGATAGGTATAGCGCTTCTTCAACAGCCGTGTTACCACCGCCCACAACTGCAACTTTCTGATTACGGTAGAAGAAACCGTCACAGGTTGCACAAGCAGAAACGCCGCGACCTTTAAATGCTTCTTCAGACTCAAGGCCAAGGTATTTTGCTGATGCGCCGGTAGATATGATTAAGGCATCACAAGTGTACTCACCTGAGTCGCCTTTTAAACGAAATGGGCGTTGTGATAGCTCTACTTCATTGATGTGATCAAATACGATTTCAGTTTCGAAACGCTCGGCGTGTTCTTTCATGCGATCCATCAATGCTGGACCTGTCAGTCCCTCAGCATCGCCTGGCCAGTTTTCAACTTCAGTTGTGGTGGTTAGCTGACCACCTTGTTGCATTCCCGTCACAAGCACAGGGTTTAAGTTTGCACGCGCTGCGTAGACGGCAGCTGTGTATCCTGCAGGACCAGAACCAAGAATTAATAATTTACAGTGTTTTACGTCGCTCATTATGGCTCCAAAAAGGGCGTAACATTTCCCTCGATTGTATGGAAATTCTTAGTGCTTTAAAAGCATAAACAACGATTGTGATCGAATAATTGGTTATAGATTAGAACCCACTAAATATTGATAGAGAACGTTGACTTCTAGCATAAAATTCTATTCGTAGTAGAGAAGTCTAGTTTCAAATATTGTCAAAGCGTAAAGCTGAAACATGACTCTGTTTTTGTGGTTTAACTTGGTTTGTTATGTTGTTTTTGTCGTTTTGTTGAAGCTATCAACGTTAAAAGCTGGTAATTGCAGAATATTTGCGTAACCTAGTGTGTAAATTAAATGTTAATTAATGTGCCTCATTAAAGGAGCAAATGATGTTACATTCACGTGAGAATACTCTACATTTAACACAGCTCAGCATGGCAGCAATTGAGCAGCTTTCCCCATCGTTTGAAGAACTGCCTCGTACCGAACATGCAGATGGTCAGTATCGACTACGACGTTATTCTGTGGTTGGTTTTGATAACGGCAAAGTCATCGACTTAAATAAAAATAGCTTTGTTCAATCCTCTGATATCAACCGATTTCAAGGTGATGTTGTAAGACAATTCGAGCCAATTGAGAAGGATATTCTTACCAGCGATGGCTTTCGAGAAATGTGTGAATTGTTTGTCAATGCGAATCATCTGCCAAACGGTCAAGAAATAGAAATTCACCAAATCCGTATCAGGGCACTGGAAGAAGAAACCCAAGTAGCACCTGAAGGTGTGCACCAAGACGGTTTTGATCACATTGCAATGGTTGGTGTGGGACGCCATAACATCATCGGTGGCGACATCATGCTGTACAGCAGCCATAACCAAGCCCCATTTTTCCGTAAAGTGCTAGAAACCGGAGAGGTCGCAATCTTGGCTGATAGCAAGCTGTGGCATAACGCGTGCCCAATCCGCTCTGTTATTGATGACGAAGCGGGCCATATGGATGTATTTGTACTCACTGCTACGGATAAGCGTAATGAACTTCAATCTTAATCAGATCAGAGAGCAATTTCCGGCGTTGGCTCAATACCACAACGACAAGCCCGTGACGTTTTTTGATGGTCCAGGTGGCTCACAAGTGCCTCAATCAGTACTAGACAGCATGGTAGGGTATTTAGGTCGTTTCAACGCTAACTTAGGCGGGCATTATTTTTCTAGCCAAGTGACCGTTGACGTAATGCAAAATGCGCGTGAGTCGGCTCAGGTTCTACTTAATGCCCCTTCATCTGGCAATATTGTCTTCGGTGCCAATATGACCTCACTAACCTTTCAGCTTAGTCGCGCGATTAGTCGAGATTGGCAAGCAGGAGATGAGATCATTGTTTCCGCTTTGGATCACTATTCAAATGTATCCAGCTGGCAGCAAGCGGCAGAAGATAAAGGCGTTACGGTTCATCAAGTTCGTATCAACGAAGAAGATTGTACGCTGGATATGGAGCATTTAAGCCGCCTTCTTTCTGATAAAACGCGCCTTGTCGCTGTGACTTATGCATCGAACACGACGGGCTCTATTGTGGATGTACAGCAAGTAGTCAGCATGGCGCACAATGTTGGGGCACAAGTTTATGTGGATGCCGTCCATTATGCGCCTCATCATTTGGTTGATGTTCAAGCGTTAGGTTGTGACTTTTTAGCTTGCTCAGCTTACAAGTTTTTCGGACCACACGTTGGTATTGCTTACATAGCCGATCAGTGGCTCCACAGTATTCGCCCTTACAAAGTCGAGCCTGCCACTAATATAGGCCCTGGTCGATTTGAAACAGGAACGCAAAGTTTTGAAGGTCTTGCTGGTGTCGTTTCTGCGGTTGAGTATCTGGCTCAATTTGGTGAAGTCGGTTTACCTCTTCGCCAACGATTGGAGCAAAGCTACCAACTGTATGAACAACATGAGCAGCGCTTGAGTGAGCGTTTCTTGCAGCGTTTGAATGCATTAGATGGTGTCAATCTATTCGGTATCGCAAAGGAAGATAGCCAACTCCGCACGCCAACTTTTGCGCTAACGTTTGACCGATATTCTCCAGAGTTCATCGCGAAAACACTGGGTGAACATAACATTTGTGTATGGAATGGTCACTTTTATGCGTTGGGCTTAGTTCGTCAACTTGGTTTAGAAGAATCGGGTGGTGTAGTGCGAATTGGTTGTATGCATTACAACACAATAGAAGAAGTCGATATGTTATTCGATGTGCTAGAAAGCATCCTTGACGCATAACTAACGATTTCTTCCTAATAGAAAAACAAAAGCTCGAGTCAAACTCGAGCTTTTTTCATTTTTATTTGAATCAACGCGTTCTGCAAGCGATTACTCACTAACTTCAACTTCATAGGAAGTGAATTTTCTTACATTAATAACGCCGGTATCAAAGATGAGGTATTGACCTTTGATGCCTTGCAAAGTGCCAGTAACAACCGGGTTTTTATCGAAGTTATGCGAAGTGATCTTCGTTGGGTGCTGTTGTACCGGGTAGCTAAGGTCGGTAATGCTTTCGTTTAATACTTCAATGGCATCTTCGCCGAATTGCTGTTTTATCTCGGCAATTTTCTCTTCGACTAAAGGCAATAGCTCAGCAAAACGGTCCTGCAATGCCATAGGTTCACCGTCACCTTTTAGCAGTGTGCGCCAATTGGTCTTGTCTGCGATATGTTTCGCCAGTTCAACTTCAATTAAACCGGAGATATGGCGAGTTTTTACTTTAAAAATTGGCAAGCCCTGAGTCGCGCCTTGGTCAATCCAACGAGTCGGGATTTGAGTATGACGAGTAATACCAACTTTTAAGCTGGATGTGTTGGACAGGTAGACAAAGTGATCCACCATGCAATTCTCTTCACCCCATTGTGGTTCGCGACAAGTCCCTTGATCGTAGTGGCAGGTCTCTGGCTTCATGATACACATGTCGCAGCTTGCTAGCTTTTTCATGCATACAAAACAGTGGCCTTGCGAATAACTCTTTTTCGTTTTCTTTCCACATGAGCAACAAAAAATATTGCCAGTGTGAGTCAGTGTGAGCGTTTTACCCAGAAACGGAGTTAAGTCGATCTCTTCCTCACCGACAGGAAGACGGTAGTTGACGGCACCGTCCAGAGAAGCACGCATTTTGTTTAGCGTGCCAGTTGCAATTAATGACATGACATTACTCATTATTGTGTTTTTGCACAGTATATACTGAAGTGGAGAAGAGATGCAGGGTTGACAGGAGCTTTAAAGTAAATGTCTTGCACTAAATTATTATGCATCGTGTTTTATTTTCTAAAAGTTATGGCTGTGAAATGCTTCGCAAATAGAAGTTGGGCTGCATTTTTTAGAAATTTTAAAACGTGATAACGGTTCAAAATCCGTTACTATGTGTCGAAACTAAGAATTGAATGAAAAAGTGATTTTATTTCTTGACAAATCACCTTTATTTCATTTTTTGAAATTATTGAACCTCACGTATTGTATATAATCTCAGCAGGTCACTTGCCCATGAAGTGGATCCATAACTTTATCTTTGCTCTTTCTATTTGCACTATCAGTTTGGTTGCCCTTTATAGTGTGCTTGGCGATACGCGAAAGCTGACCATTACACCTGAGCATTTCAATATCTATGCAACTAAAGATGTCAGTGAAGGAGGTGCGAGTGAGGCAGATATCACATACGATCGGCAAAGCCTAGTTCTTAGCTGTGAACTAAAGCAGAGCTCGTATGCTTGGCCTTATTGCGGAATCTCGGTTTATACCGATTCAGCAACGCCAACACAGGGTATTGACCTTTCCAACTACCATACGATTCGATTGAAGGTGCGATATGAAGAGGCAGGAATAGGGGCTAACCCTAGCCACGACCTACGTTTGTATCTTCGCAATTATAATTCTGAGTATTCCAAGCCGGACGACGAGTACACCATTAAATATAATGGCATGCAGTTTTCTCCGTCGGGTTCGAGCGATATTGTCGAAATTCCGATTAAAAATCTTCAGGTGATGACCTGGTGGTTAGCAGATAACGGAGTCGCGATTGAACACTCTGCACCTGAATTTTCAAACATCACACGTATTGATATTGCAACTGGGTCTGGTGCGGCACTTGGTAAACATAGAATTGTGATTGATAAAATTGAGTTTGAAGGCGCTTACCTTGCGCAAGAAACATTGTTGTATGCATTATTAATCTCTTGGATGGCGCTTGGACTGGCTTTTTCTCTGCATGAGTTACGAAAAAATAGAGTGGCTTATGAAAAAGCGCAAAAGCGTCACCGTCATTTGGAAAAGGTGAATAATACTTTGCGAGCTCAAAACTATGAGTTTGCAGAGTTAGCGCATCGAGATGCTTTGACGGGCGCGATGAACCGATATGCTGTGCAACACTGGCTGGAACAACAATCTCGTCAGGTTCGCTGGGGGCATAACACCTTCAGTATTCTCTATTTGGACTTGGATAAGTTTAAAAAGGTGAACGACAAATTTGGGCACCAAATGGGGGATGACATATTGCGCGAATTTGTCATGGTGGTAGCGACTTCTATTTACTCAGACGATCGACTCGTTCGTTGGGGCGGCGAAGAGTTTGTCGTATTTTGCCCTGATACCAATATTGAACAAGCGTTAGAGAAGGCAGAAATGATTCGCAAAAATGTGGAGGATCATTTGTGGGTGCACGGTGAATCATTAACTTGCAGTATTGGCGTTGCCCAAATGCAGAATGAACGCGTCTCAGAAACCATGGCGAGAGCTGACGAAGTGTTGTATCAGGCGAAGCGCAATGGTCGCAACCGAGTGGAAGCTCATTATGGTTTACTTGCTTGCGAAAAGAAGCAAGCCTGATAGCCGTTCACTAAAAGGAAAGAAAAAAGGTGGCCAACTGGCCACCAAGAGGGAAACTGCTGAACACCACTTAGGGGGGAAGTTTGGGTTATCGATACGATTACCGTGAGCAGCAGTGTAGTGCTAATCGAACTTGCTATTTTTACCAGAACAACCAAGCGAAAAGCGTTAGTGCAGCAATACAGGCAATGTTTAATACGAAACCAATTCGCATCATTTCTTTTTGCTTGATATGACCCGTACCGAACACAATCGCGTTTGGAGGTGTTGCAACAGGTAACATAAATGCACAAGATGCAGCGACGGCAATCAGTGCAGAGAGAATAACCGGAGACATGCCTAAGGCTTCTGCAATGGTCGCAAATACAGGGACAAGTAGCGCAGCACTGGCGGTGTTACTCGCAAACTCAGTTAAGAAGACAACAAAAGCAACCACTGCAAGAATCGTTAAGAGAATACCGGCTTGCTCAAGGAAGCCTGACAAGCTATGAGCTAAAAATACGCTTGTTCCGGTTGCTTTTAGGACGTTACTCAGACAGATACCACCACCAAATAGGATTAACACACCCCAGTCGGTTGTTTTCTCAATATCTTTCCACTCGACGGCGCGAGAAGCACCAAGTAGAAGGATGGCGCCAATAGCTACAAGAGTATCGAACTTCGCGAAGCCACCCAGCATAGCGTTAATAGGCTTACTGAATATCCACAACGTCACGGTCAGTAAGAAAATCGCCAACGTAATCATTTTGCCGTTTGTCCATTCGACTGGTTGATGGTCAAGGTCAAACTTGTGGCTAAGGTCAGGCTTAGTCATCGTGTACAATACGAGGATAGCGATTGGCATTAATACTAGGGAAATAGGTACACCAAACTTCATCCATTCAGTGAAGCTAAGGCCAACTTCAGCTGCTGCAATTGCGTTTGGTGGGCTACCAACCAGTGTTGCAATACCACCAATTGAAGCACTGTAAGCGATACCGAGTAGAACAAACAAAAAGGTGTTGTGGTTTTTCTTAGCGTCTAGCTTTGTCATCACACCCAGCACAAGCGGTAACATCATCGCGGCGGTGGCGGTGTTTGAAATCCACATTGACAGGCCAGCACTCACACCAAATAGCATGAATACAGCGACAGACATTTTTCCTCTTGCCAGCAATAGTACTTTATCTGCAATAGCTTGATCTAACTTTTGTTTATGTAGAGCCGCAGCTAGTGCAAAACCACCCAAAAATAGAAAAATGATGGAGTTGGAAAAGTTATTCAGTGCGGCTTGAGTGTTGAACACACCCAAAAATACCGCAAGTAGTGGTATGAGCAGCGCAGTAATGCTGACGTGAATCGCTTCGGTTAGCCACAAAATAGCAACAAAAACTAAGATGCTCAGGCCGGTTACTACTTGTGGCTCAAAGGGTAAGGTATTAAACAAGATAATGAACAATAGGATATTCGCGTTCAAAATCATGCTGTTGCGAGTGAAGAACCAATTCTTCAATGTCACAGCGAGTGCGGTCATGGGTAGTGCTCCTTTTGCATTGCCTTTTGTCGGTTTTTTTATGGCAAAGTAACTGACTTGTAGTTATTTATTGATGAAATGTTACTTTGAATGCGAAAAAGAGTTTTGCCTGAATCGTAGAGCAAATTAGAAAGTGTGATGTTGAGAATTGGAAATGGGTAGAAAACTACCCATTTGTTTTATAGAAATGTTACTAGGCTTGTGAGCCACGTTATTCCTCTATTCGACGGGGACTTGAAGAGGCTCGTTAGCTGCTTTATTTGGCTCTTTTACTGCGACGATAGGTTCTTGAGGGCCAAGAAACTTAGGCTGCGTATTGATAATATACAGGTCTAAAAACGCTTTCACACGGGCTAGCAGTTCTCGAACACGCATCGATGTTTTTTGCTTGTTGGCCGTCGGCCCTGCTACCGCGAGACACTGCGCATCAATGCTGTAAGCATTAGCGATGAACAGTGCGCGTTCACAGTGAAAGCGCTGAGTCACAATCAGAAATCGCTCCGAAGCAAAAATTTTTTTCGCTCGTACAATCGAATCTAAGGTACGAAAGCCAGCATAATCAAGGTGAATCACTTCTTCAGGCACGCCTGCTTTAAGTAAGTCGCGTTTCATTGTCCACGGTTCGTTGTATGAACGGTGGGCGTTATCACCACTCAATAAAAACTGTTTTACTTTGCCTTGGTTGTAAAGCTCAATCGCCGCATTAATGCGATGAGTGTAGTAAGTGTTGAGGATCTTTCCGATGTATTTACTGGTACCAAGAACTACGGCAACCTCATGTTGAGGGATTTGCTCGTATTCAGTGAAAATGCTCTCTTTGGCTTGTAAAACCACCCATCGGTCGATGGCAATAACAGAAACAAGCAGACTAAGTGCAGAGATCGACAAAATCAAAGCAAATCGCTTCCAGGAAAATTTCAGCTTCCACTTTGATCTTATGCGAGAAAACAACAAAACGTTTTATATCCTTAACTAAAAATGTAGTTCTCATCATATCTGATAGAAACAAAAAGAGAGAAGCCCATTTATGCCAAAATCTGGTTAGGATGATAAAAAAATAAAAGCCCCTACATGGTAGGGGCTAATTATTAAACGAATTGTCTCAAGCTTAGAACGCAGTGCGTTTGTAGCGGCGGTAAACAGGTTGCCAGAACGACTGTTCAATCGCCACGTTCAATGCTTCATCAGTAATTTCTAATGCGACACCTTGTTCAATTGCCTTTTTACCAACGGCAAATGCGATTTTTTTCGATACTAAGTGGATCTCTTCCAGTGGTGGAAGTAGTGCCCCACGACCGTTGATTGCTAGAGGAGAACATGTTGCTAGCGCGCGGCTTGATTCCATTAGCATCTCGTCAGTGACACGTTTTGCATTGACAGCAAGTACACCAAGGCCAATGCCTGGGAAGATGTAGCTGTTGTTACATTGTGCAATAGGGTAAGTGCGACCTTCATGAACCACTGGCTCAAATGGGCTACCTGTTGCAACCAGTGCTTCACCATTTGTCCAACGAATGATGTCGTTCGGTGTCGCTTCCACGCGGCTTGTTGGGTTCGACAATGGGAAGACAATCGGACGCTTACAGTGTTTATGCATTTCTTCGATGACTTCTTGGCTAAATAGGCCAGGCGCACCAGAAACACCAATTAGTACCGTTGGCTTGGCGTTACGCATAACATCGAGTAGTGAGAAGCCATTTCCTTCATTTTCCCACTCTTTCGTATTGGTATGCTTTTGCACCAAGCGTTGTTGGAAATCAAGAAGGTTAGGCATGCCTTCTTGTAACAGACCCCAACGGTCAACCATGTAAACTTGTGAGCGAGCTTGCTCGTCAGAAATTCCTTCCGATACCATTTGTGCGATGATCGCTTCTGCGATACCACAACCAGCAGACCCTGCGCCTAGGAAGGTAATACGTTGTTTAGAAAGCTGAGTTCCTGCTGCTTTACAGGCGGCAAGTAGAGAGCCAACAGTAACAGCTGCAGTACCCTGAATATCATCATTGAAGCAACACACGCGGTCTTTGTAACGCTCTAGAAGAGGCATCGCATTTTTCTGAGCAAAGTCTTCGAACTGGATCAAAGCATCAGGCCAACGGCGCTGTACCGCTTGGATAAACTCTTCTACAAATGCATCGTATTCTGCACCCGTAATACGAGGATGACGCCAACCCATGTACATCGGATCAGCTAAGCGTTGCGGGTTATTGGTACCCACATCAAGCACGATTGGTAGCGTGTAAGCAGGGCTGATACCACCACACGCGGTATATAGTGACAGTTTACCGATAGGAATACCCATGCCGCCGATACCTTGGTCACCCAAGCCAAGGATACGTTCTCCATCTGTCACAACAATCACTTTAACGTTGTGGTTTGCTGCGTTGTTCAGCAAGTCGTCAATACGGTCACGGTTCGGGTATGAAATGAACAGACCGCGACCACGACGGTAAATGTTAGAGAAGTTTTCACATGCTGCGCCAACAGTCGGCGTGTAGATGATAGGCATCATCTCAGAAATGTGATTTTGCACTAGGCGGTAATACAATGTTTCGTTGGTGTCTTGGATATTACGCAGATAAATGTGTTTATCCATATCGCTTTCGAAACTTTTGTATTGCTGGTAGGCACGTTCCACCTGCTCTTGGATAGTTTCGGTCGACTCTGGAAGCAGACCTTCTAAGTTGAATGAACTACGTTCTTCAGCAGAGAATGCACTGCCTTTGTTCAAAAGAGGGGTTGCTAAAAGAGCCGGACCCGCATATGGAATATATAGTGGGCGTTTATCGTTGTTCATTGGGTGCCTTATGTAGGGTTGAAGGATGCGCACCAAATTTTAACGGGTTCACTATTTAGTTGTAAACATGCGTTGATGCACATCAATGTAATGTCGCAAAAAAATTCAGATACCGACGAAAATATCGGCAATATTGGTTGTTTAGAGATACCTAAAGCAGGATTTTTTTACTTGGGTATAATGTTTTGCATCATCAAATCAAATCCAATTTCTATGTTTCAACTACCTATCGACAGCCTGCAAG
Source organism: Vibrio sp. 1562 (assembly GCF_033340155.1). NCBI lineage: Bacteria > Pseudomonadati > Pseudomonadota > Gammaproteobacteria > Vibrionales > Vibrionaceae > Vibrio > Vibrio sp. 1562. Next base: position 182,531 of record NZ_JAWOVY010000004.1, read on the forward strand.
CCGAGTTTGACCATCATGTAAGCCTTAACCATCTTGTGGTGGAAGCCGAAACCGGGTCGGGTAAATCTACCCGCTTGCCCATGTGGGCGGCAAAACACGGACGCGTTCTGGTTATTGAACCACGTCGAATTGCTTGTACCTCGCTGGCTGAATTTCTTGCGGAGCAATCTGGAGAGCCAATAGGTCGCAAAGTCGGTTACGCGATCAAGCTTCATGCCTATTTTGATGAAAAAACCGAAGTTGTATTTGTCACTCCGGGGGTTGCACTGCATTGGTTTTCGGAAAACAAGCTAGCAGACTTTGATATCGTGATAGTGGACGAATTTCACGAGCGACGCTGGGATATTGATCTATTAACCGCCATTTTGAAGCAAGAAAATCAACATCGATTGATCGTCACTTCCGCTACCTTAGAAGGCGAAAAGCTTGCTCGTTACCTGAATGCTAAGCGTCTGCGTTCGGAGGGACGTTGCTTTCCAGTCACGGTGACACATCGTTCTACAGACAGCCGCTATTTACCGAACAAAAAGGGATATGAACAGGAAGTTGTCGGAGCGGTAAAAGAAGCACTGGAAGATGAAGATGGCGATATTCTTGTTTTTCTCCCAGGACGTAAAGAGATCGCCCAATGCGCGCAGATCCTACAAAGCAGCAGTGATGTCATGGTGGTTAAACTTCATGCCTCGGTCAGTGATGAAGAACGACATCGTGCGCTGACGGTACAAAAGCAACGGAAAGTCGTATTGGCAACCAACGTCGCGGAAACCTCTCTGACCATTCCTAATATCCGTGTGGTAATCGATAGTGGTTTAGAGCGCAGAACTGTACAACGAAATGGACGTACAGCACTGACATTAACCAACATTTCTAAGGCCAGTGCCGCGCAGCGAATGGGGCGAGCAGGTCGCGTTACCGAAGGGGCTTGTATTCGTCTATATGGTGAGCACGCGCCTTTAGAGTTGGTGACACCTCCAGAATTACACAGAGAAGAGCTCGTCGAGCCCATGCTGGCAGCGGCTTGTTGTGGGTACCGTCTCTCAACACTCGATTTTCTCGACTCAATTCCCCCAAAGTCGCTAGAGGCATCTCATTCGACGTTGTTATCTATGGAAGCGATTGATGAGGATGGCAATGTCACGCAGCACGGTAGAAAAGTATACCCACTACCTATTGATGCACTGTTTGCCGATCTCGTTACCAGAATTCAAGCGAAGCCAGAGAAGGAAGCAATGATTGATTTGGCTGCCGCCTTATCTGTGACTGCGCAGCTCTATCAGCGACAAAGTGGTGAAGTCGCTGAGCTTCTGTCTCAAGAGGAACCATACGGGTGTGATGCCTCTTTGCTTATCCGTTTGGTTCGAGGGGAGCGACTTCCGGGCATTGTCATTGATGCCAGCGCACTCGAAGAGGCACAAGGTTTAGCGAAACAAATGCGAGAAGTATTTGAATTGCCGGAACTTGACGTTGCCTCTCGATATAAACGTGAAGCGCTCTTTTTCTCCATCGCCTCATTGCACCCTGAGCTTGTGTTTGTCCGACGAGCTCGTCGAAGGGATGCTCTAGGAAATGGCGTAGTCGAGATGCTGGTTGGGCGTAACAGCCGCTTTCCTGACAAAGAAGAAGCGGCAATCGTGCTAGATAGCCATAGCGTGCCAGGACGAGGCGTTAAGCAAACACTGAACCTCGCATCGGTTATGATGCCTATCCCGCTGACATTATTACGCGAACTTGAATTTGGGGAGTGGCAACAAGGTGAGACGAATTATGAAGAGGAGACCCCAAGAGCAACAATGCACCTGGTCTACGCCGGGCGAACAATCTGTACTGAACATCAAGCGTTAAAAGGTGATGTTGCTGTTCAGTCTATTGTCGAAATGATAGAAGACGAGACACTGTTACCAGGTTTTGCTTCTCAAAGAAAACAGCAAATCCAACACTGGAAACTCTACAACGCATTGGGCCTTAATGCCGAAGGAGAAGAGGTTAACGACTTGGCCTCCTTGACATTTTCTAGCTGGTTAAAGGATCAGTTGGAAACATTAGGCGTTGAAAACACCGATGATATGGCGTTGTTTGAACCAGAAGACTTAAAATTTAACGGTGTTCCAGAATGGGAATACGACGATTTCACGGAGCAGTACCCTTTAGAACTTTCGCTGCCAGAACTCCAACTAGATGTCGAGTATTACGCGTCTCGTAAGCTGGTACAGGTCGTTTATCGAGAGGGAAACCGTAAGGGAGACCCGAAGCGTTGGGAGCTGCCACGTTGGGCTGGTTGGAAGATACAGTATAAAAAGGCCAGTCGAGTGATTGATGTAAAGTAGGTCGGGGGATGACGTTGTGACAAGAATTGATATTTTCTTGGTGAATCTATAATGATTTCATATTGATATCGTTACTTACGTGTTGTTTTTAGTTTCTTAATTGAAATATTAATCAATTGAATGCTTATATATGGCGAAGCTGTACATCAGTTGTTACAAAGCTGGTTTTAATATTTCCTTTTGTATGTAAATTAGGGCATAAAAGACGAATGTTTTATATCCCATTGCTATATCAAAACAGTTGAACGATATTTGGTATATCTCATTTTCGAGTGTCGGGGGCATAGAATGGATCAACAAGGAAAGACGTGCATTGAATTCGACTACACTAGCTTTTTAGGGGCGACAGGTAGTAAAAAATGGACCTTCTTAGAGGCATTTGCCACCATCGCGCCTATTTTCGGTTTGATGTGGAAACAGAACATTGCGGAATTGAGCAAGCCTGAAGATCGGTTGTGGGATGCCGCATTAAAATCGATGTCTTCTCGTAAAAGTGATGAATCCAATTTGGTCCGCTTAACCCAGTTAGCTAAACATGAAGGGATCAATGAATTGCGAGTCGTTATGCCATATTCGCTCGATGTTCAGCAAATCGAGTACATAGAATCTCGCAGTCAGTTGAAGGTGGATACGTCAGAACAAGATGTTCTTAACATCAAGTTTTAGGCTGAGTATTTCCACTTCATCGATGTACTACTTAACAATAGTGCAATGAAAAGCGACCTCAAAGTAGGTCGCTTTTTTATTTTGAGGTTTTTGTCACAGGTCTTGGAAGTGTGATGAATATAGAGTATTTGCACTTAAATTAACAAAAATGTAACGTTTGGAAATGCAATTGTCATAACTAGCTTCTAACTTTGTGTTTTTAGGACAAATTACCGACTAAGTGGTTGGTACTGTAAGTTCGAATTAACGTCCCTTATTGGCACACAAGGATGATTGAGTCACCACGTCATTTGGGCATAAAAACAAACACAATAAGAAAGGAAGTCAATATGTCTTTGTCTCGTCGAGACTTTATGAAAGCTGCCTCTTCAACGGCGATTGTTACCGGGCTGGTGGGTTGTGGTAGCGATGCTAGTGAATCTGTTGCGGTTACCTTTGAGCACGGGGTGGCGAGTGGAGATCCTACTCAAACACAAGTAATCATTTGGACTCGAGTTACGACCTCAGCAAGCTACGCAGATGTAAGCTGGCAAGTTTCTTCTAATGAAAATTTTACTGATATCGTACAAAGTGGCACTTTCGCTATAGATACGAGCCGAGATTTTACGGTAAAAGTTGATGTTCAAAACCTCAACGCAAATTCTCACTATTACTATCGATTCATGGTTGGAGATGTCACTAGCGAAGTCGGGCAAACTCAAACATTACCAGAGGGTGGTGTAGAAAAGGCATCCATGGCCGTTGTTTCTTGTGCAAACTATCCTGCTGGTTATTTCCATGTGTATCGAGAGATCTTAAATCAACATGAGCAAGAACCGTTTGATGTGGTACTTCATCTCGGTGATTACATTTATGAGTATGGGGCTGGTGGCTACGCTAGTGAAGATGCTGAGGCACTAGTGCGAGAGCCAAGCAAAGGCACTGAATGCATTACCTTAGATGATTACCGAAAACGGTATGCGCAATATCGCCAAGATGCTGATCTGCAAGCGTTACATGCGAGCCTACCAATGATTGCAGTCTGGGATGACCATGAGCTTGCAAATGATAGTTGGAAAAATGGTGCGGAAAACCATCAAGAAGAGGAAGGCAGCTTTAATGATCGTCGTGCAGCTGCGGCTGCCGCGTGGACAGAATGGTTGCCCGTTCGTGAAAACACTTTCTCAAACATGCTGATTTACCGTCAGTTTTCGTTTGGAAGTTTAGTCAATTTGATGATGCTCGACACGCGACTTGTGGGGCGTGATAAACCGTTGGATTATTTCTCGCTCAGCTCACCAACGATGGAAGCGATTGGCGGTTTAGTTGCTCAGTCGCGCAGTCAAGACCGAGAGCTGTTAGGCGGTGACCAACTCGCTTGGCTGATGGATGCGTTCAGTACGCACGACGCAACTTGGAATGTGCTAGGGCAACAAGTGTTAATGTCTCGTATGGAGTTGCCAAGTTCGGTTATGACCGCGATGTTTCAATTGTTTACTGCCACTGAAGAACAAAAAACAGAGGCGTTATTAGCGGTAAACTCTGCGATTACGGGTTATCTCTCTGACCCAAGTTTAGATACCATTGCTTTGCCATATAACCTAGATGCATGGGATGGTTACTACGTTGAGCGAGAGAACGTTTATCAACTGGCCAAAGCCAGCAGTGGTAACTTTGTCTGTTTGGCAGGAGATACGCACAACGCATGGGCAAGTGAGCTTAAAGACGTATCTAAGCATCCTATCGGGGTAGAGTTTGCGACTAGCTCTGTGAGTTCCCCTGGGTTAGAGGCCTACCTCGCGTTAGACCCTGTTGCGATCGCTCAAATGGAATACACGCTGCCGCACTTAGTGTCAGAATTACAGTGGGCAGACATCAAACAGCGTGGCTTTATGCGCGTTACTTTTACGCCCGACAAGGCAGAGTCGACCTGGTATTTCGTATCAACGATTAAAGACAAAACATATCAGGTGACGACCAAGTCAGCCTCTACAACAGATGGCACTACGTTAAATATCGGCTAAACTGAGCCTAATACGAAAAAAGTCCGCAAGCTAGTGCGGACTTTTTATTGGAAAGCATTTAGCAATCTAGCGACAGTGCTAGTCAATCAATCCGTATTCTTTGCTCAGAACTTCGATGATTTCCGCTTTCGGATTCTCACTCAAATGAATCGGCTTGCCTGTAATCTTCTCGGCAATACCAATGTAGGTGCTCGAAATCGCCATCAAAGATTCGACGGGTAAAGCATTATCACGAGCGAGTGCTTCACGCTCTGGCATACGTTCTTTATTTAGCAAGATATCTGGGTCAGGGAAGTGGTTAAGTAGGAACTGGCGGAAACCTTCTTTTGAGTTCTCTACGATGTGACCTGCTTGGTACTCTTTAGCATCCCATATACGAGACGAGTCTGGTGTACCCACTTCATCCATGTAAATCAGCTTTTCATTGCCAGCAGCATCATGAACATAACCAAATTCGAATTTGGTATCGACAAAGATTTGGTCAATTGCTTCTAATGCTTGGCTGATAACGTTAAAGCCTTCTTTCAGCAGTTTTTCGTAGAGTGCGATATCGTCCGCACTTGAGAAGTTAAATGCTTCGTAGTTGTCTACGATATTTTGACGAGTAATATTAACGTCATCCGCTTCTGGCACACCGGGAATGCCTTTTAGAATGCCTTTTGTGGATGGGGTCATTAGCAACTCTGGCAGTGCTTTGTCTTTTTCTAACCCTTCAGGAAGTTGGATTCCACAAAACTCGCGCTCGCCATTTGCGTAAGCGCGCCACATCGAACCCGTGATGTATTTGCGGCAGATGGCTTCGATTTTTACCGGTTTGGCTTTTTGTACAATCCAAACAAAAGGGTGAGGAATGTCTAGAATATGGCTATCTGCTAAGCCATTTTCTTTGAACAGTTTGAACCAGTGATTAGAAATTGCATTAAGCGCAGCCCCTTTACCTGGGACACCATTAAGACCACCTTCAGCATGCCAAATACAATCGAATGCAGAGATTCGGTCGCTAATCACCATGATAGCCAAAGGCGCATCTGGCGCGACATTGTATCCTTTTTCTTTGATCAGTCGGGCGCTGTCTTCTTCAGTTAACCAGTAAACTGAACGAACTTTTCCACTATGAACGGGTTTATGGGTGCGAATTGGCAGGTCGTCATTGACGGCAAGTACTTGATTAGCAAGGCTCATTGCGACATTCCTATCATCTTAATCAAACGTCAGAAAGAGAAGATATTCAGCAAAATGTGGGCGCTGAATAAATCGAATGTGGGCATCATACCAGAACTATTTTAACTCGCCAGAGAAAAAGCAAACGTTTGCCTGTTTTCTTTAATACAAAAAAAGCCCCCTTAAAAAGGAGGCGAGATGCAGGATGGATAACGTCGAACTTATTAGTGGTACTTATTAACTCTGCCTTCGACGAAAAAGACTTCACACTGATAGCGCTGCGCCATGTCGCGCAACATAGATTGATTCATAAGTGCAATTTTATTGGATGCGACAACAGCACTGGCATTGCCTGAGCGGATGGCTTTTATCACGATCTCGACTTCTGAAAGCTGTTGAGAGGGCTTCATTTGAATAACGTTTTTACAGCAAATATTAGAAGCAGTGAGTTGTTCAAAGTCTGGACGAGGGCAGTCTGCTGTAAACAAAATCCATTGTTTTTGCTGCGATAAAACAGCCAGCTTAGATAGAAGCTGATCCGAAACGGCCATGGGCTTAGTTGCTTGTGCCAATACGTTGTAACGAGAGTATGTATGAGATTGACTTTGTAACTGCATCTTACTGTTCCTTTATACATGCTGTATGTGTATACAGTAGTTTGTTTTGGCGACCTGATCAACCAGTTTCTCAAAAGTTATTTGCGGTTTTTTGAGAAGGAAATAAAATAATTTTATTCTAAGTGGTTGAATTTGTTTGGTTGTTTTTCATTTTTGATATGTCTAACATCAATTTAAAAATGTGAGGTGAGTAGAAAGTTGGACGAGAGACATACAGGGGGTTACTACTGTATATACAGGTGTTTTTTCACGGACAATGGTTTGTATACAGTGGGAGAGGGCTGATAACCGATGCGACATGCTGTGTAGGATAGGAGGGAATACGAGATAGAGATTGGAAATAGGCTTGGGCGATCAAAAAAGCGCCTAAAAAGGCGCTTTTGAAAATCAGTTCCGTTGATTCCGTCTTGCTTAGCTCGCTCGTTGCAAGCGTTCGCGCATTTGCAATTCACCTTGGTTAAATAGGTGCACGTCGATTTTTGCCATGTCGTAACAAGCTTTACATGAGTAATGGTGCTTGCCATCTAAATAATCGTGACGAGTTACAAGACTAGGTTTTTTACACCAATCACAGGTGCCTTCTTTAGTGAACATTGATTTTCTCCCCACCTAGATTAATTTGAGTCGTTAGGTGTTATTTTGCGCCGAGCATTATGGCATAAAAGCGAGACTTAAGTTAAATGTCTGTTAATTTCTTTGAGAGGGAGATCGATTGCGGTGCTTGATTATATGGGGATAAAAGCATGGCAGCCAAAGTATCCTGACCTATTTTTACTGTTTTGTAACATTTTGTGAGACGAGCTTAAAGGCATGATTGAGTCGCTTCATTTCTTCTTCACTGCCCCTTGTGTCAGGATGATAAAGCTTTGATAACTGTCTATAGCGTAGCTTGATTGCCTGTAAATCAGGGATGGTTTGTGGTGTGTAGCCAAGCATGGCGCATGCGACGCTTAGCTTATGGTTTTCTGCCTGAGTTTTGGATTTCTTAAACTCTCTGAATACTTTCTCTAACTGACGCTTCAGTTGCTTGTTCGTAAACTCTAGCTCTTTTATTCTTTCCGCCATTCGTTGATTTTGGCTTTCCTCTTTGGCTTCACGCGCTTTTCTATTCTGCTTGAGTTTTTTGATCACGAGGAAACTTAAGCCGCAGATGATGAGTATCGCCGCTAGCCAAATCAGCCATAGAAACGGCGAGTGTTCTACTTTGGGGTTTGCAACTGTGCTTTTCTCTTCTAGTGTTTGCTCCGCCTTTTTATCGAGCGACTTTATTTGCGAGACTTGTTTAGCTCGTAGTTGGTTGAAGCGCAGCTCTAACAGTTGATTATAAGCTTGTTCTGCTGCTGGATTATGCTGAGAAGCCATTTGATACAAGGCTTCAGTCAATTGAGAAGTTGTGACCTTATCTGGATTGCGCTGAATAAAATCGGCGAGAAGAAAGCCACGATCGGTTGGGTCATTGAGTGCGATAGAGGTTAGCCAATATAACGCTTGTGTTTCATTTTTTTCGCCATTTATCCCTTTAGCAAAGTCGTTCGCGAGCTGTTTTTGTGCAGGGAGGTAACCTTGGTTGGCGGATTGCTCTAGCCAGTAGCGCGTTTCTGGTGAGGCTTCAGCTTCGTTTGATGCCAATAATTGTTGTGCGTACTTGTATTGTTCGATGGGGTCATTTGGAGCTTGAGAGGCAAGTGAGTAGCCAGAAAAGCTGAGGCTAAATAAGCAGAGTAGGGCAGACGTTTTGACAGACATTAATATGTCAGGCCTAACGATAATGGTTAGGCCTGCTCCGGTAATTTTTTATTATTACCGTTATGGTGCAACCAAATTACTTCAGTGGCAAGATCTGGATTTCAACACGACGGTTGCACGCACGACCTTCAGAAGTTTGGTTTGAGCAAATTGGGTTACGTTCGCCGTAGCCGCGTGCAATTGCACGACCAGGTGCAACGTTTTGAGATACTAGGAATTGACGTACGGACTCTGCACGGCGCTCTGACAACGTTTGATTGTACGACTCACTACCTGTGCTATCCGTGTAACCATCAATAACGAGACTAGTATCTGGGTACTCAACTAGGATGCGAGCAACACCGCGTAGAGTATTATGGATACTAGCATCAAGCTGGTAAGAGCTTGAAGAGAAGCCGATACCGTTTTCCATACGCAGTAAAAGCTGATTTTCACCAACACGCTGAACTTGTACGCCAGAGTTTAGCAAAGCGCGACGTAATTCCGCTTCTTGTTGGTCAAAGTAGTAACCAACGCCAGCGCCAGTCGCTCCGCCTGCGGCTGCACCAATGAGTGCATGCTGACGACGTTCTTTAGCATCATCACCCGTTGCTAGGCCGATTGCTGCGCCAGCGATCGCGCCAATAAGCGCGCCTTGCGTGGTGGAGTTAGTTTCGTATTCACCCGTTGTTGCATTTTGGCGTTGAGTGGCTTGACAGCCAGTAAGAGCTAGCACTAGAGCTAGTGCAATAGGCATCTTTTTCAAGGGAAAATCTCCGTATAAAACTGAGGCGAAACCATGCCTCATAATGGGATGCGAATTATGAATAAACAAGCATTAATATTTGTTATGAGAAAGTAAGATTGATAAGAGTTTCTGTAAGAAAATTCCTATCAATACTGCCAAAGCTCTCAAAGTAAGCCCCATAGACATCGAAGTCATTGCTGCTTATGTGAATCCTTTACTATCCTGGCTATTTCGATGAATCGCCCAACATTTTACGTGCTTGTTCGCCGCCCACTCCACGGTTAACTGAAACCTTTCTACCTTTCTTTAAGCCCACTTCGTAGTCTTCAGTTAGGTTTTTCATCGCTTCTTTCAATTGCTTCTTGAACGTTTCGCGGTCAATGTTTTGGAATTCTTTATCAATATAGTCATTAATTTTATTGGCCGACTCTTCATCTGGAGAAATAATTGGCAATTTTTCAATCGCGCCTTCCACCCAGCCAGATACAAATGAGTTCACACGGCGAGTCACTTCCTGAGAAGAGGTGCCGGTGCCAGCAAAGCTGTTTCGGAATTGTCCGGTACTTTCGTTCATCTCGCGATAAACAATATCGAAAGCAAATGCAGCAAAAATAGCGCGATCTGCTTCACCGATAAATTCGACACGTTTGAGCCCTTTGTGATTCAACAATACTGCTTCGACACCGAATTTTGTGTTAATGCCGCGAATCACTCGCAATATGGTAGAACTGATGTTCGCTGGTAGCAAATGAGAAGATTGTGTTTTTCCCATTCTGATGAACTCAATATCGTCTTTATCGAGACCATATTTAAGCATGAGGCGATGTGCCATTTTGATAGCATTGGCAGCCTCATTAACATTAGCGGAATTGCCCAGTTCTAAGCACTTGGCGATTTTTTTCAGAGCTTTTTGTTTATCCATCGACAACCAGTAACGAAAGCAGAAAATTTATGAAGTCAGACATATTACCTTTTTTGACATAAAAACGAAATACAAGGTGGGACTGAAGATAATTTCTGCACATAAAAAGAAGCCTCGCATTAAGCGAGGCTGGCGTTTTAGTTCGTCGTAATCAGTATGAAGTCGTACTTGTGTCTAAGAAGCCATTCTTCATTAAGATTCGTTAGAATTACAACCCGAGCTGGTTGAGCAAGTCATCGGCATCATCGTTTGAATCCGACGATTTAGATTCTTTCTCAGCCAACTGTTTACGTGTTGCCTCTAAAATGTCGTCTGGGTTTTCGTCTTCAGCAACTTCAAACTCTTCCAGTTGGATGAACTCAGTTTTATCCATTGCTAGTTCGAGATAGAAAATATTGTTGTTTTCGGTGGAGAACGTCACTCTGCGCGCTTGAGGGCGGTCAAGGTTGGTATCAACTTGTAAGATAACTTGCTTATTCAGCGCCAGCATTTTTGGTTGGTTTTGTGTGATGTTCGTTTGCAGGTCTTTACGAATTTTATTAGTGAAGTCTCCGACCAGTTGATTCATTAGTTCACCCAGAACATCGCCTACCTCGTCAGAAGTATGAGATATTGCCAGTTCTTCTTCTGGCATGCCCATATTACGCATGTAGTTGGTGTAGATCTCCAGTGCGGCTTTTGCCGTAAAATTAATCACAACTAGCCCGGTAAATCCGCCATCAAACAGAACAAAACAGCCAAAATCTGGTTTGAGGCTAGTCTTGTGGATTTTTTGCACCATTGCTGAATAATTTACTTGAGAAGATGTCGCCGAAGTAAGTACGCCAGAAACAGACTGGCAAAGTTTGAGAAGGATATCTTCAGTGGTCACAATTTTATTTTTTTTCATTCTGAAAACTCATCTAGAAACGCGATTCGTTCCCCAATGTAAGGCATCAAGCGTGAAAAAATAAAGCATAAGTTTAATTATTGTATCGAGATTCTGATTTGCTCGTCTTTTTAAATGTTGTAAAGTGACGAAATTCAAAGAATATTACTTCACTAACTCTTTTGTGGTGTTTTTTTTCGCTTAGCGCCAATTTGTATGAGAAGTGAGCAAATAATTACACAACCCGCAGCTGATCGGATCAGCGTCGTAGGGGCAGGAAGCAAATGTTACCAAGATTACACTCGCAAACTGATGTCGATCCTCTTGTTCTTAGTTTTCTGAAAGAGCTTGAGCACGCCGGATTCACTGGTGATATCGAAAGCCAATATTCAAGCCGACTAGCGGTTGCCACTGACAACAGTGTTTACCAGCAACTTCCTCAGTCTGTCGTTCATCCCAAAACGACAGAAGATGTTTCTCTCCTCGGGAAACTGAGCAATAAAGAAAAGTACGAACGAATTACCTTTTCACCTCGTGGTGGCGGCACGGGGACCAATGGTCAGTCGCTAACCAAAGGTATTGTGGTGGATATGTCTCGCCACATGAACAAAGTGCTTGAGATTAATGAGAAAGAAGGCTGGGTTCGTGTACAAACTGGTGTAGTGAAAGACCAGTTAAATGACGCAGTTCGCCCTTATGGCTACTTCTTCTCTCCAGACTTATCTACCAGTAACCGTGCAACGATTGGCGGCATGGTCAACACCGATGCTTCTGGTCAAGGTTCTCTGAAATACGGAAAAACATCCGATCATGTTTTGTCGCTACAAGCGGTGTTTGCTGATGGCTCAGTTTTAGAATCAGACCTGTCCAACGGCTACCCAAAAGAAGACGAGTTTGCTGCCAAGGCGCTACGTGTAACGGAATCCGTATGTCGTGGAAAACGCCAGCAGATCGTAGATAAGTTTCCTCCTCTTAACCGCTTTTTAACGGGCTATGATTTAAAAAATGCCTTGAATGAAGACGGTGACCGTTTCGATATCACACGAGTACTTTGCGGCGCGGAAGGTTCATTGGCATTTATTACCGAAGCAAAGCTTAACCTGACGCCAATTCCGAAAGCGCGTACGTTGGTTAACGTTAAATACAACAGCTTTGATTCTGCACTGCGTAATGCACCGTTTATGGTAGAAGCGAAAGCGCTGTCTGTAGAAACCGTTGACTCAAAAGTGCTTAATCTAGCGAAGCAAGATATCGTTTGGCACACCGTGAGCGATTTACTTACCGATGTTCCAAATAAAGAGATGCTTGGCATCAATATGGTGGAATACGCAGGTCAGGACGAAGAGGAAGTTGCTGCTCAGGTTGCAGCATTGACCGCCAAGCTCGATACCATGTTGGAAACAGAAGAAGCGGGCATTATCGGCTACCAAGTTTGTAACGATGTAGCGAGCATTGGGCGTATTTACAACATGCGTAAAAAGGCGGTGGGTTTGTTAGGCGCAGCAAAAGGTCGTGCTAAACCGGTCGCATTCGCTGAAGATACCTGTGTGCCACCAGAAAACCTGGCGGACTTCATTGTAGAGTTTCGAGAACTGTTAGACAGCAAGTCTCTGAATTATGGCATGTTTGGTCACGTCGATGCTGGGGTGCTTCACGTACGTCCTGCGTTGGATTTGTGTGACCCGCACCAAGAAGCATTGATGCACGAAGTTTCTGATGAAGTGGTCAAGCTGGTGGCGAAATACGGCGGTTTGATGTGGGGTGAACACGGCAAAGGTTTCCGTTCAGAATATGGCCCTGAGTTTTTCGGCGACGAGTTGTTTACTGAACTGAGACGTGTGAAAGCGGCATTCGATCCACACAACAAAATGAACCCGGGCAAAATCTGTACACCGCTGGATAGTGATGCAGAGCTTGTCAAAGTTACCGATACCAAACGTGGTTACTATGACCGTCAGATTGACGTTCAAGTACGTGACAGCTTTAAACAAGCGATGGAATGTAACGGTAACGGTTTGTGTTTTAACTACGATACTAGCTCGCCAATGTGTCCATCGATGAAAGTAACAGCCGATCGTCGTCATTCACCGAAAGGTCGTGCGGGTTTGGTTCGCGAGTGGTTGCGTCAGCTCACAGAGCAAGGCATTGATATCCTTGACTTAGAAAAGCAAACACTAGAAAACAAAACATCAATCAAAACCATGATTGACCGCGTACGTCATTCTATCAATCGTCGTCACGAGTATGACTTCTCTCACGAAGTGTATGAAGCGATGAATGGTTGTTTGGCGTGTAAAGCGTGTGCGAGTCAGTGTCCGATTAAAGTCGATGTTCCGAGCTTTCGCTCACGCTTTTTAAACATCTATCACTCTCGTTATCAACGTCCTGCAAAAGACTATCTGGTTGCCAACATTGAGACTATGCTGCCGATGATGGCAAAAGCGCCAGGTGTCGTAAATGGTGTTTTGAAGCAGTCGTGGGTGAAAAGTTTAACGGCATCTACGGTCGGGTATGTCGATGCGCCGTTGTTATCAGTACCCACCTTGAAACAACGAGTAGAGTCGCTGACAACGCCTTATGATCTGCAAGCGCTCAGTGGTTTGTCTTCGTCTGAAAAGAGCAAGCATGTTTTAATTGTTCAAGACCCATTCACTAGCTACTACGACGCTGATGTCGTTGAAGACTTCGTTAAGTTATTGAAAAAGCTGGGTATGCATCCGGTACTTCTGCCGTTTAAGCCGAATGGTAAAGCACAACACATTAAAGGGTTTTTACGTCAGTTTAAGGGCACAGCAGCCGACACAGCGAAGTTCTTGGCGATGGTAGCGGATTTGGATATCCCATTAGTTGGTGTCGACCCTGCATTGGTGCTGTGTTATCGAGATGAATACGCTGAAGTGCTTGGCAGTAAGCGAGGTGATTTCGATGTACTGACGGCCCACGAATGGCTTTACCCAAGATTAGAAGCGTTTGAAAGCGGAGAGCATAAGGCGCAGGAACCTTGGTATCTGTTTGCGCACTGTACTGAGAAAACCAAAATGCCAAATGCGGAAAAAGAGTGGGGCGCTATTTTTGCTCACTTTGGTGCAGTTTTGAATACGGTACCTGTTGGTTGTTGTGGTATGGCGGGTACGTTTGGTCATGAGGTTGATAAGTTGTCGATGTCGAAAGACATTTACAATTTAAGCTGGAAGCCGAGCTTAGATAAGTTGGATAACGAGAGATGTTTGATTACAGGCTATTCTTGCCGCAGCCAAGTTAAACGCTTTGAAGGAACGAAGCCCAAGCATCCCGTTCAGGCATTGTTAACTTTGTTGTAATCGGACTAGATCAAGCCCAGTTTTACTGGGCTTTTTAGAAACCGTATTTAGACCCTTTCAAAGGATATGAATCTTGAGAAAACTTGAACTCAAAGTCCCACCTGTTGTGGTGTTTTTGCTAGTCATACTTTTGATGTACGGACTTAAAGTTTTGACGCCGAGCATGAACATTCGAGTACCCTTTGTTGAATTTGTAGTAGGTGTATTAACTTTGTTGTCTGGCTACATGGGCATTGCTGGCGTGTATGAATTTCGCAAAGTAAAAACCACAGTGAACCCAGTAAAACCTGAAGCAGCATCTTCTGTTGTAAGAACTGGTGTGTTTGCCTTTTCACGCAACCCTATGTACATGGCATTATTGCTTCTAATCATAGCAACTGGTTTGTGGTGGCAGCACTTGAGTGTGGTGCTTTGTGGCGTGATATTTGTCAGTTATATGAATCGGTTTCAAATCAAGCCTGAGGAACGCGTTTTAGAGCGATTGTTTGGTGAAGAGTATGTGGATTATAAAAACCATGTTCGTCGTTGGCTCTAAGCATTGCGTTTAGTTTTGTTTGGATGAGACATAAAAAGAAAGCCCAACGGTCGACGTTGGGCTTTCTTTTAGTAAACACGTTTTTTGTGCGCTTCTGATAGGGCAGTCTACTAGGCTGCCTTAACGAACTTTGCTAGGAATGCATCCTTACGTTCATTAAAGCGGCGTACAAGGTCATCAACCGCTTCTTGGTCATATGGCTTCAAGCCACTTGCAACCATGCGCTTAATACCTTTACCAACGACTTCACCGTCTTCTTTAAACGCAAAGTTTAAGGTGACTACACCTCGTTTTCCTTCTACGTCGAATGTTGCGCCAGTGAAATCCACCTCTGGATGCGTAAGGTCTAAGCGTGAAAATTCGACTTCCATGCTTTCATAAATAACTAATGGACGCTGGCAGTTGATCATCATTTGCTTCTCTTCCATAAGAGGAACCATGATGTGAGGGAAGTTCATACCAGAAAATTGCACGTAATTTGTCACTACATGCTCAATAAATGCCGGATCGTGGTTAGTTTCACCTTCACGGGACATGTGTAAGTATTCTTTACCTGCCTCGTCAACAACAGCGCTTTCTTTGTCACACTTATTTTCAATATGAAGTGCTACACCATCGTTTACCATGCCAGAGAAGTTAAAACGCATCTTTTGGCTAACGCCTTCTTTACTGAGAAGCACAGCGAAAAGTAAATCCCCAGGGACACAAAAGCGTTTGTTGTCTTCATCATGAATTGGGTTGTAGTCACCTGCGACACGTTTTGCAAAGTGGCTTGCTTGTTCGCGAGTGAACTGAAACTGGTGATTAGTGTTTGAAAAATAAGGTGTTAGAAACATAATTTTTACGTAGTAACCAAAACTGTGTGGGATTATATGCGAATATCTGCGTAGCAATGGTCCATCCAGTGAAAACTTCACCGTATCCTAACAATAAGACACTATTTCGGCGGATAAACCGTTAAAAACGCATACTTTAGCAACGCTTTTATTTGTGAAAACAATAAACAACGACCTTTTCGCTCGCCTATCTTTTAAAGTATAGCCATCAAAGTAGACAGGCGTTCATAAATAGTGCCATCAATATGTTTAATCGTATATAAAAAGGCTCCACGCAGAACGTAGAGCCTTCAAGTCATTATCTGTTTATTCGATGAAATGCCAGTTATGCTTGGTTATTGAACACTTGGTAACAAGCTCTCTGGCATGAGCGTGTTGTGGATAGCCAGCTTAAGCAGAGTATTTGCCTGTTCAATGTCTGGAGCAAAGTAGCGATCTTTATCGTAGAACGATACTTTTTCACGCAACATTTGTTTCGCAATCTCAATACGCTCAGAGGACTTGTTTGGCGCTCTAAAGTCTAGGCCTTGTGCTGCTGAGAGGTATTCGACAGCCAGAATACCGCGAGTGTTTTCGCCCATTTCTTTCAATCTGCGAGCCGCGAATGTTGCCATTGAGACGTGATCTTCTTGGTTTGCAGATGTTGGCAAGCTGTCTACTGACGCTGGGTGAGCGAGTGTTTTGTTTTCACTTGCTAACGCAGCGGAGGTAACCTGAGCAATCATGAAACCAGAGTTCACACCACCATTGTCGACTAAGAACGGTGGCAGTTTTGATAGCGCGCTATCGATAAGTAATGCCATACGACGTTCAGACAAGCTGCCGATCTCGGCAATCGCAAGTGCTAGGTTGTCGGCTGCCATTGCAACAGGCTCCGCGTGGAAGTTACCGCCAGAGATGATGTCACCATCTTCAGCAAACACCAACGGGTTATCTGATACGGAATTCGCTTCTACTTGTAGTACTTCCGCCGCATTGCGGATTTGCTGTAAACACGCCCCCATCACTTGAGGCTGACAGCGCAAAGAATACGGGTCTTGTACTTTTTCACAGTTAGTGTGCGAATCACCTATTTCACTCGATGTGTCTAACAAATGACGGTATGCGAGTGCTGCGTCCATTTGGCTGCGATGACCACGTACACGGTGAATGCGCGGATCGAATGGACGTCGGCTGCCGAGAGCGGCTTCAACAGACATTGCACCACAAACGGTTGCTGACGCGAAAAGGTCTTCCGCGATAAACAGGCCTTCCAATGCGAACGCTGTGGATGCCTGAGTCCCATTTAGTAGCGCTAAGCCTTCTTTTGGCGCCAGAGTGATAGGCTCTAGACCTGCGATTTTTAAAGCTTCTTGCCCGGAAATGATATTACCGTTGTGGCGAGCTTGTCCTTCTCCCAGTAATACTGTGCTCATATGGGCTAGAGGAGCTAAGTCACCTGATGCGCCAACAGAGCCCTTTTTAGGTACGCAAGGGTAAACTTGTGCGTTGACTAGGTCGGTCAGCATATTAATGACTTTTAGGCGAATCCCAGAAAAGCCACGAGACAGACTATTGATTTTTAATACCATCATCAGACGAACCGTTTCATCTGACATAAACTCACCGATACCTGCCGCATGAGAGAGAACGATACTGCGTTGCAGTGTTTCTAAATCTTCTGGTGCTATTCGTGTGTTAGCCAATAGCCCAAAACCAGTGTTAATTCCGTAAACCGTTCGATCTTCCGCGATGACTCGGTCTACGACCTGTGTGCTTTCTTCAATGGCCGGAATGGCTTCAGGATCCAAAGTAAGGTTGACTGGTGAACGGCTCACTTGGCGTAGTTCGTTTAAGCTAATATGACCTGGCTTTAGCGTTAAATTTAACATCTCTTTCATCCTTACTTGAGCTTCTTCAGTTCTTCGTTGAGCATTGGCAAATCTAGCCCTTGCTCTGCTGCACATTGTTTAGCGATATCGTATCCCGCATCAGCATGACGCATCACGCCTGTTGCTGGGTCGTTATGCAGCACGCGGGCAATACGTTCTGAGGCATCTTCACTGCCGTCACAGCAGATAACCATACCTGAGTGTTGCGAGAAGCCCATACCTACGCCACCACCGTGGTGTAGTGAAACCCAAGTTGCGCCGCCCGCCGTGTTGAGTAGCGCGTTTAATAATGGCCAGTCTGATACGGCGTCAGAACCGTCCATCATACCTTCGGTTTCACGGTTCGGGCTTGCTACAGAGCCAGAGTCTAAGTGGTCTCGACCAATGACAACGGGCGCCTTAAGTTCGCCATTTTTCACCATTTCGTTGAATGCTTGACCAAGACGCTCACGATCTTTAAGACCAACCCAGCAAATACGCGCAGGTAAACCTTGGAACTGGATGCGTTCGCGAGCCATATCTAGCCAGTTATGTAAGTGCGGATTATCTGGAATTAGCTCTTTTACTTTTTGGTCGGTTTTATAAATGTCCTCAGGATCGCCAGAGAGAGCAGCCCAACGGAAAGGACCGATACCTTCACAGAATAGAGGACGAATGTAGGCTGGAACGAAGCCAGGGAAATCAAATGCGTTTTCTATGCCTTCTTCCAAGGCCATCTGGCGGATGTTGTTGCCATAGTCGAGTGTTGCGGCGCCGCGATTTTGCAGCTCTAACATCGCTTGAACTTGCACAGCCATGGATTTTTTCGCGGCTTTTACGACCATTGCTTCATCTTGCAAACGCATTTCTGCTGCGTGAGACATGCTCCAGCCTTGTGGTAAATAGCCATTGAGCGGGTCGTGTGCAGACGTTTGGTCTGTTACGACATCAGGCGTGATATTACGTTCTACCAGCTCAGAGAAAACGTCTGCTGCATTACCTAGTAGACCAACCGATACTGGTGTGTCTGACTCTTTAATGATAGCTAGCGCTTCATCTAAAGAAGTCGCTTTCTTATCGACATAGCCTGTACGTAGGCGGTAATCGATACGTGACTCATCACACTCTACTGCAATCATGGAGAAGCCCGCCATTGTACCAGCGAGAGGTTGAGCACCACCCATGCCACCGAGACCACCTGTTAGAATCCAACGGCCCTTTGCTTCACCGTCAAAGTGTTTTTTTGCAACAGATACGAACGTTTCGTATGTGCCTTGTACGATACCTTGCGAGCCAATGTATATCCAGCTGCCAGCGGTCATTTGGCCGTACATCATCAAGCCTTGTTTATCGAGCTCGTTGAAGTGTTCCCAGTTTGCCCAATGCGGAACAAGGTTTGAGTTTGCGATAAGCACGCGTGGAGCATTTTTATGAGTAGGGAAAACACCAACAGGCTTGCCTGATTGAACTAAAAGCGTTTGGTCATCTTCGAGTCTTTCAAGTACTTCAACAATCTTGTCGTAACATTCCCAGTTTCGCGCTGCTCGGCCAATGCCGCCATATACAACCAGTGAATGTGGATGTTCTGCAACATCAGGATCAAGGTTGTTCATCAGCATACGAAGAGGGGCTTCGGTTAGCCAAGATTTTGCGCGCAGTTTATCTCCGTGAGGTGCACGAATTGTTCTGCTTGTATCAAGTCGTGGATCTTGTCCCTGGCGCTGTGTCATTTCAGACTCCTTTAGTTTCTCGTGATGACCAAGTACTTGCTTGGTCGTAATAATCAGTGGCATCTGGGATGCATTATGGTTTGTGCTGTTTTTCCGCCATTGCGTTGGCGATATCCCAACACAAACGGGCAGCTAATCGTGCTGTTTGACTATCGACGTCATAATTTGGGTTGTATTCGGCGATATCAGCCAGCATTAACTTATTTTTGTAATGAAGAATTCGATCTAAAAAGGGTGCAATAGTGTCGTAACTCACTCCCCGAGCTGCTGGTGCGCTGACTCCAGGTGCGGTTGCGGCAGGAAATACATCCAGATCAATGGTCAAATAGAGGTAGTCACAGTCGTCAATAAAATGCTGAAGCTGAGTTAAGTGATAACTGTGGTTTAAGTAGCAGAGCTGATTGTCCTCTACATACCAAACATTTAACGCATCTGCTTTTTCAAATAGCGCTTTAGTGTTGCTACTGCGGCTTACACCAATACAAGCGTAATGAAAGTCCCAATCGTTACGTTGACAAAAATGATGAATTTGGTTGAAGGGTGTACCAGAGCTCGGTCTTACGTCGACGAGGTTACTCTCGAATGCGCGCAAATCGAAATGCGCATCGAAATTGATAATGCCGATTTTAGGCTTCTTCTCTGGATGGTGCGCTTTAAAATATTCCGCTAAGCCGGAAAACGAGGCCCACGCAATCTCATGCCCACCACCCAGCACGATGACTGGCGTATGGGGCAGTGCGCTTGAAATGGTTGCTGCACATAGAGCTTGGCTCTCCTCCAGTAAGTCGTCTTCACACACCACAGTACCTAAGTCATATAGTGGGGCGTCTTGGTGCCATGCTAAATTAGCGAGTGCTCGTCGGATTAAGTCTGGCGCTTTTTTCGCGCCAATGCGTCCTTTGTTTCTCGCAACGCCAGCGTCGGTAGCAAAACCGAGTAATGAGACGCCATGCGCAACGGCACTCAACTCATCTGCTTTTTGGCGTTGAACAACGTGATGAATTCGCTGACCAAGCTTGCCGTCCTCGGCATCATGACGGCCTTGCCAATGAAATAGGGGAGAGTGTAGGTCGAATTGAGACATATTAGTGGCCTCCGTGTGAAATGTATTCACCATTTACTATACGACCTACCAGACGTTTTGCTCCGACTTGATAGCTTAAATCCGCAGGGCTTTCGATATCCCAGATAGAGAAGTCCGCATCAAACCCTACTTTGATTTCGCCACGTGAGTTTTGATAACCCAGAGCTTTGGCTGCATGTTGCGTTACACCACGCAGTGCTTCTTGCGGTGTAAGGCGAAATAGTGTGCACGCCATATTCAGCATGAGTGTGAGATCAGAAAATGGTGATGTACCTGGGTTGACGTCCGTAGCAATTGCCATCGGCACGTTATGCTCTCTCAACAACTCAATCGGTGGTAACTGAGTTTCTCTTAGAAAATAAAAAGCGCCAGGCAATAGAGTGGCGACGGTGTTTGATCGAGCAAGTGCTTTAACACCTTGCTCATCTAAAAACTCGATGTGATCCGCTGACAGACCGTTGTATTGCGCAGTGAGGGCTGTACCACCGAGATTAGAAAGTTGCTCAGTATGCCCTTTAACCTTTAAGCCGTGGCGTTTTGCAGCTACAAACACTTTTTCTGTTTGTTCAAGATTGAAACCAATCGATTCACAAAAAACATCGACACTCGTAGCTAATTCTTCCTTTGCGACAACAGGGATTATGTCCTGACAAATGTGCTCAATATAATCATCTGCACGACCTTGGAACTCTGGCGGAATGGCGTGAGCGGCGAGAAGTGTAGTGGTGATTTTAACTTTGCGCTCTTGTTCAAGCATTTTGGCTGCACGGAGCATTTTTATTTCATCATTCAGTGTCAATCCATAGCCAGATTTCACCTCGACAGAAGTGACGCCACTCGCGAGTAACCCATCTAAACGTGGTAACGCTAACTCAACTAGTTGTGCTTCGGTTGCAGAGCGTGTCGCATGTACCGTTGAGAGAATCCCGCCGCCTTGTTTGGAAAGTTCTTGATATGGCACGCCGTTTAAGCGCATTTCAAATTCGTTGGCACGATTGCCCGCGTAAATAAGATGAGTGTGGCAGTCGATCAAACCTGGCAGAACTAACTTGCCTTGAAGGTCGATACTCTGAGCGTAATGTTGGGCAGACAGCAGAGACTCGGTTTGCGGTGCGTCTTCACCAATGGCACAAGTACTGATCGCAACGATTTTTCCAGATTTAATACCAATGCGCGCTGGAGGCGTTGGAAGGTATCCGCATTCTCCCGATTGCATGGTAACTAGACGTGCGTTTTCAATCAGCAAATCCATGTTTGTGTCCCTGTGTTTATTTGTATCATTAAATGTATATACAAATAAATAGAGCAAAATAAGAATACTGACAAGATTGATGTTGCTAAAATGTGATCAAAACGTAGATCTAGAGGACAAATCTTGTCCTTAAATGAGCACTTTTGAGCTCAGCTTATATTTGTTACCAGGGTGATAAAGTAGGGCGGTACTGACTAATTTATCTTGGCTCCACGTTCTGCGATTCAAGAGAAGGCAAGGTTCATTGGCTTGCATTTTTAAGTCTTGCTTAATACGGCTTTCAGGCACAATTGCCTCTACAGTATGTTCTATCGCGCTGAGTGGGCAATTATTTGACAGGTATTGATTTGGAGTGATTTGTGTGAAGTCTTGATTTAAATAACTCGGGGCATATTGGCTATTCACCCAGCGGAGCTCCAATTGAATCGGCGTTTGGTCTTCATAGTGAATAATTTCACTGTAAAACACTGTCGTGCCTAGCATAACGCCGAGTTTTGTCGCAATGTTGTCATCTGCTTTTATGGCAATTTGTTTGAGCACTTTACTGCCATACTTTCGCCCTCTATCGCTGACTTCTTCGGCAATGTTTCGAATGTCTAGCAGAGGAGATTCTGACTTTTCACCAGGATCACACACGAACGTGCCTAAACGTGGGCGACGTTGTAATCGGCCCTCATTTACTAAATCCCGAATTGCTTTGTTCACTGTCATTCTACTGACACCAAATTGCTCGGTAAGCTCAATCTCGGTGGCGATGCGATGACCAACTACCCACTCTCCAGCATCAATTTTATCCAGGATAAATTGTTTAATTTGAATGTAGAGTGGTGCAGACATAATGATCTCCCTTTATTTGACTATACAAATACTGCTTAATTTAGGTACAAATTGCAAACATTTCTCGACGAATGTACCGCTTAGTGACCGAGCAATCCTATTGCAGAGCTGAATGACTCTTGTTGCTGAGCATTATTTGGATTGATGATTGAATTCAAACATTTTCTTGTGGTCTATTGCTTGCACAGCAGAAAACAATTGTGTAAACAAACGATTATTAGAAGAAAAATCGCTAAAAAAGGAAAAGTATGTTTAAAAAATTGAAAGCATCACTGGGGATCGGCTCTGCAAAAGTAGATACCATTTTGGACGAAATGAGCGTGTTTCAAGGAGCGACGCTGAAAGGGCATGTTCATATCAAAGGCGGAGACGTCGAACAACAAATTGATGCTATTACGATTAAATTGAACACGGAAATGAAAGTCGAAGTGGATGATAGCGTAAGTTACCAAACGTTCACTATTGATCAATTGAAAGCAGTTGACCCTTTTGTGATTCAACCTAATGAAGAAAAGCAGGTTCCGTTTGAGCTAAAATTGCATGATGAAACGCCAATTACTGCGGTTAGCGCACTTAAGAATCAATGTCATGTTTGGGTTGAGACGACGTTAGATATTGATTTTGCAATTGATCCGCGTGACCGTGACTATATTGAAGTGAAACCACTACCAGTAGCATCTCGGGTTATTCAAGCGATCGAGCAAGCTGGTTTCACAATGGTTAAAGCCGATGTTGAAAAAGGCTTTTTGCGCGGTGGCTCGTTTGCCTCTCGCTCTGGTATTTATCAAGAACTAGAGTTCCGTAACAACGGCTTTATCTCATCAAAAGAAATTGAGCTCTCTTTTATTCTGGAAGGGCAGGTCATGCATTGTTTGGCAGAGATTGACCGTTCGCTCAGTTTGGCTGGTGACCAATATCGCTCGTTTACGTTGCCGATCAATGCAACCGATGCTCAAGTCGCAACCGCAGTTGCACCAACGCTAAATCTATAGCTCTCATCAACTTGATGAAAATATGTACCGATATCCTATTGTGAAAGCGATATCGGTACTGTTATCCATGTTTCTTGCGTTCTCTACGGCTAAAAACTCAAGCGCTGAATTTTCCATTAGATATCGATAGCCTAATACCAGTTCATTAGAGGCATCAGCAAACTCTGTGGGCCCTTCTGTTGAGCCTTGATACCAATGATATTCCAACATCAGGTGATGGTTATCTTCTAAGGCATAACGGTACCCACCCGCAATGGCAATCGTATTATGTCGATAGGGCAGATCGAGCAAGGCACGGTCATCCGAGCGAAAAGTCATGCCAATCATCGAATAAAATGCATGAGCATCACTTAAGTAGCTGTAGTTTAATTGGAAGCCTTGCTCGAAACTGCTACCTTGAAAAGTGCTGTGAGCCACATCGTTAAAATACAAACTGCCGCCAATCGATAGGCCGTGATGTTCATTTTGGAACACTTGATACTGCAAGTAAGTAGATAGGTTATTGGCCAGTGTTTGTCCTTCGAAATCATCTTCAAGCACATCATATTGCGGCATTGAAATGTAAAAACGATCTCTGTCTACTTTATCCCGCCCATTTTGTCCGATACCGAAAAGTTTATGGAAGCTTTTCGTCAGTCCATCTAAATGGTTGTCAGCGGCAAAGACCCATCGATAGTTGAGCTCCCACTGCCAACGGTTGCTGACTTGCCATTTGCTGCCTAATTCGATTTGATTGTGGTAATAATCCAGTGCGTATTCATCAGTATGAGCCCAAACACTTGCCACGGTTCCCGAACCATAAGCTTCGACAAAACCATAGGGTAGACTATGTCCTGAACGCAGTACGTTGGTGTGACTAACCACTTGCATTGGGGATTGTGCGTAAGAACGCAGCGGGCCATATAAGTCATTTGATGCGAAGGCTTGCAAAGAACATATCGAGGTGCTTAGAAGCACCATAAAGCGCGATTTGAAATAGACCATGATGAATACCTACATACAAACTACTCTATAAAACAACTATATACCTAAATCGCACGTTGAGCTCTCGCCCAGCGTGTTAGGTTTTGTATCGGTTCACACGTAATAGGCGATATTGTAATTTGTTGTGTAAGTTCATTGAGGGGCAATTCCGTTTACAAGTTATGCTGTCTCTTAAAAAAGCATGATCAGATTGTCGTGACGGGTCTGCGGTTAAGTTCTTATGACAAAACAAAATCGCGCTTTGCATTCTAAATGTGAGCTAGGTACAATCCCATTCTCGATAACGGTCCGGTATTCGTGTTACCGAGAGGCCTTTATTGACTCTCAACTATTTTCAACAAATAGCTTCTAATTTGAATAACATGTGTTGCTTGGTGTGCAACACCACTGTAAAGGACATAGCATGCCTATTATTACTCTTCCTGACGGCAGTCAGCGTCAATTTGACAACCCAGTTTCTACTATGGAAGTTGCGCAATCGATCGGTCCTGGTCTTGCCAAAGCAACTATCGCTGGTCGTGTAAACGGTAACCGCGTTGATGCGTGTGATCTAATTGAAGAAGACGCAAGCCTTGAAATCATCACAGTTAAAGATGAAGTAGACGGTCTAGAAATCGTTCGTCACTCTTGTGCTCACCTTCTTGGTCACGCTCTTAAGCAGCTTTACCCTCAAGCTAAAATGGCGATCGGTCCAACCATCGACAATGGCTTCTACTACGATATCGACCTAGACGAATCTCTAACGCAAGAAGATCTTGAAAAGATTGAAAAGCGTATGAAAGAGCTAGCGAAAACCAAGTACGAAGTGGTTAAGAAAAAAGTAAGCTGGCAGGAAGCGCGTGATACGTTTGAATCACGTGGCGAACCATACAAAGTGGAAATCCTTGACGAAAACGTATCTCGTGATGATCGTCCAGGCCTTTACCACCATGAAGAATACATCGACATGTGTCGTGGTCCTCACGTTCCTAACATGAGCTTCTGTCAACACTTCACTTTGCTGAATGTTGCAGGTGCTTACTGGCGTGGTAACAGCGACAACAAAATGCTTCAACGTATCTACGGTACGGCTTTCCACGACAAGAAAGCACTGAAAGCGCACCTAACTCGCCTAGAAGAAGCGGCGAAGCGTGATCACCGTAAGATTGGTAAGCAACTAGACCTATTCCACATGCAGCAAGAAGCACCGGGTATGGTGTTCTGGCATCACAATGGTTGGTCTATCTTCCGTGATCTAGAAGTATTCATCCGCGCTAAGCTAGATGAGTACGGTTACCAAGAAGTGAAAGGTCCACTTATGATGGACCGTGTTCTTTGGGAACGCTCTGGGCACTGGGACAAATACGCTGATGCAATGTTCACAACTTCTTCTGAGAACCGTGAATACGCGATTAAGCCAATGAACTGTCCAGGTCACGTACAGATCTTCAACCAAGGTCTAAAATCGTACCGCGACCTACCGCTACGTATGGCTGAGTTTGGCTCATGTCACCGTAACGAACCATCTGGTGCACTACACGGTATTATGCGTGTACGTGGCTTTACTCAGGATGACGCTCACATTTTCTGTACTGAGAGCCAAATTCAAGAAGAAGTAACAAACTGTATCAAGATGGTGTACGATACGTACCAAACATTTGGTTTCGACAACATCGTAGTGAAACTGTCTACTCGTCCAGAGAAACGTGTAGGTTCAGATGAAATCTGGGATCAATCTGAAGAAGCATTGAAGCAGTCTCTTGAATCGATGGATATCCCATACGAAATTCAAGAAGGCGAGGGTGCGTTCTACGGCCCTAAGATTGAATTCACACTATACGATTGTCTAGACCGTGCGTGGCAGTGTGGTACTGTCCAGCTAGACTTCAACCTACCAGGTCGCTTAGGTGCAACTTATGTAGGTGAAAACAATGAACGTCTTGTACCGGTAATGATTCACCGTGCGATTCTAGGTTCACTAGAGCGCTTCATCGGTATCCTTATCGAAGAATATGCTGGTTTCTTCCCAACTTGGTTGGCGCCAGAACAAGCAGTTCTTATGAACATTACTGATAAACAGTCAGGTTATGTTCAAGAAATAGTACAAAAACTACAAAAAAGTGGAATTAGAGCTAAAGCGGACTTGAGAAATGAGAAGATTGGCTTTAAAATCCGCGAACATACTTTGAAGCGTGTACCGTATATGCTTGTTGTTGGTGACCAAGAAATGGAAGCTGGCGAAATAGCAGTGCGTACTCGTAAAGGTAAAGATCTTGGTAAATTTAAAGTGGATGATTTTATTGCATACATCCAAGACGAGATCTCTAGCCGTAAGCTCAATCTGGAGGAATAAGCTATTAAAGGCGGAAGACGTGGCCAACAGCCGGTAAAACAAAACCCGCACCGTATCAACGGTGAAATTCGTGGTATTCGTGAAGTTCGACTAACAGGCGCTGACGGTGAATCAGTTGGTGTTGTATCGATTCAAGAAGCCATTGCAGCTGCTGAAGAAGCTGGTATGGATCTCGTTGAGATCAGTCCTAACGCCGAGCCACCTGTTTGTCGTGTGATGGACTATGGTAAGTTCCTCTTCGAGAAGAGCAAAACTGCTAAAGAGCAGAAGAAGAAGCAAAAGCAGGTCCAGATCAAGGAAGTAAAATTCCGTCCTGGAACTGATATTGGAGACTATCAGGTAAAACTACGCAACCTGACGCGTTTCCTTGAAGAAGGCAACAAAGTGAAAGTAACAATTCGCTTCCGTGGCCGAGAGATGGCACACCAAGACATCGGTGTTGACGTTCTAAATCGTCTTAAGGAAGATACTGCAGAAATTGCTGTAGTTGAATCTTTCCCTAAGAAGATTGAAGGTCGCCAGATGATCATGGTGCTAGCCCCTAAAAAGAAGTAATTAACGGCTCATCAAGTAATTAAAACCTAGCCGCTTTCCTTTATATAAAGGCATATGGCTGGGTTTTGTTCGCCCTAATTACGTTGTTTATTAAACCTACTCAATGCGGAGTTATTCATCATGCCTAAGATGAAAACCAACAAAGGTGCTGCTAAGCGTTTTAAGAAAACTGCTGGTGGTATTAAGTACAAGCACGCTACAAAACGTCACATCCTGACTAAGCGTACTACTAAGAACAAGCGTCAACTACGTCCGAATGCAATCCTTCCAAAATGTGAAGTGGCTGCAGTAATCCGTATGTTGCCATACGCTTAATTCTTTTTAGTTATCAATCGTTTAGTTTAGGAGAAGCATAATGCCTCGCGTAAAACGTGGTGTACAAGCTCGTGCACGTCATAAGAAAGTTCTAAAACAAGCTAAAGGTTACTACGGTGCGCGTTCACGTGTTTACCGCGTAGCTTTCCAAGCAGTTACTAAAGCTGGTCAATACGCTTACCGTGACCGTCGCGCTAAGAAACGTCAATTCCGTCAACTATGGATTGCACGTATCAATGCGGCATCTCGTCAAAATGGTCTATCTTACAGCCGTTTCATCAACGGTCTGAAGAAAGCATCTATCGAGATCGACCGTAAGATCCTTGCGGACATCGCTGTATTCGACAAAGCTGCATTTGCAGTTCTAGTTGAAAAAGCGAAAGCTGCTCTTTAATTAGCAGTTTAGGATTAAGAGAAGGAGAGCATTAGCTCTCCTTTTTTATTGCTAAAATTTATACCCAAATGACTTTTAGCTTGGCTATTTAGAGTATTGTTTATCAGTGTTCTCAATTTATTGGTTAGCATCTTATGTTAGTTATAAGGTAGCTTGGGTATAAATTTTTACGTTTATAAGGGATTAAAAATGATCTACACAACGACCGAAAGCATTCCTGGCAAGCAGATCTCTGAAATCAGAGGGGTTGTAACTGGTAATGTTGTTCAATCAAAGCATATTGGCCGTGACCTCATGGCGGGTATCAAGAGCATTGTTGGCGGCGAAATTCGTGGTTACACGGAAATGATGACCGACGCGCGTGATATTGCTATACAGCGCATGGTGGCGGACGCTGAATCTAAAGGTGCCGATGCAATAGTAGGGATTCGATTTACCACAAGCTCAATCGTAGATGGTTCTTCGGAAATTTTGGCATTTGGTACTGCAGTGAAACTAGCGGACTAGTCTACTTGAATAGCATTGCAAAAATGCTAATAGAGAGCGGTGAATTATTATGCATTTACCGTTCTGTTCCTTTTAGGTTAATTATTCTAGATTTTTGTAGAGAGAATAGGTTTATATTCTCAACTTTACGTTACTATTAAAATTAATCACGATGATTTAGAGTAATTGCTTTACTTTTATTTTGCATATTATTTTATATCTATAATGAAATTGAATTCATATTGAATTTTTCATTTGTTGTGTGAATTCTCTTTTCGGTATATTAATTCATGTTTTTCTTATAAAAATATGAACTTATACCTTGCCAAGCGGTTCTAAATTGTTACAAATACTATACAGCTGTAACATTGCCAAAAGGAATTGTAGATGAGAGATCTGACTCCCGAATACTTGCTAGCCGCATTACGCCAAGCGATTAAAACAAAAGGGCTAACATATCGAGAGCTATCTGAGAAAATGGGTATGCCACTATCTACCTTTAAGAGACATCTTACAAGCACGAATCTCGCTTTAGATAAGTTGCTGGAATATTGTAGAGCGGTTGATTGCACGTTAGATGAACTACAAAAGCTCGCAAATCAATTGCAAGGTGAAGACGAGGATTACTTTAGTCGCACACAGGATGAAGTATTCTTTCAATTCCCTCACCTTTACGACTTTTATCGTGAATTGAGAATGCTTCGAGGTAAAGACGGTTATTCTATTTTAAAGAAAAAGTATGACTTGTCTGAGCAGAGCATGTCTGATTACTTAAAAGCATTAGAGTTGTTGGATCTCGTTTACGTTGATGAAGATAAAAATATAACGCTGCACGGGCCTTTATATTATAGCTATGCAGAGAACTCCAAGCTCAACGACAAATATACCGAAATCATAAAAGAGCAGACGACTACCCACGATAAGTGTGTTCGCGTTGCTTTGGCGCGTATGAAAATTACTGAAGAACAGCTTTTGTTACTGGAAGATCAAGTTGCAAAGACCGTCATTGATTTTCATTCCAAAAATGTTGTAGCAGAGAACTTTAATGTCTCTGATTTTACTAATATTGTTCTACTTGCTGGGCCACATCAGCCAGTCACATTCTCTGACGGCATTATTGAGACAGAGGGGCGATTTATTGATGATATTCGTTATGCCATCGCAGCTGCAGGTGATAAGCCAAGCCTATCTATATAGATTTTGAGCCTTTTTTGAAGAGAGTTTCTGAAAGGGCGTTGCAAAAGAAAAAGCCTAAGACAGCAAATACTTTGTAAGTAGGGCATTCAGCGGTGTTTGCTCTTAATTCAGACTTAAAGTGTGTTGGGCTTATTTCGAATAATACCTGTTCAGCATCTACTTTCGTTATTTTTAACATGCTGATTTCCTTCGTTGTTCCTCCCAAAGCCTCTCTCGCTTCCTCTACAAAGAAACCATTCTCGTTGAACCAAGCATCCTGTAGCTACTTGGGTATGCATAATTGGTAGCTATTTATCTTCTAATTATAAATTCATACTTGAAATGTTTGTTTTTTGATCTATTATGACGAAGTGTCATTTGTGACGGTTCGTCAACTTTAGTTGCGTTCCCGTATTAAAGAATCGTGTTACAATTATTGGGAGTGTGTTGGTATACGGATCAAAGGATTATGTTTAACTTTCGCTGTAAAAAATATAGCAAGCAAGACGGATGTCGTGTGTCTTCAGGGCTAACAAAAAAGCAACAGGCGATTGCTGATCGTGAGATAGAGCTTATTCAATTGGCTAAGTCTTTAGTTCAAGAGCAAGGCTTTGCCAACTTAACGATGGACAAGCTTACAGCGTCAAGCCCTTATTCTAAAGGGACGATCTACAATCATTTTTGCAGCAAAGAAGATGTGATTCTTGCGCTTTGTATTCATTCGCTGAAAAGCGAAGCAATATTTTTCGAACGTACCGCCAAATTTAATGGCAATACCAGAGAAAAAATCATTGCGATGCATGTAGGTTATCGTATTTACGCTCGTATGGAGCCAGTACTATCAACTTGTGCGATTGTTGCAAAGACGCCTTGGGTTCTAGAGAAGGCTTCGCCTAAACGTGTGAATGAACTGAATAACTTGGAAGAACAAGTAATAGATGGTGCTGATGCGCTGGTGAACAATGCGGTAGAATGTGGTGATCTTAAGTTTTCTCCCGCAATTGGTTCTGATGCTATTGTATTCGCCAACTGGTCTATTGCATTCGGTTCAAACGCTTTGGCGCAAAATGCATCGAACAGTCGATGTATTCAGCGAATTCAAGACCCATTCTCAGTACTGCACAACGCGAATATGTTACTTGATGGTTTAGGTTGGTCGCCTTTATCTACAGAATGGGACTACCGTAAAACCTGGCGTCGAGTGGAGCAGGAGTTATTTAGTGAAGAGCTTGCTTATTTAGAGTCAGTGAATCGCTAATAAACTGGAAAGGCCAATCTGACGTTATGGTTGGCTTTTTTATCGCACTATTGTGACGAATCGTCATTAAATCTCGAGGGTTGGCGTTCAGCCAATGATCACGAGAAGCATAGGAAGTTACTAAAAACTGACTTATGTAGCCAAATTCATTCGATCTAAAGTTTGCATGTCGAGTTTGTCTGGTTATTTACAGCATTTGCTGTTTTTTTAGTTTTTAAATTTGACGAAACGTCACAAAAGGAGAGTGTGATGCCACATCACAACGTTCAACAATACGCCCGTTCAGGGTGGGGTAAGCTACCAACGAATTACAGTGTATTGGTGATGCTTGCTACCGTTTTATTGATTGTCATAGCAACTATTGGAGGAAAAAATCTTTACTTTAGAGGAGATTACGACATCTTCTTTGATGGAACAAATGAGCAGTTACTTGCGTTTGATGAAATTCAAACCACCTTTGCAAAATCTGACAGTCTTGCTTTGGTTATAGCGCCAAAGAGCGGCACTGTTTTTACTCCTAGTACATTATCTCTTATTCAGCAGATCACTGACGAGGCGTGGCAAGTTCCATACTCCACCCGCGTTGATTCCCTCGCCAACTACCAGCATACCGAAGCGTTTGAAGATGATCTTCTTGTCGAAGACTTACTGTATAGCGAATATGAATTGACACCTCAACGAATAGAGAAAGTCAAAAGTATTGCGTTGAGTGAGCCGGTTTTGAAAAGTTCACTGATTTCTGAAAAAGGAGATGTCACGGTCGTAAACATTACGGTCCAACTCCCTGAAATAGATAAAACTGCTGAAGTACAAGAGGTGGTTGCTTACATAAACGGAATGATTGAACGTTATCAGCAAGTGTACCCAGACACGGAATTCCACAAGGCTGGTATTATTGCAATGAACTACGCATTTATGACCGCAGCCCAAGATGATAGCGCAACATTAGTGCCTACTATGTTACTAGTGATATTGGTGTTTCTGACCATCATGTTGCGCTCATTGCTTAGCGTCATCGCGACGCTCATCGTTATTATCGGCTCGGTTATGGTGACAATGGGCTTGTCAGGATGGGCTGGTATGTTCTTAAGCACGGCGACCGTTAATGTGCCTACCTTGGTGATGACGCTTGCCGTCGCAGACTGTGTACACATCATCGCGACAATGCGTCAGTCTATGCAAAACGGCTTTAGTAAAGCCCACTCTATTGAGCGAAGTATTGCGCTCAATTTCATGCCTATCTTGATTACCTCCATTACCACCGCGATCGGCTTTTTAATGATGAATATGTCGGATTCTCCAATCCTGAGAGATTTCGGCAACCTATCAGCCCTTGGCGTCATGGTTGCTTGTTTCCTTTCCATCACGTTACTTCCCGCCTTGCTTAATATCCTTCCGGTTACGGTGAAGTCGGATACTTCTGATGAAAGAAAGCACTTTATGGATCATTTAGGAGATTTCGTGGTGTCAAAGCGACATGCGTTATTGCCGTTGTCGGTGCTTGTTATTGTCGCGAGTGCGAGCTTGATTCCGCTGAACAAAGTCAATGATGAATCCGTCGAGTACTTTGGCCATAGCAATGAATTTCGCCGAGCGGCTGATTTTATGGAAGAGCGAATCAGTGGCATGGCGAACATCAGTATCGCGATAAAAACTAACGAATCGCAGGGCATTGCCGATCCTAATTTTCTCAATTCCGTGGGTAAATTTACTGACTGGCTAAGGTTGCAGCCAGAAACGGACCATGTTGCGACCTTGAGCGATGTTTATAAGCGCCTAAACAAGAACATGCATGGAGATGATCAGGCTTATTACTCGCTCCCTCAAGACAGAGAATTAGCGGCTCAATATCTGCTGCTTTATGAAATGTCACTACCGTATGGTTTAGATTTGAACAACCAAATCAATGTAGATAAGTCGTCGATCAAGATGGTTCTCACCGTGGAGAACTTGGGCAGCGTCGAGCTTGTTGATTTGGAAAATCGCATTTACCAATGGTTTAACGAAAACGCGCCTCAATATGATGTTGTTGCGTCTAGTCCTTCATTGATGTTTGCGCATATTGGTGAAACGAATATGGCCAGCATGCTGTCAACCTTGCCCATTACTCTTGTCTTAATCTCTGCATTACTGATCTTTGCCTTGCGTTCGTTCAAGCTTGGCTTAATTAGTCTTGTCCCGAATATTGCTCCTGCGCTTATTGGTTTTGGTATTTGGGCGCTGGTTTCTGGCGAGATTAACTTGGGATTGTCTGTCGTTGTGACATTAACGCTTGGTGTTGTTGTCGATGACGCCGTTCACTTTCTTTCTAAATATCAACACGCTCGTAAAGATGGCCACAGTGCGGAGCAAGCGGTTCGCTACGCCTTTCGCACCGTGGGGCGCGCGCTTTGGATTACGACGGTCGTGCTTGTTGCTGGTTTCTCTGTTCTGGCGATGTCGAGCTTCCGCTTAAATGCCGATATGGGACAGTTGAGTGCCATTGTTATCTTCATTGCTCTTGTTGTGGATTTCATCTTTCTACCGACTCTACTGATGTTGTTTGACAAAGGCGTTTACGACGAGGTAGAGCGCCGAAATAAGCTTAAATCAACTGACTCTCAAACCAAGACTGTTACTCAGTCATAACGAATTAAAGGATTGAACATGAATTTAGTAAAAAATGCCTTAAAAGTATCAGTACTTTCTGTCTCGCTTATTATGAGTCATGCGGTGTTGGCGGATGAAGCCAAAGGACTAGAAATTGCCCAAGAGCGCAAAGCCCGTGATGGAGGGTGGGGGGATTCTGTTGCTACGATGCAAATGATTCTGCGAAACGCGCAAGGAGAAAGCAGCACACGTTTAATGCGCTTACAATCACTTGAAGTTGATGGCGATGGTGACAAAGGGCTCACGATATTTGATGAACCGAGAGATGTAAAAGGCACGGCGTTTCTCAACCATTCTCATACGGTGGGTGCCGATGACCAATGGCTTTACCTTCCTGCACTGAAACGTGTGAAACGTATTTCCTCGCGTAACAAATCAGGTCCTTTTATGGGCAGTGAATTCGCGTATGAGGATCTCAGTTCCTTTGAGATTGAAAAATACCGTTTCAACTACCTAAAAGATGACAGCATAAACGGGCAAGATGTTTTCGTCGTAGAGCAAATTCCGACCGATAAGAACTCAGGTTATACCAAGCAAACGGTGTGGTTAGATAAAGCGCATTATCGTCCACTTAAAGTTGAGTTTTACGACCGCAAAGGCTCTTTGTTAAAAACGCTTTCTTTTTCCGATTACAAGCAATATCTCAACCAATATTGGCGAGCGCACACTATGGCGATGACAAACCATCAAACAGGAAAAAGTACTGAGCTAACGACTAGCGAAATGCGTTTTAACACTGGATTACAAGACAATGACTTTCATAAGAATGTGTTGAAGCGAGTGAGGTAGTGGAGGAAAAATGAAGCGATTAAATGTTGGGTTGTTGCTTAGTGCAGCAGCCTTTTTTTACTCGATGCCTCTGACTGCCGTCGAGCTCGCAGGACAAGTCAATATTGAGCATCGTCAGTTTTTTAAAACGGGCTCTCAGGGTCAGAGCAAAGCGCAAACGTCATTGGTTTTGCAGCCAGAATTTTACTGGGAGATGCAAAATGGTGATGCAAACTTTACTTTCACACCTTTCTATCGTCTGGATGGTCTAGACGATGAGCGAAGTCATGGTGACATACGAGAGGCACTTTATCTGACTTATTGGGATGATTATGAGCTTCGAGTTGGGATTAGTAAGGTCTTTTGGGGAGTGACTGAATCAGCCCATTTAGTTGATGTAGTAAACCAAACAGACTCTATTGAAGCCGTTGATGGTGAAGATAAGCTCGGTCAGCCGATGTTACATTTTACCTCTTTCAAAGACTGGGGTACCGTCCACGCAATGTTGTTACCTTACTTTAGGGAACGAACGTTTGCGGGTACAGATGGCCGCTTGCGAACCGAACCCGTTGTCTCTGATGATGCTATCTATGAATCAAGCAGAGAAGAGAAGCACGTAGATGTGGCTTTTCGATATTCGAAAATGCTTGGCGATTGGGACGTAGGCCTAAGCTATTTATATGGAACAAACCGGGATCCCTACTTTCGTTTTGAGTACGGAGAATTAAAGCCTTACTACGCTCTGATGAGTCATGTCGGTCTCGATGTGCAAGGAATTGTTGGCGATTGGTTATGGAAACTAGAAAGTGTTTATCGAGATAGCGCTGATAATCATGTCGGTCTTGTGACGGGTTTTGAGTATACCTTCGTCGGTGCATTTGACACGGTTTGGGATGTGGGAGTTATTGGTGAGTACCTCTATGACAGTCGAGGGAACAACGCACAAACTATCGGTCAAAATGATGTGTTTGCAGGTATTCGTTGGGCGCTCAATGATGAGGACGGAACGGAAGTATTGACGGGAATCACGAAGGATTTAGATAACGCTGATGTTTACAATGCTAAGTTAGAGGCGTCGAGCCGAATATCGAATCACGTTAAGTGGCAAATTGATGCTTGGTTGTTTAAAAATGAAACACCAAATGATTTGCTCTACTTTGCTAGAGATGACGATTTTATCGAGCTATCTATTCAATACTATTTCTAAAACAAAAGGGCACAACTAAACGGCAGATTAACTAAAGATGACATTTTTGACGTTTTTGTGCTCTTTTTATTCAATAACCTCTTCTTTTCGTAATTCAATTTGGCATTGGTGCCCGGTTTGGCTACTATGTACAGCTATCAAAAAACCAATCACTCCCTTATGGACACTACCTACAGGTAGATGAGGAAACGATGCAACATCTAGAAGAGATCATTGCTAGCGCGAGCACTGCAATTGAAGCTGCCGAATCGCTAGTCGCACTTGATGAAGTGCGTGTTCAGTATCTGGGTAAAAAAGGTGAGCTAACTGCTCAACTTCAAAGCCTAGGCAAACTACCACCAGAAGAACGCCGTGAAGCTGGTCAAGAGATCAACAAAGCGAAAGGCGTAGTTCAGCAAGCTATCGCAGCTCGTAAAGATGCACTACAACGTGCTGAGCTTGAAGCGAAACTAGCAGCAGAAACAATCGACGTAACACTACCAGGTCGTCGTATTGAAAACGGTGGTTTACACCCAGTAACTCGTACTGTAGAGCGTATTGAGAAGTTCTTTGGCGAACTCGGTTTTAACACCGAGGCAGGCCCAGAGATCGAAGATGCATTCCACAACTTCGATGCGCTAAACATCGCAGCTGATCACCCAGCGCGTACTGACCACGATACTTTCTTCTTCAACCCAGACTTGATGCTTCGTACTCATACGTCAGGCGTACAGATCCGTACGATGGAAAATGGTAAACCACCATTCCGTTTCATCGCACCAGGCCGTGTATACCGTAACGACTACGACCAAACGCACACGCCAATGTTCCACCAAGTGGAAGGCATGCTGGTTGATGAGAACGTAAACTTTGCTCAGCTGAAAGGCATCCTGCACGATTTCCTATGTAACTTCTTCGAAGAAGAAGTAGAAGTACGTTTCCGTCCATCTTACTTCCCATTCACTGAGCCTTCAGCTGAAGTAGACGTGAAAGGCAAGAACGGTAAATGGTTAGAA
Organism: Vibrio sp. 1562; assembly: GCF_033340155.1. NCBI lineage: Bacteria > Pseudomonadati > Pseudomonadota > Gammaproteobacteria > Vibrionales > Vibrionaceae > Vibrio > Vibrio sp. 1562. The sequence continues at coordinate 219,120 of NZ_JAWOVY010000004.1, forward strand.
GTACTAGGCTGCGGTATGGTTCACCCGAACGTGCTACGTAGCGTAGGTATCGATCCTGAAAAATACTCTGGTTTCGCATTCGGTATGGGTGTTGAGCGTCTAACAATGCTTCGTTACGGCGTGAACGACCTACGTGCGTTCTTCGAGAACGATCTTCGTTTCCTAAAACAGTTCAAGTAATCCAGAGGGTTCATCAACATGAAATTCAGCGAATCATGGCTTCGTGAGTGGGTAAACCCTGCGGTTACTACTGACGAGCTAACTCACCAAATTACAATGGCCGGTCTAGAGGTAGACGACGTTCTTCCTGTTGCAGGTTCTTTTACTGGCGTTAAAGTCGGTCACGTTGTTGAATGTGGTCAACACCCAGATGCAGACAAACTGCGCGTAACTAAAGTTGACGTGGGTGAAGAAGAGCTTCTAGACATTGTTTGTGGCGCACCTAACTGTCGCCAAGGTCTGAAAGTAGCAGTAGCAACAGTTGGTGCTGTTCTTCCAGGTGATTTCAAAATCAAAAAAGCGAAACTACGTGGCCAGCCATCTCACGGCATGCTTTGTTCATTCACTGAACTAGGTATCGACGTTGAGTCAGACGGTATCATGGAACTAGCAGAAGACGCAGTAGTCGGTACCGATTTCCGTGAATTCCTAGGTCTAGACGACGTAACAGTAGACGTAGACCTAACGGCAAACCGCGCTGACTGTTTCAGCATTCGTGGTCTAGCTCGTGAAGTTGGCGTACTAAACCGTGCTGACGTGACAGAGCCATTAGTAGAAGCAGTTGCCCCTTCAATCGACGATAAAGTGTCTATCGAAGTGAAAGCTCCTGCTGCGTGTCCTCGTTACCTAGGTCGTGTTATTAAGAACGTAAACGTTCAAGCTGAAACACCACTATGGATGCAAGAGAAACTGCGTCGTTGTGGTATTCGCTCTATCGACCCTGTAGTAGACATCACTAACTACGTTCTTCTAGAGCAAGGCCAACCAATGCACGCATTCGATCTAGCGAAGATCGAAGGTGGCATCGTAGTTCGTATGGCTGAGCAAGGTGAGAAGCTAACGCTTCTTGACGGCAACGAAGCAGAACTAAACGCAGATACACTAGTAGTTGCTGACCACAACAAAGCACTTGCAATCGCAGGTATCTTTGGTGGTGAAGAGTCTGGTGTAACAACTGAGACTAAAGACGTTCTACTAGAGTGTGCATTCTTTGCACCTGACCACATCCGTGGCCGCGCACGTAGCTACGGTCTTCACACTGATTCTTCAATGCGTTTCGAGCGTGGTGTGGATTACGCACTACAAGTGAGCGCAATGGAGCGTGCAACACAGCTTCTTGTTGAAATTTGTGGTGGTGAAGTAGCACCTGTTGTAGCTGTAGAATCTGAAGCAGACCTACCTAAGCCAAACAAAGTTGCACTACGTCGCACGAAACTAGACAACCTACTAGGTCACCACATCGCTGATGCTGATGTAGTAGAAATCCTAGAGCGCCTAGGTTTGACTGTTGAAGCTTCAGAAGAAGGTTGGGTGGCAGTAGCGCCAACATGGCGTTTCGATATCGCTATCGAGCAAGATCTGATTGAAGAAGTTGGCCGTATCTACGGTTACGACAACATTCCTAACCAAAACCCAGCAGCAGCACTTAAGATGCACAACCACGTTGAAGCGGATCTTCCACTGAAACGCGTTCGTGATCTTCTTGTTGACCGTGGTTACCACGAAGCAATCACATACAGCTTCGTTGAGCCTGAGCAGCAAAAGCTAGTTGTACCTGGTGTTGAGCCTCTAGTACTTCCAAACCCAATTTCTGCAGACATGTCAGCAATGCGTCTTGGTCTTATCCAAGGTCTGCTGAACACGGTTGTTCACAACCAGAAGCGTCAACAGCCACGCGTTCGTCTATTCGAATACGGCCTACGTTTCATCCCATGTGAATCTGCAGAAAACGGCATGCGCCAAGAGCCTATGCTAGCGGGTGTTATCGCTGGTACTCGCGGTGAAGAACATTGGGATATCGAAACTAACACGGTTGATTTCTTCGACCTTAAAGGCGATCTAGAAGCGATTCTAGAGCTATCTGCGAACGAAAAAGCGTACTCTTTCGCTGCACTGTCACCTGAAAGCAAAAAAGCTAACCCAGCACTTCACCCAGGTCAATCTGCGGCAATCATCGTAGATGGCAAAGAAGTGGGCGTGATCGGTACCGTTCACCCTGAGCTTGAGCGTAAGTTCGGTCTAAATGGTCGTACTATCGTATTCGAAATCGAATGGTCTGCAATTAACAGCAAAGTGATCCCAGAAGCGGTAGCACTTTCTAAATTCCCTTCAAACCGTCGTGATATCGCGGTAGTAGTGGATGAAGCTGTTGCATCTGGTGACATTGTTAACGCTTGTCTAGAGCAAGGTGGCGAGTTCCTTAAAGATGCAAAACTGTTCGACGTTTACGTAGGTAAAGGCGTTGAAGAAGGTAAGAAGAGCCTAGCAATCGCTCTGACTCTACAGTCACTTGAGCGTACGCTTGAAGATGCAGATATCGCTGGTGCGGTTGACGCTATCGTTGCTCACGTTTCTGAGAAGTTTGGTGCGTCTCTACGTGACTAATCTCGCGTAACGTATCTTCTTAAGAAATGAAAACCCTGCCAGTTTGGCAGGGTTTTTTTATTTTTAGGATTACCTTATCGTTGTTCAAGTTCCTTACTGCTCGCACCACCCCTCATTATTTTAAAATACTAGACCAAACTAGGGATGGCCCTTACCCGAGATTAGGAACGTATTGTTTTTCAGCTAATACACGCTAACGATAGCTTATTGGCGGTTAGGCAGCGAGTGAGAGGGTATAGCTAAGCAGAAGAGGCAGCGTAAGAATGCTGAAAAAGTTGCCAAATAGTACCATTGACGCCACCTTCATGGGTTCTATATTCAGTCTTTCCGCAAATAGGTAATTCATGACGGCTGGCGGCAGCATTGTGAAGAGCACCATCATTTGCAATTGCATCGTTGGAAGGGGAATTAACCAATAAATAAGTGCAAAAGCGACAGCACCAGTTGCCAGTGACTGCACGGTACACAACACACCAATCTTTAAACCGTCCAACCGTAAATGACACATTTGTGCCCCCAGAGATAAAAGCATCACGGGTACGGCCGCTTGCCCAAGTAGAGCAGTGGCTTCGTATAAAGGCGCCCATGCACCCACATTTGACACGTTGAGAAGCAGAGCCAACGACGCTGCTAAAAAGATTGGCATCTTGACTATTTGCTTAAAAGGGTTGCCATGACTAAGCAGCATTACGCCTAAGCTGATATGCAAGCATGCTGACACGACAAATAAAAGCACTGCTGACGACAGCGCAATTTCTCCAAACGTATAGGTAAACAAAGGAATAGCTAGATTTCCGCTATTCCGAAACATATGTGGTGGCGCCCAGGTTTTAAACGAGAGTGACGTCCATCGACATACCGGGATCATGAGTAGTGCGGGAATTAAAACCGCAACAATTGCCGCCAAAAGAAGCGGCCCCTGATTTGAATCGAGCGGCATGCTAACGAGTGACGAAAATACCAGTGCTGGCGTAAAAACCTCAATATTAATGCGGTTTATTGGGCGAAAGTCAGGCTTGATGTAACGACCGACCAAATAGCCAACTCCGACAAGAGCAAAAACAGGGAAAAGAATATTTATGATTTGATTAATCATGGTCGCCTAGAAGCAGTGTAAGAAGCTAATGAGGAAATACACGAACTTCCACATTATCAATCTTTATATATGGCGTCATCGTTAAACAGCGAGAAGCGTGGGTTTAATCAAGCTTTCAAAGCACAGTTGCAAAGTACAGGTGGTCATACCTTTTAATCTAATTGTTACGTATCGAGTTACATACAAATCACTGAATTTACGACAAGTTCTATGTCAAGTGTCTGTTAAATAACCAATATCTGATATTTTTATTAAATAGTGTTTAATGTTGATATTTAAACTACTTTTAGTTTTATAATCTGGATGTTTTTCCTGATAAAGATGAAACAAAAACAAAAATATCAAATTTCTGGCGTTTAACAATAATTTACGTAGTGCTATTCCTTTTGTTCGCCAAGAAAAAAGTTGGCGAAAATCATAAGCTTGTCATACACTTCCTGATGTAACCCCGATATGTTGTTGAATTGGTAGGGTAAAACTGCTCTGGCGCTACACTAACGTAGCATTGTTTAACATAGCTTTGAGGAAAGTTTTATGGCGCTCACAAAAGCCGAACTGGCAGAAAACCTGTTTGATAAATTAGGATTTAGTAAGCGGGACGCCAAGGAAACGGTGGAAGTGTTCTTTGAAGAGATTCGTAAGGCACTGGAAAGTGGCGAACAGGTAAAACTGTCAGGTTTTGGTAACTTTGATCTTCGTGACAAGAATGAACGACCTGGTCGTAACCCGAAAACTGGTGAAGATATTCCAATTACTGCTCGACGTGTAGTGACTTTTCGCCCGGGTCAGAAGTTAAAAGCTCGTGTAGAAAACCTGAAGAAAGTACAGTAAGCCGAATAAATGGATCACGCTAAGGCGTGGTCTTTTTTTGCGTAAAATTCGTGTGCATACAAATGAAAACCACCGCAATGCGGTGGTTTTTCTGTTTATGAGAGACGCTTAATGATATCGGTTACGCCGCTTCTAGATGCGTTGTTAAGTATGGTTGCCATGCTTGTTGGTACAAGTTCTTAGACTGTGTACGCATGTTGCGAATAGAGGCAAGCTCTATTTCGCTTAGCTCACGTTTTTCCAACATCGCTTGACGTTCTAGTTTCTGGATTTTTTCGTATAGGTCGTGTTCGGGACCGCTTTTTACATCTGCGATTGCTTTCAAGTGCAGTTGAACTTCGGCTACTAGGTTTGTTTTTGGTAAACGAACGAGCAAGTTCAAGTCTCTATATCCTGAAGGGCCAGGTTTTTTGAATCGATTTTTTACTTTCACAATAGTTGTTTCACGCTCTAACGTTTCATAAATGGAGACTAAGCTCGCGACGTCTTCAGCTACAATCGTTGCACGTGCTAGGTCAGTAATACGTTCAACTTTCCCATCTAACTCTAAAGCTATCTTTTCTTCTGCTCGTTGTTTGGATTTCACGCCTGCGAAGTATGGCTGAGCGTCATTAAGAAGTGCGGTACTCTTACAGATAGTTTCAAGTTCAAATTGTGCTTGGTGAGCTTTGCTGTAAAGGATGTCGAAGTCAGAATATGGCTGAGTTGGTGTGGTGTCGATTGACTGAATGCCATATAAACCGCTAAGGCTGTGTTTAAAAAGTTTCGAACAAACTTCGTTTTGGCTGGTTGAACGATTTTGTTCGCCACTAGGCGCAGGGGTAATTGGAAGTGCGGCAAATGCCGGTGCACGGCTAAGTACCAAAAGCATCAATGCTGTAGTACGAAGAAATAAGCTCATTCACTCTCCTTAACTTGCTTGTACTTAGAAAATAGGGAACATAAAGGTCGCTAAGTTCGGCAAATCAGGTACTAACTTATAAATGGGGCCATTACGAAAGATTCCAAGGTTTCAGTTTTATCTTGAAGTAGAATCGTGCGTTAGATCACCATTTCTCTTTTCTTTATTCTGATTATCAGATAAAGGCGCGTCTCCTATGAGACCGATTACATCCTATCACCGCAGTATTAACCAAAGATGAACGGCATAGACAAATTGAAAAAAAACGTTAGTCTTACCTCTCAAAATGAAAACAGCCGACAAGTAGAAAGTAAAATGAGAGACCAAGAATTTTGGCATAACAAATGGGCCAGCAATCAGATCGGATTTCACTTGGAAGATGTAAACCCGCTATTACCAGTATATTGGAAACACACTAATCCAAAGCGTGAAGATAAAGTGTTAGTTCCTTTATGTGGAAAGTCAGAAGACTTGATTTGGCTAGCGATGAAGCATGATTCGGTTGAAGGTGTTGAGCTAAGCCATATTGCTGTGCGTGCCTTTTTTGCTGAACATTTTTACACGCCAACGGTAACGCCTCTTAATGGCATGCACGAGCTTTATCAATTTGATGAGCTCTCTATTTATACTGGGGACTTTTTCACTGCACCAGTATCTCAAGCCGATATCATTTATGATCGCGCCGCGTTGGTTGCTTTACCGCAAGATATGCGAGAGGAGTATGTAGAGCGTCTCAAGCAACTTTTGAACCCAGGCGGTCGTATTTTGCTTGTTACACTCAACTATCCTCAAGAAGAGATGGCGGGGCCTCCATTTAGCGTGCCGGTCGAAGAGATTGAGCAGTTATTTTCAGGTTACAAAGTTACTTGTTTGAACGTAGATGAAGCTGACGAGAATCATCCTAAAATTGCGAAAAAAGGCTTAAGTCGCTTCTCTGAAGAAGTGTACTTAATCGAGAGTGAATAGGCTCTCTTCGGTTTGGAACACGAAATAGCGCAGCAATTTGAGCTGCGCTATTTTTGTATGAGTGGTTCGTATTTAATAAATGATATTCACTTTTGAAGCACTTTCAACAGCATCTTGAACGGCTTCTTCGGTGGTTTTTCGTCGCGTAAGGACAACACCTAAACGGCGGCGACCATCGATTTCTGGCTTACCGAATAGACGAACTTGTGTTTGAGGTTGAGCTAAAGCTTTGCTTAGGTTTTCAAAGCGAATGTTTGTGGAAGTTCCTTGTCCAAGAATAACAGCAGACGCAGATGGGCCATATTGCACAATATTATTAATTGGCATTCCGGTAAACGCGCGCACGTGGAGAGCAAACTCAGACATTTCCTGTGAAATCATTGTAACCATACCCGTATCGTGAGGGCGAGGAGAGACCTCATTGAAAATGACTTTATCGCCTTTAACAAATAGCTCTACACCAAAGATGCCGTAGCCACCGAGCGCGTTTACCACTTTCTCAGCCGTGTATTCAGCTGCTTTTACTGCGTTTTCTGACATAGTTTGCGGTTGCCATGATTCGCGGTAGTCGCCATCTTCCTGACGATGACCAATTGGAGCACAGAAATGCACACCGTCAACGGCTCTGATGGTCAATAAAGTGATTTCGTAATCGAAGTCGATAAAACCCTCCACGATAACGCGACCTGCACCCGTACGCCCGCCTTCCTGAGCGTAATCCCATGCTTTTGTAACGTCGTCTTCGGTCTTGATAACACTTTGCCCTTTACCTGAAGAGCTCATCACAGGCTTCACCACGCACGGAATACCCACATGCTCAACCGCGGCTTTGAAGTCTTCAAAGTTATCTGCAAAACGATAAGGTGAAGTCGTCAATTCCAGTTCTTCTGCTGCCAAACGTCGGATACCTTCACGATTCATTGTTAGCCTGGTTGCCTTAGCGGTTGGAACAACATTCAGTCCTTTTTCTTCAAGCTCTACCAGTTTGCCGGTTGCGATGGCTTCAATTTCTGGTACGACGTAAGTAGGTTGTTCCTTCGTAATAACTTCTTCTAAGGCGTTCCCATCTAACATGTCGATAACATAACTACGGTGAGCGACTTGCATCGCTGGAGCATTGGCATAGCGATCACAAGCAATCACTTCTAAACCAAGTCTCTGGCATTCAATGGCGACTTCTTTACCGAGTTCGCCAGAACCTAAAAGTAATACACGGGTAGCATTTGCGCTAGTTGCAGTGCCAAACATAGTGTTCCCTTACAAAATAGAGTGATGAGACAGAAATTGCAGGAGATCATACTGAAGTTTCATGACAAAGCAAACGTTTGCTTTTGGTTTTTAGGTAATAAAAAAGCTCTACATGTTGTAGAGCTTTTTGTTGAATTTGTCGTTTATACGTTGACAAAACTAAGCGGAATATCTGGATTCAACGCTTCCAACGTTGATTGCGTATCGGCTAAGTGACTGATCTTACCTTCAGAGTTTTCTACCAATGCAGCGGCTTTGATGCTGTCAAAGGTTTCACCCGCAAGTAAAACTTGGATTAGCGCAACTTGTAGCGGTGGCAAGCTAGGATTAAACGCTGCATTTTCTGCATAAGCGCCTTGGAATACACGGCCGCTAGTCATCTCTAATGCTAAACCACTCAAGTTGTTGGTGTATGGAGAGTGGCTCATGTTCATCGCTTCAACTGCACTTTGGATGAGTGCGTCTTCATCATCACATGAGAATTGGTGTTTAACTTCTGCCATTAAGCCGGACTCGATACCGAGATCGTTTGGTCCAAAGGCTTCAGGCAGGTATTCATGAAGTGACTTTTCTTCGCGTTCTGGGAGCTGGATTTTAAGCTCGTTTGCGGTAGATAACTCATTCATGAACTGGCGGCAGTGACCACATGGGCTGAAGTTGATAGTGATATCCTTAACACCACGTTCGCCTTTCATCCAAGCATGGCTAATCGCAGACTGCTCTGCGTGAACCGTTTGACCCAACTGTACACCAAAGAATTCCATGTTGGCACCGAAGTAAAGGCGACCTGAAAGACCACGAACGATAGCGCCGACATAAAAGTCAGAAAGGGGAGCATAGGAGTACGCTGCGGCAAAAGGAAGTAGCGCAACACGAAGCTCTTTGTCTGATAGACCGGTAGCTGAAAGCAACTGCTCAAATTGTTGAACTGAAAGCGTAGCATCAAAATCATCAGCTTGGATGATAGGAGCAAGTTGTTTGGAAAGTGCTTCTGGAGCGCCTGCTAGCGCCTGTTCAATGCGACTTTTCATGTTGAATCCTTGTTATTGCATGGACAGTTATTCTATGTGAAAGATAGAAATGTTCCGTGCGTTAGATCACGATAAATAATGCAATTGATAATTCTGTTACATAATTAGAGTGAGCTCACACATGTATTCGATTGCACAGGTGTGAAGCGTTATCTCCGTCTCACAATTAACCATATCAGTATATATTCATATGACCAAGGAGCAGGAGTATGTTACCAACGCGACTTTTACCGCTATGCTACTTTATACTTACGTAATCTAGAGCGAGTGGTAGCAGCTAGAATGCTAATGCTATGAATGTATATCTCAGTCAAGTCCCTTCACGATATTACTGGGTGAGTTTGATAGATAAGATAGGGTTTTGAAAAGGGATAAGTAAGAAACGGAAAGGCTACGGCCTGCCGGAAGGAGGGCAGACCGAGAGCGCTTAACTATTGATATAGCCAGACCGCCAAAGCAAAAAAACTTGGAGCCAAAATAGAAGTTATGATCCCACATAAAACCAATGCGAGTGATGAGAACGCGGCATCTATGGGCTGTTTCTCTGCACAAGTAGCGGTGCCTAAGGCATGAGAGACTGTACCCATTGTCAGACCACGTGCAATCGGGTGTTTAATTCCAATTAAGTTGTAAATTGGGTATGCCAAAATCGCGCCCAATAAACCAACAATCAGAACCAAGATCGCCGCAACGGCAGCTTCACCACCGAGGTGACTCGAAATTTCCATTGCTATTGGCGTAGTGACGGATTTACCCACTAGACTTGCGATTAAACTGATATCCGCTTTGAAAGCGACTGCGATCAAGGTGGTTGTCATCATCGACATCACACTGCCTACTGTGCAAGCAAAAGTGATGATTCGCCAGTTTGCTTTAATTTGTGGTAGTTGTTCATATAACGGGTAAGCCAGAGCAACTACGGCTGGTTGAAGTAAAAAACTGATCCCTTCGTTATCCGCATAATACGTTTCAAACGGTACATTTAAGTAAGTAAGCAAAGGAATGAGCACTGCAATACTGATCAGCAAAGGATTTGCTAGAGGATTATTCACTTTGATTGCAATTTGGCGCGCGACAAGAAAAACCGCAATGGTAACAACTAACCACATATCAGTGCTTCTCCTTTAGCAAGTAGTCCAGCAGCCAAGCGAGGCTGACTAGTACAATGAGTGAGCCTCCAACTGCGCTAGCAATGATAGGGAGGGCATTAGCGAGTAGCATATCGAAATGTTGCATTAATCCGACGCTAATAGGAACGAACAATAAGATCATATAGCGGATAAATAGCGTGGCGCCCGGTTTGACCCAGTCGACTTTTACAAGCCCAAGAGTCATGGAGAAAAACAGTACGAGCATACCGATGACACTTCCTGGAACGGAAACGCCAGTGAACTTTTGAATGGTAATTCCGATGCCAAGTGCTCCCATGATGAGGAAGATTGAAATGAGCAGTTGGATCAGTTGTAAGAATCGTTCTTTAATCATTTTGACAGTATATAAACAACAAGCACACCATAAGGTGCGCTTGTATTAGGAGGAGTTAGGAAGCTAAGCTCTCTACATAACAGTACACGGATTTTAATATCGCAATCTTCTTTTCGTCACTTTCATGTTCGTGAACTAAGTTTTCTAAATTCAGCATGTACTCTTCAATTTGGCTTTCAAACACTTCTCGACAGTGTAGTGCCCAGCGTCTTTGTTCTTGCTCGTCTAATGTGCCTGGGAAGTTACGCGCACGATAGCGGAACAATAGAGGTTTAATGCGCTTGTCATCAAATTCAATGTCTAATGCAGCAAGATTATTCGGGTCGGTTTCTCGAATGATATCCATAGCTGCGCGATCAGCCGGAGAAAAGAACCCGTCGTAAAGCTGTGTATCGACGTCATCACTTTTATCGAATTTACGCTCGACTGAAAAGAGGCTAATCAGCTTTTCTCTAATTTCAGGATGTTGGCGCAACAAAGCGAGATTAGCGAGACATTGCTGGCGATCAATGCCAATAGACTCCGCATTTTCAGCCGTTAACGTTTTTGCAGGGGCGAGAATAGGGCATTTGTTCAAATGAACTAGTTTAACTGGCACTGGTAGCAATTCACCAAGATCTTCGCGCTTAGTGTAGAGTCTTTCGTGCAGCTCTTCTGCGGATAGTTCAAGAATAGGTTGAGGGTCTTTCGCTAAATCGATGGTGATAACGGCGTTATTATTGGTTGGATGCCAAGCAACAGGCACAATCCAGCTAGTGTACTGGCATTCGCGCCCTAGCATGCCTGAAACGTGCATCAACGGTGTCATGTTGACGATGTCGACTAAATCATTGAGCTTGCGCTTTTGGCGCATAGAAAAAAAGTAATCAAACAATTTTGGTTGCGCTGCTTTTACTTTCTTTGCCATTTCGATAGTCGCAACCACATCTGCCATGGCATCGTGCGCGTTACTATGTTCTATGCCGTTAGCCACAGACAAGTGTTCTAATTTAAAGCTAGTGAAGCCATCTTCGTTTTCTGGCCATTCTACGCCTTCTGGGCGAAGGGCATGGCACGCGCGTAGTACATCGAGTAAATCCCAACGTGAGTTACCGTTTTGCCAACTCCATGCGTATGGATCGATAAAGTTGCGATAACAAGTATAACGGGTCACTTCGTCATCAAAGCGAATGCTGTTGTAGCCTAAACTGGTAGTATTTGGTTTCGCGAGTTCAGTGTGAATCTTAGCGATAAACTCTGGCTCAGAAAGGCCTTCTTGAACCGTTTTTTGCGGAGTAATACCAGTAATAAGCGCAGCTTCAGGAGACGGAAGATAATCAGCCGGTGGTTGACAGTACATGACTAAAGGCTCGCCGATGATATTAAAGTTTTCATCTGTACGAACACCAGCGAACTGGCTTGGGCGATCTTTCGCGGGGTTGGTTCCCCATGTCTCATAATCAAAGAAGAAAAAAGTGGGCTGATTATCTTGGTGCATTCTGCTTACCGTTTACAAAACCGATGACAGTATTAGACCATTCAACGCCTTGACTAGCAACGAAAGATGCAAGTTGAATTTTTTGAAAATGAAAAAAGCCGATGGCGAACCATCGGCTTGATATTTTACGTTTTATCGCTTTGGAAGGAATTTGAGTTCTATGCTCGTGTTTCTTCCAATGTTGCTTCACTTTCTGGTGACTTCAGCACTCTGCTAGCAATTGTACCCGCAGTCATTGAGCCTGAAACGTTTAGTGCGGTACGTGCCATGTCAATCAATGGTTCAATAGAGATAAGCAGCGCTGCGATGGTCACAGGTAAGCCCATTGCAGGAAGAACAATCAAGGCTGCAAACGTCGCACCGCCGCCGACACCTGCAATACCAAATGAGCTGATGGTGATAATCGCAATCAATGACAGGATAAAGTGTAGATCAAGTGGGTTGATGCCCATTGTTGGAGCTACCATCACTGCCAGCATTGCAGGATAGATACCCGCACAGCCGTTTTGGCCGATAGTGGCACCAAACGATGCTGATAGGTTTGCAATCGCTGGTGGTACGTTAAGCTTGGTGATTTGCGCTTCTACGTTTAGTGGAATTGTTGCTGCTGAGCTACGAGATGTAAACGCGAAGGTCAGTACAGGCCAGATTTTCTTAAAGTATTCCGCAGGGCTAACGCCAACAAAAGAGACCAATACGCCATGAACAACAAACATCAGTGCGATAGCAACATAAGACGCCACAATAAAGCCAAGTAGGTTTAGGATGTCGCCTGCGCTTGATGTCGCTACCACTTTTGCCATCAGTGCTGCGATGCCGTATGGCGTTAGGGCCATGATCATCTTCACTAATCGCATAACGATAGATTGAGCAGCTTCTACGAAAGTACGAATCGGTGATTCCAACTCTGCTTTTTCTATCATCACTTTACGAGCGGCGATACCAGTTAACACGCCGAAAATCACAACAGCGATAATCGATGTCGAGCGAGCACCTGTTAGATCAGCAAATGGGTTGGTTGGAATGAAACTAACTAGCATTTGAGGAATAGTTAGGTCACTTACTGTACCGGCACGGCTTTCTAAAACGGCGATACGAGCGGTTTCACGCGCACCTTCAGTTAACCCTTCTGCTGAAAGGCCAAATGTCGTTGTCACCAAGATACCGATAAGTGCAGCAATTGCAGTCGTTACTAAAAGAACAGAGATGGTCAGGCCAGAAATTTTTCCTAAAGAGCCACCTTTCTCCAATTTAACAACTGCAGAGATCATCGATACTAACACCAGTGGCATGATGACCATTTTCAGTAGACCAACGTAGCCACTGCCTACAATGCCTACCCATTCAAGTGTTTGAGCAATTGCGCTGTTGCCTTCACCGTGAATGAGTTGCAAAGCAAGCCCAAAAAGAGAACCGGTAACAAGACCGATCAAAACGAGACGTGAAAGAGTGTGTTTCTTTTGTTGTTGATTAAATAGAAAGAACAATATTCCAACAAAGACGGCTAGAGAGGCTATCACTGCAAAATTCATAATTTTACCTTATCAACCAGCCGAAGTGGCGGTTGTATTTTATACGGGGTTTTATACGGATTTATTTATGGAGCGTAAGATAACGCTCGTGATATAACTTTAAAAATGACAAACGGGTATTAGCTAGATCTAAAATGAATATAAAAACGAGATCTAAGTCGCGTGAGAGTGTGAATTAGCACGTTAATTGTACAAAATGGTTATTCGTAGTGATGCAGTAAGTCACGCATTTCTTTCCTTTGTAAGTAAACCACCGAGTCTTCTTGATAACTGAAAAGTTGATAAATCATCGCTTTGGCGACATCTTCTGCTCGAATCGGTAAAAAGTTGGACAGTTTGCCAAGCATGAATGGGCGAATTACCTTAAACAGAGTTTGTACTAACTTCTCGTCCATTCTTGGGCTTTGACGTTGACCAACAAGCGGGCCTGGGCGAACAAATACGATTTCCTCAAAATCCATAGCTTCGATTCGTTGTTCCATTTGTCCTTTACAAGCTAAGTAATGGGATGGCGATTTACTATTTGCACCGAGGCTAGAAACAACCGCAAGGCGTTTAACTCCGATTGTTTTCATCTGCTGGGCGACTTTACACACCAGATCAACATCTACTCTACGCAAATTATCCTTACTGCCTGCTTGCTTAAGGGTCGTGCCTAAACAGATAAAGCCGATGGTTGGTGTTGGTTGGTTCTCATCCCATTGGTGGATAGAAAGGTCTGCATCAATGAGAGGAATAAGCTTGTTTTCCACATCTAGGACGCCATCGAGTGGGCGGCGAGAAAGATAATATAGGGTTCCAACACCTGATTGATTTATGAGGTTTGCAATGACTTTTGAGCCTACTAAGCCAGTTGCACCGGCGATGATTGCGCAGGTGTTGTTATCCATATCTTTTCTCCTATATGGGAACATAGTCTAAGCTATTGTAGCGGATTTCAACGAGTTACTTATCATCTCGTGCAAGAAAGGTGAGACGCTCTGCGAACTCGGCAGACTATCCTGAGATAAACTTGATTAGCGCTGCCCCAATTGGATGCAAGTGTATACAATAGTGGGCGCGCAAAAACTGTCGCTGAACAAGACCTCTTGAACAACAGAACACCTCTCACCCAGACAACATCAAAGGAACGTAAAAAATGGATGACTCTTTTGCTGCGGAGATACAAGCACGCATAGATAACAAAACCAAACCCGTCGGTTCTTTAGGCTTATTGGAAAAGGTGGCACTGCAGTTAGCTCTTATTCAAAGTCAGAATAAACCTCAGCCAGTTGATTCCATCGCTATCTGCAAACCAAGCATGCTGGTATTTGCTGGAGATCACGGCGTTGCAGAGGAGGGCGTGAGCATTGCGCCAAGCGAAGTCACTCAGCAAATGGTGGCTAACTTTCTCGCTGGCGGCGCAGCCATCAACTGTTTTTGCGACATTAATGGCATTCAACTCAAAGTAATAGATTGCGGCATGTTGGCTCCTATTGATGTGCTGGTTCCAGAATTTAAATCCCATCCCAACTTGGTTGAACAACGGTTGGGTAACGGTACGGCTAATTTTTCTAAACAATCAGCGATGTCCCCAGAACAAGTGGCGTTAGGTTTAGAATATGGTGCGAAGATTGCTGAGCATACCATTTTGCATGGTTCAAACCTCTTAATGTTCGGCGAGATGGGCATCGGTAATACCAGTTCGGCCTCAGCACTGTTATCGGCGCTGAGCTCATTAGATATTGATTATTGTGTTGGCGTTGGCACCGGAATCAATCAACAGCAGTTGAGCCGCAAATATAAACTGGTAGCACAGGGGGTAAACCGATGTCGAGGTCTTGATACCAAAGCGATTCTCGCACAGGTTGGGGGCTTTGAAATCGTACAAATGGTGGGCGCTTTTTTAGAAGCCAAGCGGCTTAAAACTCCAGTTTTAGTGGATGGGTTTATCGTATCGGTAGCGGCTTATATTGCGACGTTGTTAGACGAAGAAACGCGTGAATACATGTTGTTTGCCCATCGCTCTGAAGAAAATGGACATAAATTTGTATTGGAACATCTTAAAGCCGAACCTCTGCTCGACCTTGGTTTACGGCTAGGGGAGGGAACAGGAGCCGCTCTTGCCTTACTCTTGTTAAAAGCTGCCGCCCAGTTTTACAACAAAATGGCGAGCTTTGAGAGTGCAGGAGTTACAGTTTAGTGTCAGTCCCTGATAATTCTGAGAAAGTCACGCCGTCATCGTTAAGATACCAGTGGGAGTTATTTCTATTAGCTACCAGTTTTTTTAGCCGCTTACCCGTGCCCCAAGCGTTGCCTTACAGTGAAGAACGCATGAATCAGGCAGGCCGTTACTTTGCGTTAGTTGGTCTCGTGCTTGGAGCACTTTGCGCTTTGGTATTCTCGCTCACCTCAATTTTTTTTCCAGAGTCGGTTGCCATAGTATTAACGATGGTGTTTAGCTTATTGTTAACTGGGGCTTTTCACGAAGACGGCTTGACCGATATGGCGGATGGCATTGGCGGTGGCATGACCGTAGAGCGACGCCTCTCTATTATGAAAGACAGTCGTATTGGCACTTATGGTGCCGCCACTCTCATTATGGCGTTATTGGCTAAGTATGTTTTTTGGAGTGAACTGGCTAACTTGCCGCACTTTTGGTTGGTCATTGTCGTCGCTTACACCGCAAGCCGAGCACTAGCAGCGACGCTTATTTATGACATGCCTTATGTCAGTGACAGTGATACGTCGAAAAGTAAACCGCTAGCAAGTCGCCAGTCTTCTCTAGAAGTCTCCATTTTGTTGTTTACTGGTGGCGTAACATTGCTTGTGCTTGGTATCGCGGATGCGATCTTGATATCGCTTGTTCTCGTGGTATTTCGTTTGATGTTCAAACGTTGGTTAACCAAGAGAATTGGCGGCTTTACGGGGGATTGCCTTGGCGCAGCGCAACAGTTGTCGGAACTGCTTATTTATCTCACTATGATTGGGTTGTATCACTCCTCATGAAGCAATTGATACTCGGTGGCGCGCGCTCTGGGAAGTCGCATTTGGCAGAAAAAACAGCTAAGCAATTATCGGTCGCTTCTCATCGATCATTACACTATGTTGCAACCGCGCTGCCATTTGACCAAGAAATGCGAGAGCGAATAGCGCATCATCAAAAGCAACGCGGGGGCGAGTGGCAAGAGCATGAATGCCCCCTTCATTTATCTGAGTTACTGACAAATTTCGCTATCACCGATGTTGTATTGATCGACTGTTTAACCTTGTGGCTCAACAATTGGATATTTGAGTTAGGTGATGAATGTTCCAATGAGAAGCTAGAAGCAGAAATTGAAAAGCTTATACAGGTGGTACGTGGCTCAGATGCGACGTTAATATTCGTCTCTAACGAGGTTGGAATGGGCATTGTACCTTTGGGGGCGGTTAGTCGTTATTTTGTGGATAATGCAGGACGGATGAATCAAAAACTAGCCAGTGTTTGCCATCGCGTTACCTTTGTTGCTGCTGGTTTGCCGTTGGTTCTTAAAGAGTAGGATGGAACAAAATGAAAACACTCAATATCTATCTTGTGCGTCATGGAAAAGTAGACGCTCCACCAGGACTCCATGGCCAAACAGATGTAAAAGTTACGCCTGCTGATCAAGAGAGTATTGCTCGGGCTTGGGCCGAGAGTGGACGAGGTGTGGGTGGAATAATTTCTTCTCCGCTTTCACGCTGTCAAGAACTGGCAAACATCATTGCTGAACAGCAATTATTACCAGTAATGACGGATGAGTCTTTACAAGAGATGGCATTTGGTGATTTTGATGGTATGCCTTTTGATATGCTCACTGAGCAGTGGAAAAAGCTAGATGCTTTTTGGCAATCGCCAGCACAACATACGTTGCCGAATGCTGAGAGCTTAAGCACATTTTCTGAGCGCATATGTCGCGTTTGGTCTCAAATCATCAACGATATCAATGACAATCTACTTATCGTCACGCATGGTGGCGTCATTCGTATGATTCTTGCTCATGTATTGGAGTTAGATTGGCGTAACCCAAAGTGGTATTCGACGTTGTCGATAGGAAACGCTTCTGTCACGCATGTAACAGTTACCATAGATGAGCAAATTTACGCCTCGGTGCGTTCGATTGGCGTACCTCTTTTAACTCGTTAATTTATAAATATTAAAATGCCCAGAACGATATTGCTTACGGGCATAGTCACGGAAGATGTCAGTGGAAGCCCATCTGCTAGGTGCAGGAAGCGAAAATTGACTCAGTTACATAAAAAGGAAATATAGAAATGACAACGCCGAGTTGGGATTTGTCCATCGTTTATAACGACCTTTCTGACCCACGAATTCAAGACGATATTGCTCTTGTGGAACAATGTATTGATCTTTTGAATAAACAATCAGCAGATTGTGGCAACGTAGAGATCATGCAAAATGCGATTTTGACCAATGAAGCCGCGAGTCGTTTAGCGGGTACAGTTGCAAATTTTGCGAGTTGTTATGCTTCTGTTGATGCAACAAACGCCGAAGCGAAATCGTTACTTGGTAAAATGACCCGCATCTTTTCGGAGCTTTCCCAAGCGTTCAGTCCCTTTGATTTGACACTAACGCATGCCGACGAAGAGTTTATCTTGCGCGTGTTAGACCATGAGAATCCTGATATCAGTGGGCAAGCTTTTTCTATCTTGAATTCTAGAAAGTTGGCGGATACTCGTCTTAGCAACGCAGAAGAACAGTTACTGGCTGCGATGAGTGTGGATGGCAAATCGGCTTGGGGTAACCTATACGATAACCTGACTGGCTCATTGAAAGTGAAGCTTGAGTACACAGATGGTAATAGTGAAGAGCTTGGGTTTTCTCAAGCGGCAAGCATTCTTTATGGTTCTGAATTCGAGCGTCAAGAAGCCGCGTGGCGAGGCGTACAAGATGCAATGCAAACGCACCAAGAATCATTCGCTGCGATTTTGAATGCGTTAGCAGGATGGCGCTTAACTGAAAACAAAAAGCGTTCTACGAAGCGTGAAGTTCACTTCCTAGAGCCGAGTTTGCATGGTAGCCGAATCCAAGCTGAAACTTTAAATGCGATGATGACCGTAGCCAAAGACAGTCGAGCTATTGGTCAGAAAGCGGGTTTATTGATGGCGCAAGTACATGGTCTGGATGAGATGAAACCTTGGAATCATCTGGCGGCTATGCCTGCTTTGAGCGGTGAAGCGAAGGTTTACGACTTTGATGAAGCGATTGATGTTATTTGTGAAGCATTTGAAACAGTAAACCCTGAGATGTCGGAGTTTGTCCGTTTGATGGTACAAAATGGTTGGATTGATGCCGCGCCAAATGCTAACAAGCGTCTTGGCGCATACTGCACCAAACTGCCAGCAACGCGAACACCACTTGTGTTTATGACTTGGAGTGGCAGCCGTTCAGACCTTATGACTCTGGCACATGAACTTGGCCATGCGTTCCATAACTGGGTTATTCGTGATTTGCCACTTTGCCAAACTTACTACCCAATGACGTTAGCAGAAACCGCCTCTATCTTTGCAGAAAACATCGTTCGTGATCATTTGATTTCGAAAGCGGAGAGCGTTGATGAAAAGCTCGAGATGTTGTGGGAAGAGTTGTCATCTGCGCTAGCTTTAATGATCAACATTCCGGTTCGCTACGAGTTTGAAAAATCGTTCTATGAACGCCGCCAGGATGGAGAGTTAACCGCAGATGAATTCTGTGAGTTGATGTCAGAAACTTGGAAAGAATGGTATGGCGACGTAATGAGCGAACCGGATCCGTACTTCTGGGCAAGCAAGCTGCACTTTTCTATTGATAGCGTGAGCTTTTATAACTACCCATACCTATTTGGTTTCTTGTTTAGCAAGGGTATCTATGCACAGCGAGAAACCAAAGGCGAAGCGTTTTACACCGATTACATCAATTTGCTGCGCGATACAGGCTGCATGATGGCGGAAGATGTCGTCGAAAAGCATCTGTCGATGGATTTAACCCAGCCAACGTTTTGGCAGCAGAGTGTTGAGCTAGTGCGTGAAAAAGTCGATGAGTTTGAGCGTTTGCTCGCACAGCGCGGCTAAGTTTTTCGCAGTGTTGATGCATAATCTGCTTTATAGCTACAAAAATTTGATCAAATCATAATGATCTTAATCAGGGCTGTGGTAAAGTTCACAGCCCTAACACTTTGTAATTGTTTGAAAATTAAACGCCTCAATGCTTGATTTGAGTGCCTGGCGCGAAAAGGCATCGGATTTTCGAGGGAAATAGTGATTTCTACTCATAAGTGAGATCGCAGCAACAAAAATCCTTTGTACAATTTATTAACATATCCGCCGTGCTATTAAGGAGTAACGCATGACGAAGTCTCTCTTTCGCCAATCGTTTTTAACTGACACGTTAGATGTTCATATTGATGTCGCACCAGCGGAGCAGGTGCTTTCTAACGGTGTAAAACTTAAACTCTATCAGCGTGGTGTATTAGAAGTAATCCCTGCGAATTATACTCAGGATACGAAGAACATCATCATCTCTTGTGGGGTTCACGGAGATGAAACCGCACCGATGGAGCTGGTGGATTCCATTATTCAAGACATAGAATCTGGGTTCCAGACGGTCGATACCCGTTGTCTGTTCATTATCGCTCACCCAGAGTCCACTCTGGCGCACACGCGATTCCTTGAAGAAAACCTCAACCGTTTGTTTGACGAAAAAGAACACAAACAGACAAAAGAGCTTGTTATCGCCGATACGCTTAAGCTGCTTGTTCGAGATTTTTATCAGGATACCGACCCGACAACACGCTGGCACCTTGATTTACACTGCGCGATTAGAGGCTCGAAGCACTATACGTTTGCAGTAAGTCCTAAGACTCGTCATCCTGTGCGCAGCAAGGCATTGATCGATTTCTTGGACAGTGCACACATTGAAGCAGTGCTCCTGTCAAACTCACCATCGAGCACGTTTAGCTGGTACAGTGCCGAGAATTTTGGTGCGCAGGCTCTCACAATGGAGCTTGGCCGTGTGGCTCGTATCGGTGAAAATGACCTCGATAAACTGACCGCGTTTGATTTGTCTTTACGTAATTTGATTGCGGAAACGAAGCCAGAACACTTACCAAAACCATGCATTAAGTATCGCGTAAGTCGCACAATCGTTCGTTTGAACGAAGACTTTGACTTTATGTTCGACGACAATGTTGAAAACTTCACCTCATTTGTTCACGGCGAAGTGTTTGGTCATGATGGCGACAAACCATTAATGGCGAAGAATGAAAACGAAGCGATTGTCTTCCCGAACCGCCACGTCGCAATAGGTCAACGTGCAGCTCTGATGGTTTGTGAAGTGAAAACCCGTTTTGAAGAGGGTGAGTTGGTTTACGATTAATCCAACATTGCTTTGAGAAGTTAATTGCAATTTACCGAGGCTTAACTGTAAGGTTAAGCCTCGTTTGTTTTTATCGGCCGCTATGGATTTTCAACAACTTATCCTGAACAAGGAACGACGCTGGCAACGTAACCTGATGGTTATGTCGATCGTGCTCGCTGTACTCTCTGCCATTCACTTGATGGTCGGAGAAATTTTCCTTTCTCCTTTTCAATCCTTATCTGCATTTGAACAGAAGTTATTGGTGGACTTGCGTTTACCGAGGTTAGTGTCTGCGGCAATTATTGGTGCTGCGTTAGCGGTATCTGGCGCGACGTTACAAGTGTTGCTTGGGAACGTGTTGGCTGAACCTGGCGTGCTTGGTATCTCTGGTGGCGCAAGCTTAGCAATGGTCTTAATCATGTTCGCGTCACCTGTTCTTCCTACCCCGATTGTTTTTATGTTGGCAGCGATTGCTGGCTCGATGGTATTCACGTTTGTTTTGGTGGCGATAGCAAGGGCAATGCACCTGACGACGGCTCGATTGCTTTTGGTTGGGGTCGCATTGGGTATTTTATCGAGCGCGATTGTGACGTGGGCATTTTACTTTAGTGATGATCTCAGTTTACGCCAACTGATGTATTGGTTAATGGGCAGTATTGGCGGTGCAAGTTGGTATCAACATACCGTTACTTTGGTGATGTTACCGGTGCTTATCTGGTTATGTTGTAAAGGCAAGTCGCTTGATAAATTGATGCTGGGTGAGATTCATGCGACCCAATTGGGTGTCGATGTGCATCAAATGCGTTGGAAATTGATCCTCGCCATTTCTGTTTTGGTGGGTAGCTCAGTCGCTTTGGGTGGCATCATCAGTTTTGTTGGTTTGGTGGTGCCGCACTTGTTGCGTTTGGCTTTTGGTACTGAAAACCGTTATTTATTGCCACTTTCTGCAATATCTGGTGCTGCGTTGCTTGTATTTGCTGACATCGGCGCAAGACTGTTATTGGACTCCGCAGAGTTACCTTTAGGTGTCATGACAACATCGATTGGCGCACCTATTTTCATCTGGATGCTGGTGAAGAGTCATGATGCACGTTAAACATATGTCGGTTGGTAGTCGATTATTGCCTCTTTCTTTTGAATGCAAAGCTGGCGAAATCGTACATATCGTTGGGCCTAATGGTTCCGGTAAGAGTACTTTATTGGCTGCGATTTCTGGTACGTTAAGTCACCGAGACGGTATGAGTGGTGAAGTGTACGTTGGCAACAAAAACTTGCTTACTTTACCGTTGTCAGAGCAAGCTCATGTTCGAGGTTATTTGTGTCAGCAATCGCGCCCAGCGTTTAATGTTGATGTGTTTCAGTATCTCGCTTTATCTCTGCCAAGTGGTGCTGAGATTGCGGATATCAAAGTGCGTGATGCTGTCAATATGGTGGTGGAGCTGGTACAACTGCAAGATAAGCTTCATCGCAGTATTCAAACATTATCCGGTGGTGAGTGGCAGCGTGTCCGATTAGCAGGTGTATGTTTGCAGGTGTGGCGTACCATTAATCCTTTTTCGCAGTTTTTAATTTTGGATGAGCCAGCAGCACCGTTAGATATTGCGCAAGAGGGTCTGCTCTATCAATTGATTAACACTATGGCGGCGCAGGGAATTGGAGTATTGGTTGCTAATCACGATCTCAATCGCACATTAAAGCACGCAGATAAAGTATTGCTGCTTAACAACGGTGTGCTGCACTCATCAGGAAGTGCCGATACTGTGCTAACGGAAGAAGCTCTCGGGGAAGTGTTCAATACTCAAGTCAAAAAGGTCATCGTAGATGAGCAACCTTATTTAATCTTTGATTAATGTTTAGGGACAATAAAAAACGACCTACTTGAGGTCGTTTTTTTTTAATCGAGATAGCCAAACTCAACGCTTATTGAGTTAACGGTTTTAGATCTGCAGGGCGGTAGTAAACAGATTTGAGTACTTTGCCTTTACGAATGGTTTTACCTTCCGATACGAAATCTTCGGCGCATTTCGCGATGATGTATTCACCTTTCTGCACCGCCATCAACTTGATGCCTTGTTCCGCGTAGAATGCTTCTGTTTCTGAGTACTCTTGCTCGTTACGGCATACTTTGCTCATGTTGCTTGAATGTACTTCATCCCAGCAAGGAATAAATTCGATACCACGGTTTACCGCAACGTTTAATAGAAGATCAATTAAGTAGCTGATCGCCAGGTTGTCTTCTATTTTGCTGTGGCCAAGATGAACGAGACGGCCCATTAATACATACACGCTGTCTACGATGGCATCTGCTTGCTCAGTTTTACAATCTGCTTCTGCTAGCTCTGTTAGCTCTTCGATCGCCAAAGAGGTGTGTAGTGTATCTGCTTGTGCATCAAGGCTTGCAGCGTCTGCGACTGGTAAGTCGAACGTACTACGGAACTCGGTGATATCACGGTATAAGTGATCAAAAATCTCTTGGGTTAGCTTTGACAGTTGCATTCTAATTTCCATTGAATCGATTGAAGCGGCAATGATACCAAACCGCACTTTGAACCCCAAGGGCATTGCATCTAACTGGTGATAAATCTGCCTTTGGGGAATGGTGGTGCTTAACGAAATAGGTAAGGGAACAGCTTTTTACGTTCTTCCTCTGAAAGGGCGGAAACACGAGCGATGTTCGTATCGGGAATGGATTTAGGATCAGGATAGTGTTTTAGTACCTTTTCCATACTCTCTTCGCGAATCAAATGGAAGATCGGGTAAGGAGAACGATTGGTCAGGTTTTCGTCGTCTTCAGGCCTTGCGCCGCCAAAACAGTAATCAGGATGGAAAGTCGCTACTTGGAAAATACCTTCCCAGTTTTGCTGCTTAATTAATCCTTCAACCCAATCTATGCAAAAGTTGTAGTCCCAGAAATCTTGTAGCATGTTGGGAACCACAACCAACGTGGTCTCAAGTTGTTCGGGTTCTGTGTTACTCAGCTCAATCAGCTGCAATAAAATATCTTCAAGAAGCGCTTCTTCTTGAGTCGCTTCACTAACAAAAATTTTGATTTGTTTATTACGTTGCGGTTTGGCAGCAAACGGACAAAGGTTGAGTCCGATTACCACATCGTTGAGCCATTGATCGACCTGTTGAGTGATCGCTTCGATATCTGTGTTTTGTGTTGAACGCGTTGACATACGACTTTCTGGTTTTTATTAAAGTAGCCCAAGCATAGCAGAGTTGGTTATCCAAGTAACCAGAGAGGTATTACGCAAATGAGCGTACCTTAGCTACTCTTTAAACTCGCAGCGTCAGGTGTTTGGTCAGTATGCTTTCTTTCGGCAATGTGTTTCAAATACGCAATCGCAGCAAACATCGCTAGGTAGACGGCGCTTCCCCCCATGAGAACACTCGACCAACCACCATGTTGCCAACAATAAAGAAGTAAGAATCCTCCCAAACTACCGCCTACATAGTAGTGTACTAAGTAGAGCGCTGTCGCGGTGGCTTTGGCACGAGTGGCATTCTGACCGACCCAACCGTAGGCGAGGGTATGAGTAAAGAAGGCACCAAAACTTATCAGCAACAACCCAAATAGCATTGCAGTCAAGCTTTCAACCGCCGCAATCCACATCCCCGTCATGCTCACTATCGCGCCCAAGAACATGCCGAGGATTGATGAATAACGTTTACTCCAGTGGCCTGCGCAACGAGAGGAGAAAGTTCCTCCCAAGTAACAAATAAAGATCAGTGAGGCCAACCCGACGGGCACATTGTGAGGTTCACTCACCAGACGGAACCCCATTACGGAGTAAAGGTTGACGAACAAAGCAAAGTTGAGTCCTCCTATCAGCATCGCGAACCATACGCGTTGGTTTTTAAAATGACCAATAAGCGCACGATTTTGATGGCGCAAGCTGCTTGATGACGGGGTGAAGTTGCGCTGTGTTGGCAATAAATAGTGAACGCCAATGACACCAAGAAGAGTGAACACCATCATAACTTCAATGGCGACATCAACATTGAAATTGTCCGCCAATAAGCCGCCGCTAATACGTCCTGCAATACCGCCTAATGAGTTAGCCGCAATGTACGTTCCAATTGCCATCGAGAAAGCGTGCTTGTCGAGCTCTTCTGCCATGTAAGCCACGGCGACCGCAGCAAAAGCGGCGAGCGCGACACCGATCAGTGCTCGACATACCACCAAAAACAGGAATGAGTCACCAAACAGCATCAAAGCGGAAAGGGTAGGAATCGAAAACAGACCGGCCATCATGACTGGTTTTCGTCCCACTGATTCTGATAACACAGCCATTGGAACGAGGCTAAAAGAGAGAGCGAGTGTTGAGGCCGCAAATAACCAGTTCACTTGCGTTTCTGAGATCGTAAAAATTTGGGCAAAAGTGGGCAGCATTGGCTGTAGTAGGTATAAATTTGAAAAAACCAAGAAGGAACCAAGCGCTAGCGAGAGCGTAATGCGTTTGTATTCCGGTGTGCCAAAACTGACCATGAATCCTGCCTAATGTGAGCAAATGGAGAGACTGTGATCAATCTATCAGTTCGTTATAAATTAAAAAAATATATTAAAAATATGGACACCATATATTTTTGATCTAATGGAATCGAAACAACTTAAACATTTTCTGGCGGTCGCTGAACACGGAAACATTACCCATGCGGCGAAAGCCCTGCATATTGCCCAGCCCGCATTAAGCATTTCTATCAAAAAGTTTGAGCAGTCTTTGGGCGTTACCCTATTTCGCCGTGATGATAAAAAAATCAGCTTAACGAAAGAGGGCGAAACGTTATTTGTACATGCTAAGCGGGTGATTCAACAGTTGCACGACGCGCAGCTCGCGATTGATGAGTTGAAAGGTTTAGCGAAAGGCGAAGTAAGACTAGGGACGCCATCAATGATGGGCAGTTATTTCTTTCCACGAATTGTGATGGCGTTTAAAAGCCAATTCCCTGAGTTAAAATTGACCTTGGTCGAAGCTGGAACTCAATCGATTCGTCGTATGCTGCTCAATGGTCAACTCGATATTGGTGTGATCAGTTGTGATAATGTGCCTGATGATCTAGAAACTGACCATTTGTTTACTAGCCAAATGGTCGCAGTTGTTTCACCTGAGCATGAGTTAGCCCAGCGACACGCTCTTACTTTTGATGAGTTCTTTGAACACGATTTGGTTATGTTTCAGCATGGCTATTTTCACCGCGAATTTTTGGATCAGGTGAGTGAGGAGCATGGGTTTACCATGAAGTCATCATTCGAGACCAACTTACTGCCTTTGATTTTGAGTATTGTAAAACAAGAGTTTGCGATTACCGCGTTACTGGAATTGGTGACTCAACATGAGTCGGGCGTTGTTGGCTTACCGTTTGAACCACCAGTTACGCTGGATCTGGCACTTGCTTGGCGCAAGCAGGGGTATTTATCAATAGCAGATCGAACGTTTATCGACTTTATCAAGCGCTACGTTTAAACGCAGCGCAGATTCATCGTCCGAGCACTAGTCGCCTTTGTACATCTTCTCGAAGTTCTTTGGGTTCCAGCCAATCATTACCCGATCACCAATTTTTAAAACTGGCACTGAACGAGCACCAAGCGCATCAAGTTCTTTGCGACCGCGTTGCATCTTAGCATTGCACAAACGATAGTTAATATTTTTCGAATCCAGATAACGTTGAGCATCTTTGCAGTGAGGGCATTTGTCTTTGACGTAAAGGACGACACGTTTCATTGAGTTTCTCTCCATTATCATTGGGAGGCGAAGTTTAACGGCCTTTCACCATAAATGAAAGGCGAAAGCTAAGGTGAAACTGTCCTTTATCTCAGGTATATTGAGCGCCTTTATTTTGTCATAACAGACGTTAACTCTATGCATCCGTCACTTCGATACATTCAAGGCTACCCACAAAACATCGTAGAGCAGGTGAGCTCATTGATAGCGAGTGGCAAGTTTGTTCCTTGGTTCGAAAAGCGTTATCCCGATAGGCACCAAATCAAAAGCGAAAGGGCGCTCTATGAGTACGCCATGGCAATCAAAAATCGCTACATGAAGAAAGCCGCGCCAATCAGTAAAGTTGTCTACGATAAGAAAATTCACGCGGTAAACAATGCGCTTGGTTTGCACAGTGTAATCAGTAGAAACCATGGTGGTAAGCTTAAGTCGAAAAACGAGATTCGCATTGCCAATGTATTTAAAGATGCGCCCGAGCCACTATTAAGAATGCTGGTGGTACATGAGTTGGCACATACTCGTGAGAAAAACCACGACAAGGCGTTCTATCAGTTATGTTGCTGCATGGAGCCTGAGTATCACCAACTCGAATTTGATGCTCGTTTGTTTATGATTTACCTCGATTTAAAAGCGAATTTGAATGAAGAACAATAATCACAACGCGAAGCAAGCAAAGCCAAAGGCTTCAAAGGCGGCTCAGAATACAGACGCGAATAAAGCCAAGCCGAAGCGTGTTAAAGACAAAGTTGCGCGCAAATCCTCGCAGCCTGCAGGAAAGAGCGAAGTCGAGTTCATAAAAATAGCGAAGAATGGTTTGCATGAGCGTAATGTTCATCGAGGTCGTTACGATTTTAAAAAACTCGTGGAAAGTGAACCACAGTTAAAGCCATTCGTTATCAAAAATCCGAAAGGGGAAGACTCCATAAACTTCTCTGATCCTAATGCTGTTAAAATGCTCAATAAAGCATTGCTTGCTGCGTATTATGGTATCGAGTTCTGGGACATTCCCGACACCTACCTTTGCCCACCGATTCCGGGCCGCGCTGATTACATTCACCGAGTGGCAGAACTACTTGATGGTGAAGTAAAAGGTCAGTACGCGCACCAAAAAGTGAAAGCGTTGGACATTGGCGTGGGAGCAAACTGTATTTATCCGATTGTTGGTGTAACAAAATACGGTTGGCACTATACGGGCAGCGATGTCGATCCAAAATCCATCCAATCGGCTCAAACGATCGTAGAGCACAATCGTGTTTTGACGGGAAAAATTGCACTGGTACAGCAATACAATGATGCCAATATTTATCGAGGTATCATTCAACCGAATGATCGTTATGATGTGACGACATGTAATCCGCCATTCCACCGTTCGGCGGAAGATGCCGCTATGGGCAGCCAGCGTAAAATCGATAATCTAAAAGCAAACCAGCGCAAGAAAGGGCTAAAACCTCAAACCGCACAAGTAAAGACAAGTAAACCTGCGTTGAATTTTGGCGGTCAAAACGCTGAATTGTGGTGTGAAGGCGGAGAAGCGGCGTTTATCCGAAAAATGGCGAATGAAAGCCAAGCTTTTGCCGCGCAGGTCTTGTGGTTTACAACACTTATATCCAAAAAAGACAACGTTCGCCCGATGCGTAAGCAGCTTGAAAAATTGGGTGTGAAAGCCGTTCGTGTGGTTGAAATGAGTCAAGGGCAGAAAGTGAGCCGCTTTGTAGCTTGGTCATACATGGATAAGCAACAGCGCAGAGCATGGATTGAACTCAAGTAACGTTGACCGTTTCACACTGAACAATAAAGTAGGAAGCCCGCTGATATCAGCGGGCTTCTATTTTGGGAGATCTAAAACTTAATGATGGGCTCACAATCTAGTGAACTGAGAGAGACAAAAGTATCTGTTTTGGCATAGTACAAGCCACAGGTTTCACCTCTTATCTGCAACGTATATTGGTCTGGAAGATCCGCATAGCTGCCATCCAACAGTTGATTGTTGTTCCCTTTTACTCGTCCTTTTTCAATCAACAAATGCGGTGAGGATTCAAATACGTTATTTGCGATTCTAGGTGCTGGTGTCCCTTGGATTTCTGCGATCGCGTTTTGAATCTCTATGACTGTTTCCGGAGAGTTCTTTTTACTCAATGCTTCAACGGGTTCTTGTGACATAGCTTGGCATCCTATCAAAGAAATCGAAGTGCCTAAGAAAAGCGCAACCCGAATCAGCATTCGTAAAAAGTTAGTTGATCTCAACATGAATTGCCTCTGTTCGTAGCGGAGAGCGAAGATCGCTTAACTCCGGAGATGAAATGTTACGCGGCATGGCGTTGAAACTTGAAGGGGATACTGGCGGACAGGTTCCAGTTTCCATGTAGTTTAGTGCCGCAGAAAGCATACCTTCAGATGGATCGCCTAATGGTTTTGTTAGGTCGTCATTGACCCAGCAACCTTCCACTCTATTGTCTAAGCCTAGCTCGGTATTGATTTGGCTCTTTGGAGTAGGAATAAAACCATCAGCGAAGTCGCCAAATTTTTTCTCGTTCGCCGACTTGAACTGAATAGTGTAGTACATAGTGCCGCAGTTTTGTTCTGGTGAGAACCCGTACGGTTTACCTGTGGTTGTTGAACCTATTTGGATAACCTCCACATCAATGCCGCGCAAAGCGTTGATTAGCAGTTCACTTGAGGAAGCCGTGCCTCCTGAAGTCAGCACATATACGCGCTTTTTGTTCAGTGTCGGAAGCACTTGATCCGAATATTTCTGTGCTGCCCAGTCTATTGCTAGATTCGTAAAGCGATAGATGTTATCCCCATCTTTAATGGTACGCATCACTTTGTCATTATGAATCAACTCACTGAAGACTCGGTTCTGACCAGCACCGCTTAGCATGTAGCCTACTTGCGAGGACTGAAGGACTAAGCCACCGCCGTTGTAACGTAAATCAACGACGATCTCGTCAACATTCTCTGCTGAGAGCGTACTGAACGCCTCAATAAGCGGGGCTTGAGCGCTTGGTTCAAAGGAGTTGTATTGCAGATAGCCGATCCGCATACCATTTTGTGTAATCACTTTGGCATTTTTAACTGGAGAGGTCATGACATCAGAGGCGGTAAGCGTCACGGTTTTCTCTAGACCGCCAACACTCTCAAATGTGAAGGTGTAATCTTGATTGATGTCAGGGTTAAAGAGCGTTTTATTAATAAAATCAATGTCGGACTGACTACCGGTGTTAACCACATCAATATTATTGATTTTCAGAAGCTTATCACCACGAGCAATGCCGCTTCTATCAGCTGGCGAGGCTTCTTCAGTGTAGGAAATACGAACGTCTCGAGGTTGTACGCCACGTAGGAATGCCCAGTTAAAACCAAATCCAGCAACTAAACCGGATTGCGATGATTTCATATCATCCTCATAAGGGACGGTAAAATGGAAGCGATCTTTTGGTTTACCCGTCGCGGTAGTAGCAGAGGTGACCAGCGTATTGAAGTAATCAGTAACAGTTTTGTAGTTTGCTGGATTATTATCAGGAACCTCGTCATACCATAGATACGTTTCGTTAGTAAAAGCTCTTAAAAAGAGTTTTTCGTGTAATGCAGAGCCCAATTTATCTGGATAGGCGGCATAGTTGTCATATGGGTCCAGTCCGACGCGGGGCGTTTCACATTGGTTGATAAACGTTTTCGACGGTTGGCTAAAATCATGAACTTTCCACGTTGGACCGTTTGCACTGCTAGTGGACGGAGTAGGTGATGAGCTATCACCGCCACCACCGCCACAGCCTTGTAATAATGCGAGAGTGACTGCCGTTGCTAAAGAATACTTAAATTTCACTTTTCTATGTCCTTATAAATAATAGAATTATAATTATGTGTTTTGCTTTTGTTTTTATTAGCTAGGTGAATGTATTAATTTAATTTGTTCGTCTGCAAATTTATAGTTAAATAGTGTGAGGTAAATAACGTAAAAAAGTTGTCTTTTATACTTAAGCTAAATTAGTCATTACTTAAGTTTTCTGTCTATTTCAAAAGAGCTAACAAGACAATTAATAAGTGTGAAATTAAGACAAGTTCTCAGTTGACTAAGCGACGCTTGCTAAATAAAAAATCAGAATTAGATTCAGGAAACGCTTTGAATCAATAGTTTGGTAGGGATATATGATGTTATCTCGGGGGTGTTTGATTTATTTATCTGATGCTTTAACTTAATTTAGTGAGTTGAGCGACGTGCTTTAATAAGCTTCCGTCAATGTTAGGTAAATCATCAGCGAAAAATATCTGAGCACCGGGAGTGCAGCGCATTAATATATTTGTTAGTTCACCTTCATTGTTGGAAGTGTTAACTGCGTTAAGTTTCGCTAATTTATTACAAAGCTCGTCCTCTATTTGCACTTTCTGCTCTTCGGTGAGCCTAATGCGACCTATACATACGCCTGGGTTGATATCATGAGAAAGCGAATCTTGTTGAAATCGCTCTTTGAATAAGGTGTCTAATGCCGTACCTTCTTCCATAATAAATCGACGACCAGAACGGTAAAACAAGCCGTCTCCGAAGTTTTCGACATATCCTAGAATTTCCGCGATACGCAAATAGAATCGTAAGCTTGTATCAGAAAGTCCGTAAGTTTGGGCTATCTCTTGCGGTTTAATATCACGAGAAGTCAGCATATAAATAAAATCAAGTAAATAAGGATGCTCAACGAAAAGGGCGCTCTCTTCATCTGTTAGCATTTGCTCGTTTTGGTGCTGAAGCTCGTTGGCTAAGGTTGCGAGTTCGATGAGATCGGTATTCAGGTAGTTCAGATAAATAAGTACTTTATCCAAACCTAAAGCTGGATTATGTAGGTGGCGTTTAATACTAGATAAAGGGATGCCACTTTTCTCTGACAAGGAATTGTAGCAAAGCCCTTCTTCTTTAATCTTTTGTCGTAGCGCTGCAAGTAAAAACTTTGGTCCAACATTCATCCTTGAATATCACCTTATTCGTTATTCCGTTTACTGGCTGATATTTTGCCTTTCAAGCAGCAGGTTTCGAATCGCTGTGCCTGCTTCTAGAATGTGCTTTTTCAGTAGGTACTTGGCGCCTTCGATATCGCGATTTTGGCACATTTCAAACAAGCTTAAGTGCTCTTCTTCTGCCTTTTTAATGCCTGTAGTAAACAATAGCTGCATGCGTATGTATCGGTCACACTTTGTGTTCAGGTTGTAAATGACGTCCATAGTTTCAGGCATGTTGGCTGGCGCATATAGGGCTTTGTGGAACTCGTAGTTGTAGTTGCTCCATTCTTCTACTTCGTCGCCACTGTTCACTACTGACTCGAAACGTTCGCGAACTTCGCGCGCGCGTTCAAGGTCAGCGTCTGTCATATTTTGAATCGCGCGCTCTAAAATGTGGCATTCCACGACAGCGCGCAGTTCAAATAGCTCATTGATTTTCTCTGGAGATAGCTCAGTGACCGTCGCACCTTTGTGAGGTTCAAAGCTAACGAGTCCTTGTGCTTCCAATTGAACTAACGCTTCACGCACAGGAATTCGGCTAACATTAAACTCTTTTGCTAACGCATCTTGACGTAAAGGTTGACCAGTTTTTAACTCGCCCTTCAAGATCTGAGTTCGAATTGCTTCCTCAACGAGCTGAGTACGCGTTTTAAAAACAGGTTTCTGTGACATTGAAGTCTCCCGTGAAATTAATATTGTATCCAATCCATTTTACTTTAGTAGTTTATTGTTTTTCTGGCACAAACCAACTAGGAAAGAAGGTTTTGAGAAGTAGAGTGAAATAAAAGGCATCAGTTGATGCCTTTTTGAGCCATTTGGTGATTTTATTGGGACACACTGCCATCTATGGCGCGTTGAATACCCAGTGGGTTCGACGCTTTTAATGAATCCGGCAATAAAGATTCTGGTAAAGCTTGATAAGCGACGGGACGCAACCAACGATGAATAGCCTCTGCCCCGACAGATGTTGAGGCAGAATTGGTTGAAGCCGGATAGGGTCCACCATGAACCATAGCGTAACCAACCTCGACGCCAGTTGGCCAACCGTTGAATACAAGGCGTCCGGCGATTTCTTCCAAACTTGGAAGCAGTTGCTTGGCTTGTTCTTCGTCTTCAGCGGTAGCGTGAAGGGTTGCGGTGAGCGAGCCAGTCAGTGAATCACTCAGTTTCAACATGTCATCGAAATCTTCACAGATTACGATCAACGATTGAGGACCGAATATTTCTTCTTCCCATTGCGGGTTTTTACGCCAGTTTTTACTGTCCGTCACGAACAGTGCTGGTGCGACATTGGTCACTTCTGCTTGTTCAGAACGAGTTACGTTAATGCCTGTTTCGGAAGCTCGCTTATCCACTTCGGATTCATACGTTTCTCGGATTCCTTGCGTTAGCAAAGTGGCCGTTGATTGTTGTCGAATTAACCCTTGAGCGATTTCGATAAAGGCTTGCGTTTCTGGGCTATTCAAGACAAATACAACGCCTGGTTTTGTACAAAATTGTCCACAGCCCAAAGTCATAGAAGCCACAAACTCTTCAGCCAATGAGGCGTTTGCTCGTATGGCTGAAGGGAGAATAAATGTTGGATTAATCGCCCCTAGTTCACCATAGAAGGGGATTGGCTCTGGTCTTTGCTGAGCTAGATTGAACAGCGCACGGCCACCACCGACGGAACCTGTAAACCCAACCCCTTTAATTTTTGGATGGGTAACGAGTGCTTGGCCAAGTGCGCGTTTGTTGCCTTGCAATAGCGTGAAGATGGCTTGCGGTAAGCACTCTTTCTCAAGTGCAGCCTCAATACACTCTGCAACAAGTTGACTGGTGCCAGGGTGGGCGGTATGGCCTTTTACAATCACAGGACAGCCAGCTGCCAGTGCCGAAGCCGTATCACCACCTGCCGTAGAAAATGCGAGCGGAAAATTAGACGCACCAAACACGGCGACAGGGCCAATTGCGATTTGCTGACGACGAATATCTGGTTTCGGCAGTGGTTGACGGTCTGGGTTTGGCGTATCGAAAATTGCTTGATGGTGATTACCTGAGCTCACAACCTCGGCAAATAGTCTTAATTGGCTCGCTGTACGTCCTATTTCACCGCTTAAACGTGCTTCGGGAAGGGCAGTTTCTAAATGAGCACGAGCAACGATTTCTTCACTCTTCACTTCCAATTCAGAGGCGATAGAGCAAAGTAAGCTCGCTCGCTTTGCATTGCTTAGTTGGCGAAACTCACGCGCAACGTTTTGGGCGGCTGAGGCGGCTTGATTAACTTCTTGCTCTCCATGTACCGGAAACGCAATAGGTAGAGGCTCACCAGTAAAGGCGTTGACTGCGTAAAAAGTGGTTGGTTCTTGTGGGTTCATCATTCTTCCTTACTATCCTTATTACTTCACTTCAAATCCGTACGCATATGGGTCTTCATCGTCTACCCATATTGTGTTGTGACCGTATACTTGTGCCCATCCTTCAATACTTGGCAAAATAGCGGCTTTGCCATTCACTTCGGTAATGCCTTCTATACGTCCTTGAAATAGGCTGCCGATGATACTTTCGTGAATAAAGTCTTCTCCTTGATTGAGTTTGCCTCTTGCATGCCATTGCGCCATGCGTGCACTAGTACCCGTACCACATGGCGAGCGATCCAACGCTTTGTCGCCGTAAAACACAGCATTTCGAGCGGTGGCGTTTTCTTGAGTGGGCTCTCCGGTCCATAGCACGTGAGAAACACCGCATACTGTTGGATCTTCTGGATGTACGCACTCAACCGCTCGAGATACCGCTTCGCGAACTTTTGGTGAAAGCATCAAAATTTCATCTGGAGAGTAGTGTTCAAGTCCGGCATAGTTTTCTTGAGGATCGACGATTACGTAATAGTTTCCGCCATAAGCAACATCGACAGTGAGCTCACCTAAGCCCTCTATGTCCACGGTTACGTCTTGGTGGGCAAGGTAAGCTGGTACGTTAAATATCCTCACTGACGTGACCTTGTCACCTTTTGTTTGGTAGTGCACTTCGATTTGTCCTGCTGGGACATCAAGTATCAAACGGCCTTCTTTTTTGGGAGTGATAAGGCGATTCTCGATAGCGGTAGTGACGGTTCCAATGGTGCCGTGGCCACACATTGGTAAGCAGCCACTGGTTTCAATAAACAGAATTGAAGCGTCTGCGTTATCGCTGCAAGGAGGCAAGACAACTGACCCCGACATCATTGAGTGTCCGCGAGGCTCAAACATGAGTGCCTGACGAATCCAATCATAATGCTCAAGAAAGTATTGGCGCTTTTCGCTCATGGTATTGCCTTCGAGTGGAGGCACACCGCCTGCGACCAGCCTAACTGGGTTGCCGCAGGTGTGGGCATCAATACAGAAAAAAGTTCCTTGTCTCATTTTTCGCTCCTTGCTGAAAAAATGGTTGAATTAAACAATAGTGATGTTAACGTAATGTAAAATATATTGTATACAATCTACGTTTTCAAGTGTGACTCGGAGCATATTTATGTTGGTCAAGGATGAAACAAAAAAGGAAAGGATCGCCGTGATAGGTGCGGGGATTATTGGCTTATCAATTGGATTGAAGTTGCAGCAGCAAGGTTATCAAGTCACAATTTTTGATCCCAATGGCGTGGGGAATGGATGCTCTAAGGGAAATGCAGGTCATATCGCGACTGAGCAAATCTTCCCTCTTGCAACGCCAGCGCTGCTTCCACAATTACCTAAAATGCTGCTAGATCCCAAAAGTCCGGTTTCGATCCGTTGGCAAGATATTCCAAGCACTATCGGGTGGATGATTCGTTTTCTATTACAAACAAAGCCATCAGCCGCGGAGCAGGCAAAAAACGCGATTAAAACTCTTAACGAGCGGTCAGTGGCAAGTTGGCGTGGCGTGCTTGATTCAATCGGAAAAGCGCATCTAATAAAAATGAATGGTTCATTGCTCACTTTTGAAAACGAGAAACTGTTTAAAGACTACCAAAGTACGCTTAACTCACTGGCCAAAAACGGTGTGGCGTATCAAGTTTGGACGCAAGAGGCGATTCGAAAGCGGATACCTGATCTCAGCCATAAGGTTCGTGTCGGCGTCTTTTTTCCCGATACAGGACATACGCTAGACCCTTATCAGATCTGTGTTGAGCTAAGTGAAGCTTTTGAAGCTCTTGGCGGTAAGATTTTACAAAAAGGTGTATCTGCGTTGGAGAAAAATGGTGATGTGTTGGTTGAGTCTCAAACACATTCATTTGACCGAATCATTGTTGCCGCTGGTGTACATTCTAAGCCTTTGATATGGCAGCTAACCGGAGTCAAAGTGCCTATTCAAGCCGAGCGTGGTTATCACCTAATGGTGGATGACAAGCGTGATGTACTGCCATTTCCTATTAGCTCTGCCGATAGAAAATTCATCATGACTCCGATGTCTGGCGGGCTACGCTTGGCAGGCACTGTTGAGTATGCCGATGTAGAATCACCACCCAATATGAAACGTTCAGAAATGCTTTTTCAGTTAGGTGATGAGATGTTTGAATCGGAGTTAAATCCACTCAAGCAAGGAGAAAAGTGGATGGGTAATCGGCCTTCAACAGTCGACTCGTTACCGGTTATTGATAGCATTTGGGATGGAAATGTATTACTGGCATTTGGCCACCAACACCTTGGATTAACTCAAGCGGCGATTACGGCAGATCTCCTTTTAGAGCTTATCGAAGGAAAGCCGACATCGATTGATCTATCACCTTTTTCATTACAACGATTCGCCTGAAAAATTTAATATTAAATATTGTATAAAATATATTAAATGCTAATGTTAACTTAATTTTAACAAAAATGGTGTCCAACAGCCGTACTCGGATGCCTCCAGAAAAACAACCAAAAGGAGTAAAACATGTCACGAATGACCAAAGCACCATTGGCGCTGTTGATTTCAGGAATGCTGTTGGGGGCCTCTGCTTATGCTGAAGACAAATTGACGGTCGTATCTTGGGGTGGTGCATTCACCAAGAGCCAAGTGGAGGCATATCATAAGCCTTTCATTAAAAAAACAGGTGTTGAGATCGTATCCGAGGATTTCAGCGGCGGATTAGCTGAAATTAAAGCACAGGTGGAAGCGAACAACGTGCGCTGGGATTTGGTTTCTCTCGACAAGCCAGACATTGTTCGTGGTTGCGCCGAAGGGTTACTAGAACCAGTGAACCCAAGTATTTTGCCTCCGGGCGCAGATGGAACACCAGCACAAGAGGATTTTATTGATGGTGCGATTCACGAGTGCGCAATCAATACCATCGTAGTGTCCACTGTATTAGCGGTGAACGAAGACGCGTTTAAAGGTAAGGCTTTGCCTAGCAAGTTGACCGATCTCTTTGACCTAAAAACTTTTCCAGGTCGACGTGCATTGCAAAAACAACCTCAGGGTAATCTTGAGTGGGCACTATTGGCTGATGGTGTAAAACCAGAAGAGGTCTACAGCCTGCTCGAAACCGAAGCCGGGCGTGAGCGTGCGTTTGCTAAGTTGGATACGATCAAATCAGAAGTGCTGTGGTGGACAACAGGAGCCCAGCCACCTCAAATGCTTGCAGACAAAGAAGTGGTGATCGCCTCGGCGTTTAACGGCCGAATTCACAATGCCCGTAAAGATGAAGGTCAACCATTTCGGATTATATGGGACCGTCAAATGGGTTACATGAATGGATGGGCGATACCTAAAGGGAGTGAGAACACAAAGCTTGCATTGGACTTCATTGCTTTTTCTTCAGGAACAAAACCATTAGCTGATCAAGCTAAGTACGTTGCCTATGGGCCTACGCGTAAGTCGTCTTCGGCGGAGGTGAACCCAGACATTTTAGCGAACCTTCCTACCGCACCTCAAAACTTCCAAACCGCCTTCCTGATTAACGATGAATGGTGGTCAGACTACGCGGATGAACTAAATGAAGAGTTCAATACCTGGCTGCTTAACTAGGCGTTAATTTGTGTATGGGGTCGAGTTTTCATCCATAAGCGAGGTTCCGTACTTTTCCTCAACTGTATTTATGTTTTCGGAGAAATGATGAAAGTCATCGAAGCACAGCAAGTCGCGCAATGTTTAACAATGAAGTCTCTTATTGAAACGATGCGTGAAATGTACTCGCGGCCAGCAACAATACCTCAACGCCGAGTCATGCCCTTAGAAGAGGGAGAATACGAGGCGTTTGCGCTACTTCCAGCTTGGAACCAGGAGTTAATTGCGGTGAAAGCCTTTACGTATTTCCCGCATAACCCTGAGCAAGGCAAAGATACGCTTGCATCTAAGCTGCTTGTTTTTAGACGAAACGATGGTGAGCCGCTCGCACTCGTGGACGGTAAAGTTTTAACGTTTTGGCGCACCGCCGCAGCTTCTGCGTTGGCAGCGGACTATTTGGCGCGTCCCGATGCTGATCGTCTGTTGATCTGCGGAACGGGCAATCTTGCGCCTTATTTTGCGTGGGCATACGCTGCGGTTCGCCCACTTAAGCAGGTTTATATTTGGGGGCGTAACTCAGATAAAGCCGAGGCGACGGTAGATGCCATTGTGTCATCTTCAGAGTATCAGTCGCTTCCTGATGAGCGTCGGTTTCGCGTTTCAGTCGTAGAAAATGTGGACCACATTATCAAACACGTTGATATCATCAGCTGTATTACCGCATCAGCAGAGCCTTTGTTTAATGGCGCAGACGTGCAGCCGGGCACCCATATTGATTTGGTCGGTAATCATGACTTGGATAAGCGTGAATGCGACTCCGAAGCAGTGCAACGAGCACAGGTGTATGTCGATAGCCGCATTAACGTATTAGCCGAAGCGGGCGATCTTCTCATTCCCATTCAAGAGGGCGTGTTCACGTCAGACGATATCAAAGGGGAATTACCGCAGCTTTGCGCCCAACAAATCTCAGGACGTCAAAACGATGAGGTCATTACTTTATACAAATCAGTTGGCAGTGCTTTGGCTGATTTGGCCGCTGTAAAGGCGGTGTTGTTAGAAAATGGCATAGATAGCTATGCCTGAGCATTTTTGCTTGTTTATTTAAATTGCATACAATATACATATAAGGAAAGTAGTTCATGAAAATTGATTGGAAAGGTGTTTATCCGGCGGTCAGTACGCAATTTCGTCAAGATCAGTCAATTGACTTAGACGCAACGCAAACTGTTATAGATAACCAAATTAAAGATGGTGTGAATGGCATTATCTGCTTGGGTACCGTCGGTGAGAACTGCGCGTTGTACCCGGAGGAGAAACGCCAGGTCTTGCAAGCGGCAAAAGAAGTCGTAAATGGCCGTGTGCCTTTGATTGCTGGTACAGCAGAGTCTATTACCACAGCAGCTGTTGATTACATGCAGGATGCGTACAAAATTGGTATCGATGGTTGTATGGTGATGCCTGCCATGGTTTACCGCACGTCTGAGAGCGAAACGTTCGAATATTACCGCACGCTAGCAGAAGCAACGCCAGAAATGCCAATCATGATTTACAACAACCCGGTTGCTTATGGTGTCGATGTAAACCTCGACATCATGGCGAAACTGGCTGAGTTTGAAAGTATTGTAGCTATCAAAGAGTCGACCACTGATACTCGTCGTATCACCGAGCTTTACAATAAATTTGATGACCGCTTTACCGTGTTCAGTGGTGTTGATGACATTGCTCTTGAATCATTGATGCTAGGTGCGACCGGCTGGATTTCTGGTTTAACCAACGCATTCCCAGAAGAGTCCGTTGCGATTTATAAACTGGCAAGCCAAGGTCGTTATGCTGAAGCGTTAGAGATCTACCGTTGGTTCTTACCCCTACTGCGTTTAGACACCATTCCTACGCTGGTTCAGTGCATAAAATTGGCCGAGCAAGTCTGCGGACGTGGCTCTGAACAAGTTCGTGCGCCACGCCAACTCTTACAAGGTGAAGAGCGTCAACAAGTCATTCAAATGGTTGAACATGCGTTAGAAACCCGCTTAGACCTATCCAAATACAATCTGTAATTGTGCTGTTTAGTAGAGCGTTAACTGACGCTCTACTCATTCGTAATATTCAAAAAATGAGAAGAGGGAAGTCATGAGCACGGAAAACAAGGACTATGTCAGCTTTCAACACGTTAAGAAAACCTACGATGGCACGAATTTGGTGGTGAAAGACTTCAACTTAGATATTGCTCCTGGAGAGTTCGTTACTATGTTGGGGCCGTCAGGATCGGGCAAGACCACTTGCTTGATGATGCTAGCAGGCTTTGAAACTGCGACCGGTGGAGACATTTATATCGATGGCGTTCCTGTCAATCATCTCGCGCCGCACAAGCGCGATATTGGTATGGTGTTTCAAAACTATGCGTTGTTTCCACATATGACCATTGCTGAGAATCTTGCGTTTCCTTTAAAGGTGCGAAAACTCGACAGTGACACGATTCAAAGCAAAGTTCAGAGTGCATTAGAAATGGTCGAGCTTGAGCATGTTGCGACTCGATACCCAAAGCAGTTATCAGGTGGTCAACAACAGCGCGTCGCGTTAGCGCGAGCATTAGTGTTTGAGCCTAAACTCGTGTTGATGGATGAACCACTAGGCGCGTTAGATAAGCAGCTGCGCGAGCAAATGCAGATGGAAATTAAACATTTGCATGAAAAGCTTGGCATTACCATTTTGTATGTGACGCACGATCAAGACGAAGCTCTCACTATGTCCGACCGTATTGCGGTTTTTAATCACGGCGAAGTGCAACAACTCGCGACACCAACCGAGCTTTATGAATCTCCGAGTAATACGTTTGTTGCGCAGTTTATCGGAGAAAACAACCAACTCTTAGGTTTAGTCAAAGAGTGGAACGGAAAGTATTGCCAAGTGCTCGTTGGGAAAGAGTTATTTACTGCGAAACCTGTCAGAGTCTCTGAGCACGGGCAGAGGACAACACTTTCCATTCGACCAGAAAAGATTGTTATTCAACCAGAGAAAGCGTCTTGTGAGAACCAAGTCTCAGGCGTCCTACGAGAATTGATTTATCACGGTGATCATTATCGTTTGGTCGTCGAAGTAGAGAGCGCTGGTCACTTCATCGTTAAAGTACCTAACGATAATCGTAAACACTTGCAGTTAACGCCTGGCTCAATTTGTCGTATTGGTTGGCAAAGTGACGATTGCCATGCTCTTGATGGGACACAAACTCAAAGTAGCGAGGTAGCAGCATGAGTCGAGAGCTAACCGCATTAGATTCTGTATTGGAGATCGAACGCCAAGTTCATCAGCAAGAAACCAATTTGAAAGCGCAGTTGCAAAAGGCCGAGCGCCGAAAAAAGCTTCGCTCCATTATGCTCACAACGCCATTAGTGTGTTTTATTCTGCTTACGTTTGCTTTTCCTATCCTCGACATGCTTTATCGAAGCGTGGATAACCGAGAAATATCCCT
Organism: Vibrio sp. 1562; assembly: GCF_033340155.1. Taxonomy (NCBI): domain Bacteria; kingdom Pseudomonadati; phylum Pseudomonadota; class Gammaproteobacteria; order Vibrionales; family Vibrionaceae; genus Vibrio; species Vibrio sp. 1562. The sequence continues at coordinate 259,748 of NZ_JAWOVY010000004.1, forward strand.
GTCACTCCCACAAACTATTCAAGCTTTAGAAAGTTGGGATTATCAAGGTCAGCCTCATCAAGAAGTCATTGAGGCATTCTCTGTTGAGGTACTTGCGCTTTATCAAAGCAAAGAGCTACCGAAAATAGCCAACCGGATGAATATTGAAGAGTCTGGTATGCGCAGTTTACTCATGAAAACCGGCAGAAAGTTGTCTCGGTTGACGTCGCTGCCGATCTCGGTGACACAGCTAGCTAAGCTGGATAAGCGTTGGGCTAATCCTAAATATTGGGCCGCGTTTAAGAATCTTAGTGGCGCATTAACATTCAGTCATTATCTTGCAGCGCTAGACTTGCAAGTGAATGAGTTTGGAGACATTGAACCCCAACCAGAAAAACGCCAAATATACGTCGACCTTTTCTTTAAAACTTTTTGGATGTCTATTTCAATCACCTTAATTTGTTTGGTGATGGCGTACCCCGTTGCTTACCTGCTTGCCAATTTACCTGATAAGCGCGCGAACTTACTTTTAATCATTGTGCTGCTGCCATTTTGGACATCATTATTAGTCAGAACCACGTCTTGGATTGTTCTGCTGCAAAACCAAGGGGTCATTAATGATCTCCTTATTTGGTCGGGTTTTACTTCTGAGCGAATTCAGATGATTCACAATACCTTCGGAACGGTGGTGTCTATGGTGCACATTCTGTTGCCTTTTATGATCCTGCCTCTGTATAGCGTAATGAAAGGAATTAGCCCAACTTATTTCCGTGCCGCTCGTTCTCTAGGCGCGACGCCTTTCATTGCGTTCATCAAAGTTTATATGCCGCTTACGTTACCGGGGATAGGTGCGGGGGCCTTGCTTACTTTCATTCTTTCTATTGGCTTCTACATTACGCCCGCTTTGGTTGGTGGAAGAAGCGGACAGATGATCTCCAATATGATTGCCTATCATATGCAGACATCACTGAACTGGGGGATGGCTGGCGCATTGGGTGGACTGCTTTTGTTCGTTGTACTGGTTCTGTTTTATATGTTCAACCGTGTGGTTGGCATTAACAACCTTAAGGTAGGGGGATAACCATGGCATTACCAAACTATGCATCAAAAGTAGAGCGAGTTGCTTACGCAGGTTACTTAGCTTTTTGTGGGGTGGTGCTGTTCTTTTTAATCGCTCCAATTCTGACCATCATCCCGTTATCGTTTAATGCAACGCCTTACTTTACTTTTACCGAGGGGATGTTAAACCTTGACTCGGCAGCGTATTCTACTCGCTGGTATCAAGAAATGTTTACTAGTGATCAGTGGCTGTTGGCGCTGAAAAACAGCACGTTTATTGCTTTTATGGCGACACTCGTTGCAACAGGGCTAGGAACTCTGGCGGCGTTGGGTTTAGCAAGTAGTAACTTGCCTTTTCGCAATACGATTATGGCGCTGTTGATCTCACCCATGATCGTACCAGTCATTATCTCTGCTGCTGCGATGTACTTTTTCTACACACGCCTTGGCTTATCACAAACTTATTTAGGCGTCATTTTGGCACACGCTGCGTTAGGTACGCCTTTTGTCGTCATTACCGTTACTGCGACGTTAAGCGGCTTTGACCATAGCTTGGTAAAAGCGGCGGCTAGCTTAGGAGCAAACCCTGTTTATACTTTCAGACACATTACCTTTCCGCTGATTCGTCCGGGGATGATATCTGGCGGCTTGTTTGCTTTTGGCACCTCGTTCGACGAGGTTGTGGTGGCGTTATTCCTGACTGGGGCAGAACAAAAAACCGTTCCGAGGCAGATGTGGTCAGGAATTCGAGAGCAAATTAGTCCGACCATATTGGCGGTCGCTACGTTGCTGATTTTTATGTCGGTGTGTTTGCTCGTGACATTAGAAGTTTTACGTAGACGTAATGTACGCATTCGAGGCATTCAAGAATAACCAGACTTTTTCTTTGTTGGTCACTTTGCACTTTTGTTTAGGGGCACCTCAATTTTTGATCAAATGCGCCTCATTGTAGGCGCTTTTCTTTTGTGTTTGTCGTCAGCGATGACTGACATATCACTCTTGTAGCTTAATGCCAGCTTGCTCGAAACGTGCCAAAGGCGACTTGTTTGATTGCTGATACCAACTAGCTGGCATGTTTGATTTAAGTCGCGCTTTTTCTTCCTTGCTAATCACAACATAATGCAAAAACGTATCAAGTGTGGTTCCCATCACGTCAAATGTCATTTCCCCATCTTTGCTGATGGCTTTCAATAACCCAACCACGGCTTCCTCAGGGACTAACGGTTCAACCACCGCCTTTTTTCGCTCTTTTATTGATGTTGAAGCGGGCAGTCTTGCACGTGCCGTCTCCCAGCAAACTTTGTTGGTTTTACTGACAAGGTTGTGCTTGTAGCAGTAGTAACTGAATAAAAAGCGTGGCAGGTTTTGCCAGCGTTCGGCTTGGACTTCTAACCAAAGGTGTTGTAGCTCAATATCAGCGTCGGTCATAGGAGTTGTTTAGCAAAAAGAAAAGAAACCATTTTATAGCTTTTGTGAGGAGCAATAAAAGATATTTGAATGGAAAGATAAACAACTAGTTGATCAATATTACTAAAGCAAATCGATTTCTGGCAAGCTCGTGCAACTGCAACTCGAGTACCAAAAACTGATACCGCCACATCTATTTGTTAACAAAATGTTTCTTCTTGTCTTGCGAGTAGGTTATATGGAGATGCTCTTGCAGTAATAAGGGCAGTGGCGATGCAAAAGACGTAATGCATCTAAGGAAAACTCAATATAGAAGAAATTAGATGGAACTGAAGACTTTGAGTGTCGCGATTGCGACAACATTAACCAGCACTGGCGTATTTGCGTTAAGCGAGCCAGTTTCTCAAGTTACAGAGCAACATGCACATTCGGCTCATACACACGGTGTTGAATCCAATCGAGTTGAATACCAACCAACCGCAACTCTCCCTATTCAGCCCTCCAAGGCAACTCGAGTACAGTCACTTGAAAGCCTTGATGAGTCGAGCACTGCTTGTGATTTGGAAGCATTGGTTACCGAAAGCAGTAACCAATTGATCAGCGAAATTTTAAGTCAGGGCGCGACGTGCGTGAACCAGTTATTCTCTGCTGAAAGTCGGGTTCAGGAGTCGGTATTTAGTTCCGATCATATGTACAACATCGCTAAGCACACTACGACCTTGGCGAAGGGTTATATGGGTGGCGGGAGCGATGAACTAGAAACGTTGTTCTTATACTTGCGCGCGGGTTATTACGCCGAGTTTTACAATGACAACATCTCATTTATTGAATGGGTTACTCCAGCGGTGAAAGAATCAGTGGATGCGTTTGTTAACAACGCAAACTTCTACGAGAACAGCGATCGTCACGGCAAAGTGCTTAGTGAAGTCATCATCACTATGGATAGTGCGGGCTTGCAGCACGCGTACTTACCACAAGTGACCCAGTGGCTTACTCGTTGGAATGATCAATACGCCCAGCACTGGTATATGCGCAATGCGGTTAATGGTGTTTTCACTATTTTGTTTGGTGGGCAGTGGAACGAGCAATTTGTGCAAGTAATTGGTAACCAAACAGACCTTGCCAAAGCTTTAGGCGATTTCGCTCTAAGGGCGTCATCAATCGGTGCTGAAGATGAGTTTATGGCCGCGAATGCGGGGCGAGAGCTCGGGCGTCTGACCAAGTATACGGGTAACGCGAGTTCTGTGGTGAAGAGTCAGCTAAGTCGAATCTTTGAACAGTATGAAATGTATGGTCGGGGTGACGCGGTTTGGCTTGCGGCGGCGGACACCGCTTCATATTACGCAGATTGTAGTGAGTTCGGAATTTGTAATTTCGAAACTGAGCTAAAAGGCTTAGTGCTATCGCAAACTTATACTTGTAGCTCGACAATCCGAATATTGTCCCAGAATATGACACAAGAGCAACACGCGGCCGCATGTTCTAAAATGGGTTACGAAGAGGGTTACTTTCATCAGTCATTAGAAACGGGTGAACAACCAGTAAAAGATGACCACAATACTCAGCTCCAAGTCAATATCTTCGATTCAAGCACCGATTATGGTAAGTACGCAGGGCCAATTTTCGATATTAGTACTGACAATGGCGGTATGTACTTGGAGGGCGAACCTTCCCAGCCGGGGAATATTCCCAACTTTATTGCTTATGAAGCCTCTTATGCGAACGCGGATCACTTTGTCTGGAACTTAGAGCACGAATACGTGCATTACTTAGATGGTCGATTTGATCTCTATGGAGGGTTTAGTCATCCAACTGAAAAAATAGTGTGGTGGAGTGAAGGCATTGCAGAGTATGTCGCTCAAGAAAATGACAACCAAGCAGCACTTGAGACGATTCTAGACGGCTCGACATATACCTTAAGTGAGATTTTCGAGACTACTTATGATGGGTTTGATGTCGATCGAATTTATCGTTGGGGGTACTTAGCTGTACGCTTTATGTTTGAAAATCATAAAGATGACGTAAACCAAATGCTGGTGGAAACACGCCAGGGGAATTGGAGCAATTACAAAGCAACGATCACCCAATGGGCGAATTTATATCAAAGTGAGTTTGAGCAGTGGCAGCAAGCCCTTGTCTCAAATGGTGCACCTAATGCAGTCATAACCGCAAACAGTAAGGGGAAAGTCGGTGAAAGCATTACATTTAGCAGTGAAAACAGTACAGACCCAAACGGGAAGATCGTCAGCGTCTTATGGGACTTCGGTGATGGCTCGACAAGTACACAAACCAAGCCGACGCACCAATATGGGAGTGAAGGGGAGTATTCGGTCAGCCTAAGTGTGACAGACAGTGAAGGCTTGACGGCAACCGCCACTCATACTGTTGTTATCTCAGCGTTGGGCGGTAATGACACATTGCCACAAGACTGCGCGGTGCAAAGTAAAGTAAGCGGTGGGCGCTTAACAGCAGGAGAACCCGTTTGCTTGGCAAATCAACAAACCATTTGGCTGAGCGTGCCAGCGGTGAATGAGAGCTTAAATCTGGCGATAACGACGGGGAACGGTACGGGTAACTTAAAGCTTGAATACAGTAACTCCGGTTGGCCGGATGATACTAATCTTCACGGATGGTCAGATAATATTGGTAATGGAGAGTGTATTACGTTGTCAAATCAGAGTAACTACTGGGGCTACGTTAAAGTCTCTGGTGACTTTGAGAATGCCGCCATCGTCGTTGATTTTGATGCTCAGAAGTGTCGTCAGTAGGGCATTTTAACTGCATCATTTTAATTTAATTGATCGCCTCGCTAACATTGCGGGGCGTTTTTGTTTTTCACGCCGTTATCTCTATAAAAAAAACCAGCCCGAAGGCTGGCAAACAAGGAGTTTGAGATGAAAATGAAAACGTTATAAAGCTTGCTGATATCCTATTTCTCAATAAGTTGGGTTGTGCGTTGAAGCCAGTTTTTATCTTGCGTATCAAGAAAAGGGCTAAGTGCTTGATAGACTCGTGAATGGTAATGATTGAGCCAGTCTAGCTCTGCTTGATCTAGCATTGATAAATCAAGGGCGTTGGTCGCAATTGGAGCAAGAGTGATGGTCTCAAAACCGTAAAACGTGCCGAACTCATTTTGTTCTACTTCTACAACTTTAAGAATGTTCTCTATTCTTACCCCGTACTCACCTTCGCGATAAACGCCTGGCTCATTAGTAATGACCATACCCGGTTTTAGTTCAACCTCGTGGTGGCTATGCGAGAAATTTTGTGGGCCTTCGTGAACATTCAAGCAAATGCCCACGCCGTGTCCAGTGCCGCACTTGTAATCAATACCATGTTGCCATAAGACGCCACGCGCCATGATATCAAGATTGGCACCCGTAGAGCCTTTCATGAATCGAGTCTGAGTCAGTCGGATGACCGCTTTGAGCACCAAGGTATAATCTTTGCGCTGCTTAATGGTCGGTGACCCGAAGTGGAAAGTACGGGTGATGTCTGTTGTCCCGCCAAGGTATTGGCCACCAGAATCGACGAGAAAGAAGTTGCTTTCATTGACTGCCGCATTGCTTTCTTCATCGGCGGCATAATGCATTTTTGCCCCGTGAGCTGCGAAGCCTGCGATAGTGCGGAAACTGTCACTCACATAATGTCGGGTTTGACGGCGATAGTGATTCAGTTGTGCCTCAGCAGACAATTCTGTAACGAGTCCGCTTGGAACTTGCTCTTCGAGCCAGTTCATAAACCTTACGATTGCCACACCATCATCTGTTAATGCCTGTTCTAGGCTAGTTAGCTCGGTCGCATTTTTTATGGCCTTCATTGCCGTTACAGGGCAAGCCATTGGCTTTAGATTCACATTCCCTTCAATCGAACTCACCAATAAGCTGTCTGTGTGGGTCGGGTTAAAAGCGAGCGATAATCCCTCACATTGCTGATTCAAATACTGACTTACGTAGTTGTAATGGCGAATGTGTACACTCTGATCGGTCAGCGCTCTTTCAACGTCTTGAGGCAGTTTGGCTTTATCAATAAACAGTGTCGCAAGTGATTGCTCTACGACTAGATAGGCTTCAGAAACTGGGCAGTAATTCGTATCACCACCTCGAATATTCATTGTCCACATGACATCATCTAGCGTTGACACTAATAAGCTCTCTACTTGGTTCTCGGTTAACCAAGAACGGATTCTCGCTAACTTATTTTCAGTGTCAACGCCAGCAAAAGCGGTGGGGTGCTCGAATACGGGTGCACTTGGGCGAGGTGGTCTTTCAAGCCAAATCGGTGTGAGTAAATCCAGGTCGAGAATGATCTTAATGTTTTTCGCTTCAAAGGTTTGTTTGAGGCCTTGATAAAAAGCGTAACTGATGGCGCGCCCGTCAACCGCGATAATACTGTTTTCTGGTAGCGTGGTAGCCAGCCATTTGGCAACTGTCGGCGTTTCTGGTTGTTTGGCTTTAAACAGTTCAAGTCCTGTGCCGTGTAACTGTTCTTCAGCTTGAATATAGTAACGACCATCAGTCCACAGGCCACCACCTTGTTGGGTAATGACGACATCGCCTGCTGAGCCGGTAAAACCTGAAATCCAGCTTCGCGCTAACCAATGATCCGCTGAGTATTCACTGTTATGTGGGTCATTGTTGGTCACGATATATGCAGACACGTTGTGAAAGGACATTGCCTCACGCAATAACGTAAGGCGTTGGTTTACTGAGTTAGTATTGTTCATTAAATGGTTCCTAAAGTCATATTTGAGCAATAGATATGATGCTGCTCCGAGCCTGTTTTTATTGGGTTCTGTTGCCCGCATACTTCTGTTGCTTCTGGGCATCGAGTACGAAAAACGCAACCGCTCGGTGGGTTAAGTGGAGAAGGAAGATCGCCGGGCAATAGTTGTATTTCACGGTCACGTGCTAATTGCGGATTAGCTATCGGGACAGCAGATAACAGTGCTTTGGTGTAGGGGTGTTGAGCATCATCAAATACTTGATCGTAACGTCCTACTTCCATAGGTTTACCAAGATACATCACCATAACGCGGTCGCTGATATGGCGCACCACGCTTAAGTCATGCGCAATCATCACCAGTGTTAACCCCATTTCTTGTTTAAGATCATCTAGAAGATTGATGACCTGAGCTTGTATGGAGACATCTAGTGCACTAACGGGTTCATCACACACGACCAAATCTGGATTGAGAATTAATGCTCTGGCAATGCCCACACGCTGGCATTGACCTCCGGAAAATTCATGTGAATAGCGGTTTCGCTGGCTCGCCAAGAGACCCACTTTATCCATCATAGCGATGACACGCTTTTCTACCTCTGCCCGTTTAAGCTTTGGCTCGTGGGTGAGCAGTGGTTCGGCGATGCATTCTGAGATGGTTAACCTCGGATTCAAACAAGCGGATGGGTCTTGAAACACCATCTGAAATTCTCTGCGTCGAGAGGAAAGCTCTTTTTTACTAAACCCGAGCATGTCTTGACCTTTCCAAGTCAACTCGCCATGTGTAGGTTCAATTAAGCGAAGTAAGGCGCGAGCAAGTGTTGATTTTCCGCAGCCTGATTCCCCCACAATGCCAAGTGTCTCACCTCGGTAAACATCTAAGTCGATACCATTGACCGCTTTCACGATTTTACGTCGACTTGGAATAAGATGACGTGAAACAGGAAAGTGGACGTTTAAATCACGAGCAGACATGAGGACTTCTTTTTTATTCATAACGCCTCCTTAAGCTTTTATTTGAATGGGAGTGATAACACTGGGTGCTTTAACGTGACAGGCAATGGACTGGCTCGTGTTTAATGGAGAAAACCGTGGGGTTTCGTATTGGCAACGCGTCTCTCGATGCTCGCACCGCTCTTTAAACGGACACCCTTGATGGTTAATCAACGCACTTGGTGGGTTACCTGGGATGGTTGGTAAACGCGGCATATCTTCAGTGATGGAAGGAATCGCCTTTAGCAGGCCTTGAGTGTAGGGGTGCGCAGGTTGAGCGAACAATGTCTCGGTATCTGATTGCTCCATTTTTTGACCACCATACATGACCAATACGCGATCACACATCTCGGCGACGACGCCCATATCGTGAGTGATCAGTAAAATAGCCGTATTGAACTCTTGTTGTAAGTCTCGTAATAGCGTCAAAATTTGAGCTTGAACGGTTACATCTAACGCGGTGGTTGGTTCGTCTGCAATTAACAACTCGGGCTTACACAACAAGGCCATCGCTATCATGATTCGCTGACGCATTCCGCCAGATAGCTCGTGAGGGTATTGATTCATCCGAGTTTCGGGAGAGGGAATACGCACCGCATCTAACATGTGAATCGATTCAATTTTTGCTTGTTTTCGGCTCATTCCTTTATGAATCATGAGAACTTCACAAAGCTGTTTGCCAATTTTCATGAATGGATTGAGTGACGTCATCGGATCTTGAAAGATCATTCCGATTTTCTCTGCACGGATGCGGTTGAGCTGCTTTTTAGACATCGCGAGTAAATCATCACCGTGGAACATCGCGCTGCCAGACACGGCGCCGTTGTCCGCGGTTAACCCCATTAATGCGAAAACAGACTGGCTTTTTCCCGAACCTGATTCCCCAACAATCCCAAGAGTTTCGCCCGCTTTAATCGAGTAGGAGAGATTACTGACCGCTTGCACTTGCCCATCTGGCGTATCGAAGCGCACGTTCATGTTTTCAATAGATAGCATGGGTTTGTCCTTATCGGTCTTTCGGGTCAAGAGCATCACGCAAGCCATCGCCGATGAAGTTAAAACAAAAGAGGGTGGCAACTAAAAACAGAGAGGGAAAAAGCAGCATCCACAATGCAACGTCAATTGTTTTTGCGCCTTCGGAAATCAGGATCCCCCAGCTCGTGTCTGGTGGTTGAACACCAAGCCCTAAGAAGCTTAAAAACGATTCGAACATAATGAATCCTGGTACCATTAAGGAGGAATAAACCATCACGATCCCAAGCACATTAGGCAGAACATGGCGTCGGACAATTGTCAATTTAGAAACCCCAATAGAGTGTGCGGCTTCGATGAACTCTCGCTTTTTTAGACCGAAGGTGACACCACGTACAACACGGGCAATGCCCAGCCAAGATACCATTCCGATCACGATAAAAATCAGGTAGATGTTGTTGCCAAAAAGGGTAACAAACAGGATAACCATAAACATAAATGGCACCGAATCGAGCACCTCAATAATGCGCATCATTACGCTGTCGACAACGCCACCAAGGTAGCCGGAAATACTTCCCCAAATCGTACCAATAACAACGGCGACTAAGGCCCCGACAAAGCCCACCAAAATAGAGAGCCTGCCGCCTTGCATCGTGCGAGCAAAGACATCTTGCCCGAGGTCATCAGTACCAAAGTAATGGCCACTGCTCAGTGAAGGTCTCCCTAGCTCGTATGGATCGATGAGCACTTCCCAGTCAATTTCATCATGGCCAAAAGCGGCAAGAGAGGGGCCGAAGGAGATGCATAAGGTAATGAACGCCAAAACATACACTGATGTCATCGCGGCTCTGTTTTTACGAAATCGAGTCCATGCATCCTGCCAAAGACTGCGACCTTCGACGGCTTCAATATTGTCGACGACTTGATCTTGAAGAGCTTGTGTATCCAGTTTTTTGATCGTTAACATGCCGGACTCCTAAACGCGTATACGAGGGTCGATAATCGTATATAGCAAGTCGACCACAAGGTTAAAGAAGATAGTGAGTGAAGCGACAATCAGAGTAATGCCCATTACTAGGCCGTAGTCGCGGTTGAGAGCCCCAGATACAAAGTGTTGTCCCATGCCACCTGTACCAAAGAAAATGTCGATAATCACCGAGCCTGTCACAACAGACACAAACGCAGGGCCGAGCATCGCAACGACGGGAATCAGGGATGGTCGCAAAGCGTGATGGAATAAAATGTAGGTTGTGGACAAACCTTTGGCTTTTGCCGTTCGAATGTATGGTTGGTTGAGCGTTTCAATCATTGCGCCACGCATGACGCGTGCAATACTCGCAATGGAGCCAATCGCTAGGCTGAGCACGGGAAGAACAAGAAAAGCCAGCTTTCCTCCTTCCCAACCACCAGCAGGGAACCAGCCGAGCTGAATAGCGAAGATCATGACTAAAACTGGAGCAAGCACGAAAGCCGGAACCACAACTCCAGTCATCGAAAGTGTCATCAGGCCGTAATCTAGGCGGCTATTTCGGTTCAATGCCGCAATGGTGCCAAGCAACATGCCAAGTGGAACGGAAATACAAAAGGAGAGTACGCCTAATACTGCTGAAACTGGCCATGATTGTGCGACGAGCTGTGTAACACTGAAGTCTTGATAAACGAAGCTCGGACCGAGATCTCCTTGTATGAAATTACCAATGTAAATCCAAAACTGAGTAAGGAAGGGCTGGTCCAAATGGAATTTTGCTTCGATATTCGCACGTACCACCTCTGGCATAGGCCGTTCCATATCAAATGGCCCCCCTGGTGCAATGTGCATCAGCCAAAATGATACGAGTGCGATGAATAGAAGCGTGGGGATAGCGATAGCTAATCGCTTAACAATGTACCAAATCATGATCCATCATCCTTTGGTCATCCGAAATCACTTCGAACGGTTATGAATAAAAAATGGTCTGAGCTCAGGTTGCCTTCTCCACCGAGAGATATGAGGAACGGCAAGTAAACATTGAACTTGCCGACTCAGACCGAAAACATGCTTTTAGTGGGCTTTTACATAGACATTCTTGCGGTAGTACGACGACTCAGGGTTTGTCAGTTCGTAGCCGCCCACGTAAGGCTTGATGAGGTATTGATCGTTACCCGGACGATAAATAGGAATAATGGCCATGTCTTCAATCAGCATGCTTTCTGCTTGTAGATACAGTTCTGATGGGTTGCTCATGGTCTTTGAGCGAGCCATTAACTCGTCGTATTGCGGGTTGTTATAACGAGAATCGTTGTACTCGCCACTAGAAACGAAGATATCCAACCATGTAGAGGCTTCATTGTAGTCGGCCGTCCAGCCGCCGCGAGTAATCTCGGTCGGCTCTTTAAGTGCGTAGAACACTTTCGGTTCTAGCTGTTTTATCGTGACTTGCGCACCCAATCGGCTTTTCCACATGCCTGCCATGGTGGTTGCCATTTTTACGTCCATCGAGAAAGTTGGTACGGTAAACGTTAACTTAAGCGGATTGCTTTTATCGTATCCAGCTTCTGACAGTAATTGCTGCGCTTTTTCGATACGTTTATGGCGGTTCCAAGTTGCGAACTCAGGAGTGTGAGATTTAAAACCATCTGTTTGAGGTGGCACAAGGGTATACATTGGAACCCCACCGTTTCTCAAAATAGCACTCGTTAATAGTTGACGGTCAATGGCATATGAGAGGGCTTTACGAACCCGCACGTCTTTTGTTGGCCCTTGTTGAGTGTTGAGGTAATAGAATGTGGAGCCAAGAGACGCACTGGTGCTTGCCACTTCTTGTGGGCGTTGTTGAATTAACTTTTTCTTCTGGGCGGCAGGAATGGAAACCGCTTGGTCTATCTCACCAGCTAGGTAGCGGTTTAGCACTACGTTTGCATCACCAATTGGTAGCCAGGTGACTTTTTCCAGCACTACATTGCTTGCGTCCCAATAATGTGGATTTTTAACCATCACCAGTTTTTCGTTAACTTTCCATTCAGAGACAGTAAACGCACCATTTGTAACGATATGCTCAGGCTGGGTCCAACGGTTGCCATGTTTTTCAATGGTCGCTTTATGAACGGGGGCAAGCACTGGATGACTTAATAGTTTCGTAAAGAAGGGAATAGGCTCTTCGAGTGTAACCTGGAATGTTTTTTCATCCAGCGCCTTCACGCCCAAAGACTCAGGCTCGGCTTCGCCCTTCATAATGGCTTGCGAGTTTTCGATATTTGGAATGGCTGCAAACCAAGCGTACGGTGAAGCAGTGCTTGGATTCAGTAAGCGTTGCCAGCTGTAGACAAAATCTTGTGCAGTGACCGTTTCGCCATTTGACCATTTTGCATCACGTAAGTGGAAGGTATAAACCGTATTGTTGTCATTGACTGACCAAGATTCAGCAACACCAGGAATGGTTTTACCTTGCTTATCTTGAATGACCAGACCTTCAAACAGGTCTCGACCGAGATTGAAAGCGGGCTCTGCGGCTTGCTTGGCTGGGTCAATAGAAGTAACTTCAGCCCCATTGTTTAGCGTAATTTCTTGTGTCTCATCGAGGGTCACACCTACGGGATACGGCGCGGCATAGCTTGATGTTGCCAGTATTGGACTCATCATCGACGCTAATAAAAGCAACTTAGGTAATTTCATCCTTGTCTCACTCTTTTCATCCTGAAAGGTGCCAAAAATGTATATTGTATAAATTGTCTACACAATCGAGTTTTAACATTACTGTAACAGGGTGTCAGGTGTTGAGCTGTCTAGTCTCAAAAAGTGAGCTAGGGGAATTTCTTTGAAGATCTGATATCAAGTTGGCATGACGGGAAGTAATTTTGCTTCGATACAAATTAAAATCCCCTTCAAGCACAGGCTAGAAGGGGAAGATAGTCAGTCTGCTCTTCAAAAGGCATGACGTTAACTGACTAGGAAATGTTTCACGAACTCAGTGATTTTGACCATATCACTTATCGCGATAAACTCTTCTGTCGTGTGTACTTTTGCCATGCCAGTTGAAAGGTTGACCGTTGTGAGACCTTTCTTGTTAAAGTTGTTGGCATCGCTACCGCCGCCAGTGCCTTTTGTGAAGGCGTCAATTCCCAACTCTGAAAACGCTGCTTTTATAGCGTTTACGTGTGGGTGGTTTTCTTCAATAACAAAAGCGTCGTAGGCTCGGCTAGATTCAATTTCGACTTCTGCACCGTGTTTTTTACAGACAGACTCTAATGTTGAGATCATATGATTGACCTGAGCATCTAGTTTATCGCCATTCAGGGAGCGTGCTTCTGCCACGATTTTTAATTCAGGCATAACAATGTTTGTGGCCTGACCGCCGTTAACCATACCGATGTTGGCTGTCGTTTCTTCGTCGATGCGCAGCAGCTTCATTTGGTTGATAGCATCAGCCGCCACCATGATCGCACTGATGCCTTCTTCTGGCGCAAGCCCTGCGTGTGCTGGTCGACCTTTGATTTTTGCCATGATTTTTTGCTGGCCTGGGGCTGCGGTCACAATGGTGCCAATAGGGCCACCCGTATCTAACACGATTGCTTCCGTTGAAGTGACGTGTGACATATCGAAGTATTGTGAACCGAATAAACCGCCTTCTTCATACACGGTGAAAGCAAGTTCTAACGTTTTGTGCTCACGGTTTTCCGCTTGAATACAACGAACGGCTTCCATGATGGCAGCAATACCAGATTTATCATCGCCACCGAGAATCGTATTGCCTTTTGAACGGATAATGCCGTCTTCGATGATTGGCTCAATGCCAATACCTGGAGTGACCGTATCCATATGACAGCTCATTAGAATAGAGCCGTCTTTTTTGCCGTCTAAACGGGCGTACACGTTAAAACCGTTAGAAATGTGCTCAGGTACTGGAAGTTTGCGTACGGTAAAGCCTAGCTCGCCTAGCTGTTCTGCCAGTGTTTCTGCAATTTGTTTTTCGTTTTTTGATTCGCTGTCGATACGTACTAGTTGGCAAAAGTGTTTAACTAGGCGTTCTTGATTAATGTGTGTCATTAGATGTCTCTTTTTCTGATCGAGCGTGAAGCCTTGTGGCTCGGCTCGATAGGGAACAGAGCACCACTTATGGCACAGTTACTTTTGAATAAAACTGAGGTGAATCAATAAAGGGGTATCCATGACACGATTCTGACCGATGAGTCTTTCGAACTGTATGAAGCGTCACGAAACATTACTTTTGATGTTTTGCAGGATCAAATGAATAAATCGGATAGAGATAGGGTGCAATAGACTTTCCATCCCCTTTTACTTTTTGAGCTACGTTGCCAAGATAAAATGCCAAGGTAACAACTTGTTTACATTTTTTGTGTTGGCGTAAAGCCGAAAATATCAATCTAATATATTGAAAATAAGCAGTTTGTTTGATGTTTACGAAAGTGGGTTCGACGCGCCTCCTGTGTGTAACATATATTTTACAATTATGCGTAAAAATCGCCAAGATAAAGATTTCTCCCCACATATTCCAATTTCTCAAGACCTGCGCCAAGTTAGAAAAATAAGTCCAAACAAAAGCTACTGAGACAAGGAGAAAGTCATGGTTGATGCATATAACCCACTAGGAACAGACGGATTTGAGTTTGTTGAATATACCGCTGCTGACAACAAAGGCATTCAACAGCTTAAAGATCTGTTTATATCGTTAGGTTTTGCGGAGATTGCAAAGCATCGCTCAAAAGAAGCGTGGTTATATCGACAAGGTGACATTAGCTTTATTGTGAATGCGCAGCCGCATAGCCAAGCTGAGGGATTCGCCAAAGTTCACGGTCCGTCGGTTTGTGGCATGGCATTTCGTGTGAAAGACGCCACCGTTGCTCTGGCGCATGCGTTAGAGAATGGCGGTAAAGAATATAAAACGGAAATTGGGCCGATGGAGCTAAGCATTCCTGCTATTTATGGCATCGGTGAAAGCTTGCTTTATTTTGTCGACCGTTATGGAAAGCAGAGTATTTATGATGTCGATTTTCGTTTTTATGATGATGCTGATGAACGTTTATCAAAAGCGAATGTTGGTCTTTACGAAATCGACCACTTAACGCACAACGTTAAGCAAGGCAACATGGATGTCTGGTCTGGTTTCTATGAGCGCATTGGTAACTTCCGCGAAATTCGTTATTTCGATATCGAAGGTAAGCTTACTGGTCTTGTCAGCCGTGCGATGACCGCACCTTGCGGCAAAATCCGAATTCCTATCAATGAGTCGTCAGATGATAAATCACAGATTGAAGAGTTTATCCGTGAATACAATGGTGAAGGTATTCAACACATCGCATTGACCACTGACGACATCTACGAAACGGTCAAAACCTTGCGTGAGCGAGGCATGGACTTTATGCCAACGCCAGATACTTATTACGAGAAAGTCGATCAGCGTGTTGAAGGCCACGGTGAAGATGTAAGCAAGCTTCGTGATTTGCAGATTCTTATTGATGGTGCGCCAACGAAAGATGGCATCTTGCTACAAATCTTTACTCAAACCGTTATCGGCCCTGTGTTCTTCGAAATCATCCAACGTAAAGGCAATGAAGGCTTTGGCGAGGGTAACTTCAAAGCGTTGTTTGAATCGATAGAAGAAGACCAAATTCGCCGAGGAGTATTGAGCGATGCATAAATGGATCACATTCCCTCATCGGGAGGGAGTGTGCTCTAAACAAGCACATGCTGACTTCCCGGAAGAGGCAATTTATGAACGTGAGGCAGGTCGAAGTGGCTTCTTCGGCCCCGCAACACATTTTCATCATCAACATGCCCCAACGGGGTGGTCTGAGTGGGAGGGCGAGCTACGTCCACGAGCGTTTGATTTTAATCTAGTCGAAAAAGCCAGCCATATTACCCCTTGGGCAGTCCCGCATCTATTACACAACGCAAATTGTAAAGTTCGTGTTTGGCGTATGGATGAAAAAATGGACTTCTTGGTGAGAAATGCAGATGGCGACGAACTGCTATTCATCCACCAAGGTACGGCAGATCTCTACTGTGATTATGGTCATTTGAAAGTGAGCGAAGGGGATTATGTCATGATCCCGCGCTCAACGAGCTGGCGTTTAGAACCAAGCGAGCCGATGTTCATTCTGATGATTGAAAACACCGATGCGGCTTATACATTGCCCGAAAAAGGCATGGTTGGAAACCACGCGGTGTTTGATCCGGCGGTTTTAGAAACGCCGTCGATCAACGATCAGTTCCGTGCTCAATATTCTGAGAATCAAACACAGGTTCAGGTGAAACGCCACGATAAAGTCAGTGTTATCACTTACCCATTCAACCCGTTGGATGCGATTGGGTGGCATGGTGATTTGGCGGTAGTAAAAGTGAACTGGCGTGATATTCGTCCACTTATGTCACATCGTTACCATTTACCGCCTTCTGCACATACTACATTTGTAGGAGCAGGATTTGTGGTGTGTACCTTCGTTCCTCGTCCAATTGAAAGTGATCCTGGAGCGCTCAAAGTACCGTTCTACCACAACAATGACGATTATGACGAAGTCTTGTTCTACCATGCAGGTGATTTCTTCAGCCGTGACAACATTGAAGCAGGCATGGTGACATTCCATCCAGCAGGATTTACACATGGCCCTCACCCGAAAGCATTCAAAGCAGGGCGAGAGCACAAGAAGACTTTTACCGACGAAGTTGCGGTCATGATCGATACGCGTCACGCACTTCAGTTTTCGGATGAGCTGGAAAAAGTAGAAAACAAAGAATACGTCTATAGCTGGCAAGAGAAGTAAGAGGCAAGGATGAAATTAGCAACCAAGAAAAATGGCACTCGTGACGGTTTGTTGATGGTCGTGAGCAAAGATTTAACGCGCTGCGTACCAGCGACAGAAATTTTCCACCCCATGAACTTAGCTCCGACGATGCAGGTGGCGCTTGATAACTGGGATACGCTAGCACCACAACTGGAAGAGCTATACGTTGCACTGAACAATGGCACGGTTGCAGGGTATGAAGAGTTTGAAGCGCACTACTGCGAGTCGCCGCTTCCTCGCGCTTATCAGTGGGCTGATGGCAGTGCTTACGTAAACCACGTTGAGTTGGTTCGAAAAGCTCGCGGCGCTGAAATGCCAGAGAGTTTTTGGACGGATCCGTTGATGTACCAAGGAGGCTCTGATGCCTTTATTGGTCCTTGTGACAACATCGAGTTTGCGAGTGATGAATGGGGTATTGATTTCGAAGGTGAAGTGGCTGTGGTAACTGGTGACGTACCAATGGGCGCGAGTGTTGCAGAGGCTCAGGAGTCGATTCGTTTGATCATGCTGGTGAATGATGTCTCACTGCGTGGGCTAATTCCCGCAGAATTAGCTAAAGGGTTTGGTTTTTTCCAATCTAAACCTTCTTCTGCGTTTTCTCCTGTGGCAGTAACACCTGACGAACTCGGCGAAGCGTGGTACGAAAACAAAGTGCATTTACCATTGGTCTCGACCTACAACCACAAGCCGTTTGGTCGCCCAAATGCGGGTATCGATATGACGTTTGATTTTGCAGACTTAATTGTTCATGCGACTAAAACGCGCCCGCTATCTGCTGGGGCAATTATAGGTTCTGGCACGGTATCTAATAAGCAAGGCACCGAACATGGCACTTCGATTGAGGAGGGTGGTGTTGGTTATTCATGTATCGCGGAAGTTCGCATGATTGAAACCATTCGTGATGGTAAGCCGTCGACTAACTTCATGTCGTTTGGAGATTCAATCAGATTGGAAATGTTCGATGCGGATGGCAACAACATATTCGGCTCGATTGACCAACAAGTTAGCCAATATCTCAAGCACTAACAATGCTGGTTGGGAGACGATATGAGCGATAGCATGATTTTATACGGATACTGGCGATCATCGGCGGCGTATCGTGTGCGTATTTGCTTGAATCTTAAAGAGTTATCGTATGATTCAAAATCGGTACACTTGGTGCGCAATGGTGGCGAACAACACAGTGACGAGTACCATGAGTTAAACGCTTCTGAACTGGTTCCTTTGCTGGTGGATGGGGAGGTTCAGTTAACCCAGTCACTGGCGATCATTCAATACTTAGAAGAACACTACCCGGATGTCACCGTGATCCCCGAGCAAACGCCGCTTCGATACCAAGCGCTAGCTTTGGCTCAGGATATTGCAATGGAGATTCATCCCCTGAATAACTTAAGAGTTCTACAGTATTTAGAGGGGGAGTTAGCTTGCGAGCCAGAGCGCAAAGTCGCTTGGATTCATCACTGGATCCACAAAGGTTTTACGGCATTAGAAGAGAAACTTCAGAAGCATCGTAAACTAAATGGTGATTGTAAGTTTAGCCTGACAAGCTCGCCATCTATTGTCGATATTTGTCTGGTACCACAATTTTATAACGCACAACGCTTTGGTGTAGATACCTCTCTTTATCCAACCATTAACGCTGTTGTGCAGTCATGCAATCAACTGCCAGCTTTTATTGATGCGATGCCAGAGAATCAGCCAGACGCTAATAGTTGATTCTTAGCATACATAATGTATTAAAAAAATTAAAACGAGCCAATCCAAGTGTGTGATTGGCTTGTTTTTATTGGTGAGCAAAATTTTCTGTTTCTCGCTATCGTCGTGGCGCCTCAAAATTGCGAGGTTTTGTTGCTCTGCATAACATTTCCATTTACGCTTTGAGCAACGAGTTGTTTTGGATGCACTTTATTTATGACCAACATTTTTATCATTGTTGTTCTTCTGGTTTTATTCTTCTTTGTTATTCAAAAGTACGTGATTAAGCACGATGACACGCGTGATTATCCTTATCGCTCGAAAGGCCCTCTGCTCAGAGGTCAAGAGGGTGCGTTCTATAATGCGTTAAGAGCGGCGGTCGGGGAGCATGCCGTAGTATTCGCGAAAGTAAACATGTCCAGTTTGGTTACGCCAAAAGAAATCAAAAATAAGAAGCAGTTTTTTGTCGCGAACAATCGTATATCTCGAAGCTATTTTGATTACGTTATTTGTGACCCAAGGACTCTAGAGCCGCGCGTTATCGTTGAATTGGATAATGGGCAGGAGCTAAACAAGGGTAAGATAGAAAGACAAAAGTTATTGATTCATGTTTGTAAGACGGCCAACCTGCCTTTAATTGGCGCCTCGATAAAGCACAGTTATCAAGTTGGGCGATTACGTCGTTTGCTTGCGGCACACATTGATTTGATTGAGCCCGATAAAGAAGTGCGTTTTTGTAAAAAATGCGGCAGTCCGATGATCATTAAAACCGCAAGCCAAGGTGAGTTCAAAGGGAGACGTTTCTTTACTTGTAGCCGTCAGCCGAATTGTACATACACCGAAAATTATAACGTTGTGTTTGAGGCGGACGACTAAACACGACAATTAACCAGCAGAAACAAGGGGCTTTGATTAGAGATGATCAAAGCCTTTTTTGTATCAGTCCTCAAGGCAAGACCTATACTTTGAAAAAGAGTGCAGAATAGGGCAGCCATATGCGATACGGATGGATTTTGTCAGCATTGTTCATCGCATCTAATGTTAGTGCGATACCTAATTTGAAACCACTAGAGTGTGAATTGACAGAGACACCCCAAGATCATTTCTTGTTTTACCGAGAGTAAATGGTTTACCACAGTGAGCAGTTTGTCATATTTCAAAACTTCAAAGGCAGGGTGAGCACTCAAGTGGATGTTAAAACAGGAGAGTTGATCCGTACAACCTATATCGGCGAACCATTTAAACCTAAATATCAGATTTTGTTCGGCACTTGCCCTAAGGTATCGCAAACCTTACAGATTTGGATGCTCAGTGAAGTGCCTTACGACAATTAAGTGAGATAATAAAAGTTATATAGATCACACTTTTAAACCCTGCAGGCTCAGTCCTTGTCGATAAAATCATCTGAAAACGCGTGTTGAGTTTACATTTTCGCCAAACGGTTCAAAGTTGGTAAATTTGTGCTTGCACCGTCGTTCGCTTATAGCTAATATCCTCGTCGTTCCAGAGAAATGCGTCCGTAGCTCAGCTGGTTAGAGTATCGCCTTGACATGGCGGGGGTCGGTGGTTCGAGTCCACTCGGACGCACCATTCTGAATTGAATGGTTAGGAACATAAAAATTTGGGTCCGTAGCTCAGTTGGTTAGAGTACTACCTTGACATGGTAGGGGTCGGCGATTCGAGTTCGCCCGGACCCACCAAATTTTAGAAAAAGCCCACCTTTTGGTGGGCTTTTTTGTGTCTGTAATTCATTGATACTCAAGTAAAACTACTTCTTTTCTTGTCCCTTGTTTTTGCTCTGCTTTAGCCCCTTGTTAGAGATAAAAGCGCACTACTTGATCCGCAACACAACCTCAAAACCCTAAATGCAATGCATAAGGTGTATACGCTTCAAACCCACTAGAGCCGTCTATAAATCATGTTGCGTGCCACTAGCCGTGGCATTAGAGACAATGACTATTAATCTAAATTATCTGGCGTGTGAAGATTGGTGCCGCATATTGTACATTTGTAGTCACCAGTCGCTTCGCCTTCCATTAATGAGCTAATTATTGCTGCAAATAGACCTGAGAAGAAACCTTTAGCTTTTTTCTCGGTCTTTTCCTGCGCTTTAGAGAAGCTTTCGTACCGATGCAGCGTTACTTCTTTACAATTACAGCAAAACGCTCTTGTCTCTTCAGAACCGTACATTTTTACCAATTGATTTACTCCCTGTAAGTTAATTTCCCCAAGTGGCGTTATGTTCAAGGGTAAGTCACACAAGACTGATGTGTGACTTACCCTAAACACTAAAACTAACGTAATGTAAAACACCACATGTTATGAATGATTATTTAACGCCTTGTTATCCGAGCTTGCTAACTCTGCTGATTGAATAGTTGTGGCAATAAGTTCTTCAAACAGCTCTAATTGCCCAGCAGGTATCAATTGATTTTGTATAGCTTTTCGTTTGTTTGAGTCAAATAGCCGCTCTGTTAACCAACCAATTAGATACATCAGTGAAAGACAGCCACCGGCCGTCGCTACATTACCGTCTATCACGAGAGGCAGATCCTGAACATCTCCTCCCATACTTTGTAGAACAGCCTTTGCATCTGGGTTTGTTGTTAATCGCTTGCCTTTTAGTAAACCGAGTTCATGGAGGATGAATGATCCCGCACAAATCGAACCTATTAGCTGCCTATTTGGATCAAGATTCAACGCTGACATAAATTCAGCATCTTTTAAAGCGGCTGGAATACCCTGTTTGCCGCTTGTAATAAGAACGACATCTTGATTCGTCACCTCAGAAAGGTGTCCGTCTGTTTTAACTTTCATACCGAGGTGGGAATGATGTTCAGATTTAGTTCCAAGTATACTTACTGTCCAACTGTCGGTTGTGCGCCCCAGCAAGTCATACATAAGAAAGAAATCGACATCCGTGAAATCATCAAATAAAACAACGCCGATTTTATACATAACATTTATCCTTTTGGACTTACTCGTAAGTCGCAAAATGTGTAGTAGGAGGGGAGGGGCATTCAATACGCAAGCTTCTACTGAGCACCTTAAACACCAAAGGCGGTGCAAACTAACAATGCCATGTGTGCCAAATCCCTATTATAAAACTTTGTTATGTTTGTTTTATGAGCCCGCCCAGAAAAACTCAACCCTAATACCACTTGGGTCGTAACACATTAAATGTTTTGCGGGTCCTGTTTTAACAAGCTCGGGACCAAACTCAATTTCGATTCCCGACGCCATAAATTGATCACGCAACTCATCGAGTTGCTTCTCAGTCTCTACCAGTAAAGCTAAGTGATGCAAACCAATATTCGTTTTTCTGTCAAATGGAGTGGCGGCATCAGCCTTAGCCGCCCATAGTGTAAGCATGATATGCCCATCACTCACAAATATTGCCGGGTAGTCTGGATTTCTTTTTACTTCACTCCAACCTAATTGTTCAGTGAAAAACTTCGCGCTTGCTTCTAGGTTAGATACGGTTAAACCTACGTGGTGTATGCCTTTTGTTAACACAGTCACTTTGTTTCCTTACTCGTTTTAATGGCTATCAAACAAAGATAACTCGATAAAAAGTAAGCATCAATACACATATATTGATTAACTTCGTCAATCTATTCGAATACGGTAATCCAACTGGAAACATAACATTGTAAACAAGAAACCCAATCTTGAACTAAAAATTAAACTTAGAGTTCATTCTTAAGTACTGTATTAATCAAATACATTAATAGCCATAATATTTAAGCCAGCCTATAGGGCATATCATTCCATTAAAGGTTTGAATGTTCTTATCCAAGCTAACGTCTTCCAATTTGTAACAGTGAACAACATTACTAGTCGAAGTAGATGCTGGTGTTGAATACGTTACAGGTTTAGAAGCGTTTGCTTTATGTATTTCATGTGCTCGCTGCTGGTCTATCGCCACTTGATTCTTATGATTGTTAACTTCTCGCAATCCAGATTCTAGGGGTAGGTGCCAATCCTTACATGTTGTTCCTAAACCATCATTCTGAGACTGATATTCTGATAACGCTACACGAGCTTCATTTACAGACTGATCGATATCGGACTGATCGACTAGCCAAGTAGAAAAAGAATAGTTAATGGCCTCTCGATAGTTTACCGATTGCTCTAAGCTATAAGCATCGGAATGAAAACAGGCTTCTACTACTGCCCATTGAGTCGATAGGTTTGATAATACGTTTTCAGGTATAGGCTGTAGCTGGCTTTGCGTAGACTGGCAACCGGTTAGAAGAAAAGGGACAGGGAGTAGTTTTAGAAAAAATTTTTGGTTCATTTTAATCTTAAAATTAATGCAATCTTTTTCATTATCATAATACAGGACGATTGAAGAAAGTAGCATTTCTATCAGTAAGGGAATGTGGCTAACGCACTGATAAGGTGTGAGTAAAGCGATATCAAAGCCCTCAACACACCTTAACTACGAATACTACCGCATAACAAAGATGCTATGCGGTAACGGTAGTATTCAGGCTTGAACAGTTTGTCGCACGTTGTTCTCGCCTGCCAGCACGGAAATTCTCTCAAAATCTCGACTCGGGAAGTCAGGATCTACGTACACAAACATACGACTTATCATTTTTCCTTCAAACTCAAATACACTACAAAAACGCCCTGTGGAAACTTTGTTGTCCGGCCAAGAGGTACCATCACTCATTACGCCGCCTTCCTGTCCTTCAACAATGACCTTGTTTCCAGCAGTCGTTATTTGAAAGCCGTCTATGTCGTGCCAGATACTAATCAACGAGCTACCAATCCTATTGCCAAACTCCACTAAGGCACTCTTTCCTTTCGCTTGCCCAAATTTAGGAAAGAAAAAATCAACATCCTCTGAGAATAGATCCAGATAGCTAGGAGCACCGGCATCTATTTTCTCGAAATACTTAACTACTAGCCCAACTAAATCGTCTTTTTCCATAATTATTTCACACCCATATTAGCTTTACGCACAACGCAGAGTTAAATAGTAAGCGGAGCGACCACTCAACCTGAACGTTTGCATCTTAAACACCGAGTACATTTAAACTGAAATTGCCAAGAGTTGCGAATCTTATTGAAGTGCTTTGTTAGATGTAATCCGTTTAGCCTACGTATACACCATTGAAGTATTCGACGCGTTCTAACGTCATTCTTAACTTACATTCTTCAATCTGGACACCTTGCCAGGGTGAGGGCGTGGAAGACAGGCCCGTAAACTCACATTCGGCGTCTCTGTATTTTAGCCAAGCTCTTTGGGCCTTTCGAAATGGCTCTACCAGTTCGGTCTGAGACCATGTTTCCCTTAGTGCTTTTTCTTCCTCACCTATTCTAGCGATTGCTTCCTTGTAACTTTCGTTAAGCTCTTTATCTGCAGATTCCATTTTCTTTTCTACACACTGATAACCAGCCATAACGCCACCGCCTTTTACTTTGCAGGGATCTTCAACATCATCAGAGGCCAAGCAAGGTAAAGAAACCAACGCAAATATCATAAGTAATTTGTTCAAAATTGCCTCCAAGCTCCGAGTGCTTGTTAAACCGTTATCAGCTATTTTTCCTTTTTAATCATGCAGCTTTTTGCCTGTGCCTTCAAAGATAAAATAGAAGGTTAGTGATTCTAGTGCCTAAACAGAAGGTAAAAGAAGATTGATACACGGGTTAAATGACGCCTTAATCTGAGTTATTTTTAGTGGGCGTTTTGTATCAATTTTTTCTGTGGAATCATTAGTTTGATGGCGTCTGAGGATGTTAAGATGACTCCCATTGAATTTATTATCGCCCTGAAACACCTAGGTTGAATTAAGTGGTGACTATTCCCCTCCAATCATGGAGTTGATTCAAAGGTAGGGCGATAAATGTTGCGATTCGTAATAAAAATTTATGCCAAGTGCAGTTCGCTATCGCGGCTTATATTGAGTTGGGCAATAACCTCTAATGATGTCTGAGTTTCGTAGCTTGTTGTGTTTTGTATTGCGCCCCGAAACCCTTTTACGCCACAATTTAAAGCTACTTGATTTGAGCCGGCTACGCATAAACTGAATCACGTCGGATTCATTCAAACCAAATTGGAATTCGATAGCCTCAAATGGGGTGCGGTCTTCCCATGCCATTTCTATTATTCTTGACTCAGTTTCCGAGGTCAGTTTCATTTCAAATAACCTATTTTAGAAAAGAGATTTCTACGACGGAAATTGAGTCTTGGTTCAAATGTTCTTATATGCGTGCTTAGTGTTTAGCGACTTAACACCTACAAAAACTTCTCAATGAGGACTTCGTCTACGTATTTCCCACGAACTTTTGCATGCTTCTTCGCGGTCCCTACGATTTCGAAGCCTTGTTTGAGATAGGCTGATAACGCTCGCTCATTATCGCTGCGAACGTACGCAAATAGTTTTTCGTAACCCTTTTGTTTGGCTACTTCGAATGTCGATTTGAAAAGCTGTTTAGACACACCTTGGCCACGAGCACCGTCACTAACAAACGTACCAATTATGCCAACATGGTCAAAAGCTTTTGTATATTGTGCAAAGGGCTCGATATTTTGGAAACCAATGACTTGTGAGCTATTTTCGGATAAAGCGACTGTAAACACGCCCCGTTCTGGGAAATGAGTAATGAACTCTTTTTCTTCTTCAGGTGTGAAAGGCGTATCTAATACAGTGTATAAACCTTCAATAATGATGGGATTGAGGACGTTTGTAATGCCTTCAGCATCACCTAAAGTTACCTGACGTACAATTAAATTCATGCCACTTAGCTCCTATTAAAATTAGGGCTGTTTTGTACATGAGTTGGAGACTTGCGGCAACAAGTAACGTCATTAAGTCGTAAAGAATATACCTATTACACTTAAACGGCGGTTAATAGTGCTGATTGTTACTTTAGTATTTCTGATATATCACTTTTTAAGTGACGGCTTAACTTCTACAGAATATTTCCACACCACGATCCCGTTTTCTACAAGATCATAACTCGCGCTTTGACCCTCGGAGTTGAGTACAAATACCGGCATTTCCATCCTTGACGTAGCGTCATCTCGGTTGCATGACATGGTAGCTTCAAGCTGTATGCTATTTTTGCTCGGTTCTGAAAGGGTTCCTAAGTACGTGCAGCCGTCGACAAAACTGGTTTTGCTTTTTCCTTTAGAGGATATTTCAAAAGTCGGAAAAATGAATGTTGATTGAGGCTCTGTTACTACCACATTGACTTGATAGTTCGTCGCTGAAAAAGCATTGAAATGAGCTCCAAGCATAAGTAAGAACAAGATTTTTGATTTCATAAACTCTTCTTTATTTCGATATTACTAGTTTGGTTACGGCGCTATTAACGTGACCACTTAATCTAAAACTTTACTGCGTAAGCATTAAAAAGGATACAAAGGTAGAGTAGTTGAATATGGTTAATCGGCCGTAAATAGTTTTATTAAGAGATCTTACATACCTAAAAGAGGTAAGTTCTTTCGCTTTTGATAGGTTAATGCTAATTCTAAACAGGTCTTGATTGAAGCTTCTGGCAAAGGAGCGGATAAAGATAGAATTATTGCTCGATTACCCTGAAACTCAAGTGAGTCACTATACAGTTCGCGGAATGTGTCGACGAGCTTAGTTTGGCAATTAAAGAACAGATAATAACGACTAGGCGTTTTCTGTTTCCAATCCATCCTTACCGGGCTACCTGTTTTCACACTGTAGCTTGGCTCTCCCCATTTTAGAGATTCTTCAACTTCCCCCAGTTTTAATTCAGAAGCGATAGTTAAGACGATATTTCGTAGCTCTTCTATCCGAATACGCACATGTTTTGGATACTCATCAAATCTTGCCTTCACTGCATGGTTCATTGGTATCTCCTATAAATAGCGCTGTTTTGGGGTGAAGCCCAAGCATACTTTGGCTATGTAGCAATTACGTCATAATGTTATTAATCAATAAATCTAGCACATAGCCAAAATACTAAGCGTAAGGGTTTCCCTCGGTTACGTTTAGGATGCTCTGGGTGAAAACATGATGATTGACATGCCAAGCATAGCGACAGAAACCCCCACTATGTCCCAGAGCGTTGGTCGAACGCCGTCGATACACCACAACCATAGAATTGCGACAAAAATATAGACACCACCGTAAGCGGCATAAACTCTGCCAGTTGCGGTAGGATGTAAAGATAGAAGCCAAGCAAACATAGCAAGGCATAGCGCTGCTGGTACCAAAAGCCAAACTGACTTATCTTCCTTTAACCAGAGATAAGGTAAGTAGCAGCCTAATATTTCTGCAATGGCGGTTATAAAGAAAAGCCCAATGGTTTTGACTTCAGTCACTTAAACATTCCTATCTTTTTCTACAAATATATGAGGCTGGTTAAATGGGCAATTGCTCGGCTCATTACATTTCGCCCAGCTTAATCTTGGATTGAGCCTCACTCACGGTTTGTTTACCGAATAACAAATCCATCATCGAAATGATTCGTTTGTTGTCTTTACCCCATTTATCTGGATTCGCGCTGTTTGGTGCTTTAAATTCAACTTGTCCTACTTTTTCGTTATTTTTGTAGGCTTTGATCTGAGCATCAGCGATAAATGTTCTAAAATCCCAGCTCCAGCGTGATACGTAAGTAAGTGTCAGCTCAGAGCTAACAGGAGGCGTGCCATCGCTTACGACTGTGCATTTATGGGCGGTATCCAAACACCAGTCTTGCATCGAATCTAAGAAAACATCTCGCGTGGCGTTGTCTTTTACGATGGTGATTTCCTTGCTCTGATTTTCTTTCGAGATTGTTTCTACCGTATACTTTGGTGCCGCACATGCAGCTAATAGAATAGGCAAGCTTAGAATGATGAGTTTTTTGTGCATCTTATGTCTCTTTTTTTTAAATTTATATATTCAAACAACTTCAAGATACTGAGTTCAACGAGAATAACTAACAAGCATGGCAACAGTTATTAACAAAACCTTTAGAGTCGAAGGGTTTGTTTCGGGAGTATGCCAATGTCTCGAAGCAAAATAATTAGTAAGAGATTGCTATAGCGTTATGTTAACTCTTGAACTTATGTCCGTATCAATGTTCAGAATTCTTCGCATTGAAGTTTTTGAAGTGCAATTCTAACGGAATTTTAAATTGCTGCATAATGCTCAATTAAGAGGAATAGGGGAGCTTATCGTTAAACATAACGTGTAGTTCTGTAAATTGCCCCCTAAGACTAAGCTAAAAGGGCCTAATGTTTTAAAATAGCTTCTTGTCTATTCTGTTGTGTGAGTTTTCAATGTTGTCTCATACTAGCCACTTAAAAGAGCGCTGTAAGAACTCGTCTGCATTATCAAGGACGATTTCACCGTGAGCCATAACCAATATATTAGGTTTCCAAGACAGCAATTTACTTAAGTGTTTTCGAGCCTCTTGTTTGCTAAACATAAAACTTAGGCGCCAATCCAAAGGCATTTTTCCATTCGGAGCAAGAATACCGGCCCCTTTAGCCACAAACCGCTGCCAGTAGTTAAAGTCCTGGCCAGAAAAATTCTCGACGAGGTCAGTAACAATTAAGGTCTTTGAAAGTCGATGATAAAACACACACTCTTCCATTAATGGAGAGCCAGAAAATAGTTCTTGTTCAATCTCAGAGTTCCAAGCATTACCGCCTTGGTTAAGTGAAGCGTGAAAGTGTATATCACGGCACTTCTTAATGACTTCATCTGTGCCATAAATTTCTGCGCTAGGATAGGCAAATACCCATTCAGATAAGAACAAGTGGTGTAAATGATTAGGAGCGATTAAGTATTTCACTTGGCCTAGATTGTTGATTTGCTCTTTAATCGAATTTGATAACTGAATTGGACTATGAACCCAAAGGCCACCATCAGAAAGCCTAACAATAGTCATACGAGTGGTGTATGGGAGTCCTAAGAATTGGACGGGATCTCCGTCAAATATCCATATCTCATGGGCTAACTTTTTCATGTCTCTCCAACCGTTAACACTGTATTAAGGCGGCATTTAAGTTACTCAAAAGCTGCCTTGCTGCACAATAAACGCTTCGCTAAGCGTAAACCAAAAATATTAGGTTTACCAAACCCTTATTGAGTGCAGCTGTACATCTTTGAGTATTTTTATACTGAACGAACGTAAAGTAGTTTTAAGAGGATCATTTGACTTGATAGAACAAAACCCCGCTATTTTTGAGCAGGGTTTTGCAATTAGATAAAGGGGCTAACCGATGATGAAGAAGAAAATCGCGGTTGCAACAATACCAATCAACGCATAAGGAAACTGTGTGGTTGCGTGTTGCATTGCTGTACAGCCCGAACCTTGTGCAGATAACACGGTTGAGTCACTAAAGAAACAAGAGTGGCTCCCTGCCGCTGATGCTGAAAGCAGAGCTGCAACGGTTAAGTGTAGAGGCACACCAAGCTGTTCGCCCAAAGGTAGAACAATTGGCATCGCTACTGCAAACGTTCCCCAAGACGATGCCGTTGCAAATACCAACGCGCCCGTAATCATAAAGATAATCGCAGGGAAGTAAGACGCTGACAGGTAAGGGCTGACGGTCTCAATGACATACTGCGTGACGCCCAATGAGTCGTTGACCGATTTCAACATGAAACCACCAATAACGGTCGCAAGCGGCAGTAGCATAACTTTAATGCCATCATAAACAGCTTCGAACATGTCGTTCATCGAGATCAGTTTTTGTGCGCCGTAAAAGCTAATAGTAAAGATTAACGCGACGAAAACACCAGCAAGTAGATCGATACCAAAGTACCAACTTGCGGCAACGAGTACGATCATCGGCAACAAGAAGTTGACAAGGCCCATGGTTGGGTTGGTATGTGCAGATACATCGGGACCAAAGTCGACATCTGTTGCACCGTCTGGACGAACTTGACCATTCTTCGCACGCTTTTCTGCCTTTTTCATCGCACCTAGATCTGGGATCTTTTCCATTGCAACCAGCAAAACAATCACCAGCGTTACCCAGCCGTAAGCCATGTATGGAATAGCTTCAATGTATGCTTTGATACCATCTCCCGCTTCTGCTACTCCGTTTGCTTCTAGCAACGAACTGAAGAAAATTGCCCAAGTGGAAATCGGTACGAGGATACAGATAGGCGCGGCGGTTGAATCCACAAGATATGAGAGCTTTTCACGCGAGATTTGGTAGCCGTCCGTAACTTTTTTCATTGAGGAAGAAATTGCAATCGCATTCAAATAATCGTCGATAAAGATCAGAATACCTAACGCAAAGGTCATCAGCATCGATTGCTTACGGCTTTTTACTTTCGTGACCAGCATGTCGGAGAAGCTTAAGATACTGCCGCCTTTCTCCAAAATAGCAATTAGGCCGCCCATCAAACCACAAACGAGGATGATCCAGGCAATAGTTTCATCCATCATTACACTCATGGAAATATCAACAATCTGTTCCACCGCTTCAGTTGGGTTAAGCAGAAGAACACCGGCAATAGCGCCGCTAAAGAGGGCTTCCACAGTTCGGTGTGTTGTCAGCGCAAAGACCAATACCAACGCCGTTGGTAAAAGACTCATCCATCCGTAGGCTTCGCCTTCCTCATGGTTCAAACCGATTGTGGTAAAAAAGACAAACGTCGCAACCGAGATTAAAGAAACAATAATGTGTTGAGAGTTGATTTTAAGAGGCGCATCCAGCGCCTTGGTCTGCGTAGTCATAAAGTTCATTTCCTTTGTTTATGCCGAGTGCAACATCCAGTCGATTTCCAATGGAGTAATCGCTCGCTCAAATTCTGCGAGTTCACTCTGTTTGCAAGCTAGATACAAATCGATAAAGTCTCTTGAGATGTATTGAGCCAGCTCACTGTGCTCCAGTCGCTCTAGAGCTTCTGACATACGCAGAGGTAACTCAATTGCATCATCACTGAGAGTCGGTGGACATTGATCTTTGGTGTAGCTTTCACTCGCTAATACTGCGGAAAGTACTACTGCAGCGAGAATGTAAGGGTTAACGTCAGCGCCTGCTATACGATGCTCTATACGGCGATTTTTGCTATCGCTGATAGGCACACGCAACGCAACACCGCGGTGGTTTTCTCCCCAATCGCCTTTGGTCGGGACGTAAGCGCCAGGAACAAAGCGACGGTAAGAGTTAACGTTAGGACAGATTAGGGCCATGGCATCGGATGTTTGTGACAGCATCGCTGCCATGGTTTGATAGAAGAAGGCGCTCGCTTGACCGTCTGGTTGGCTAAAGTGGTTGTTACCATCTGTATCAACCAAGCTGAGGTGAATGTGCATGCCATTACCCGCTTGCTCACTAAAAGGTTTCGCCATAAATGTGGCGTCAAATCCGTGCTGATGAGCGACCTGGCGAATCAAGCGTTTTGCGATGATGATTTCATCACATGCTCGAAGTACATCTTTAGAATGGTTGAAGTTGATTTCGAACTGCCCTGGGGCCGATTCAGATAGGGCTCCGGAAGTGTTTAAGCCTTGTTCTAATGCAATTCGATTAAGGTCGGCCAAGAAATCAGCGTAGTCATCTAGTCCATCAAGGTCGTAAACCTCGGTATCTTTTTCTCGAGTTTTTTTCGTGGGGTTAATTGCCGTTAATGGTTCGCCATTTTCGCCGCGGGTTTTGTCTATTAAATAGAACTCCAGCTCGAGCGCGACACAAGGATATTGGTCTTTAGCATGCAGTGTTTGCAATATAGAAGCGAGAATGTTTCGGATGAACAGTGGGTTAGGGTGCTGCCCGGTTTCATCCATCATACTAAGCAGTAGCTGACCAACTTGTTCTTTTGCCGTCGGCATTAAGGTGCCGCTGATTGGATAGCAGAGATTATCTGGTTCTCCGAGATCTTCTCCCAACCCGGCTGTTTCAACGACGTTACCTTTGGTATCTAGGGTGATGGTCGAAAGGGGGAGGGCAACACCTTTATTCAGTTTTTCTAGAGCATCTATCGGGATGCGTTTTCCTCTTGGGGTGGCATTTATATCGGTAAAGATGAGATCGATAAATTCAATATCGGGCCATTTTTGTTTAAAATTTTGTACTTCCTGTAGATACGATTCCATTTTCTTCTCCAAATAGCCTGACGAGTAGAAATTAGAAATAACCAAATTAACAAATAAATTACAGCACTCTGAGCGAGCTGTTTGTTTTTTAGGTTATTTTTAATTTAAACATGTACTTACACTGTGTTTTTGATGTTTAACGGCTGGTTTTTATGTCTTTCTGTTAACTATTTTGTAACAGTTGGTTTTGTTTTGTTCAATATAATGAGCATAAATATTCAGTTTTGAAGCCTAAAAAGTGCTTCAGATCACGTTGTGACGATAATAATGGTCATCTGTGTTGATAATTTTGTACATGGTTTGTAGGGTTTGTGTTAAATAAATTGAACACGGACATATCATGGCAGATACACACAAACCCATCATTGGTGTGGTTAGCTGCGCTAAAGAGTTGGGTGGCTATCAGATACAAGCGGTCAACGACTTTTACCTTCGCGCCATAAAGGATTTTGGAGGACTACCGATTATGTTGGCTCCCGACATGTCGGGCGATGACGTAACCACCATCCTAGACATATGTGATGGTTTTCTTTTTCCTGGCAGCCACTCTAACGTTGCGCCACATCGATACAATGCAACGCACGAAGAGAGCTACAAAGATGAAGCTCGTGATGAGCTCTCATTCACGTTAATTCGTCATGCGGTTGACCAAAACATTCCGTGCCTTGGTATTTGCCGCGGCTTTCAAGAGATGAATGTCGCACTTGGTGGCTCGTTAAACCCAGCCGTTCATGACTCCGGCTTCAATGACCATCGTGAAGCGCCTGTTGAAGATTTCGAACAAAAATACGCGCCAGCACACGCTGTGCTAGTTCAAAAGCAGAGCTTATTTGAACAATGGCTGGTGCAAAATCATTGGGAAAATACCACCTTCTTTGAAGTGAACACACTACACAACCAAGGCGTCGATCAGCTTGCTCCTCTATTACAAGTAGAAGCTAAAGCCCCGGATGGCTTGGTAGAAGCATTTAGTCTTCCTAATCAAAAATTTTTCGTTGGCGTGCAGTGGCACCCAGAATGGGAAGCAAAAACCAATCATTTCTCTCAAATTTTGTTCAATGAATTTATGATGGCTACCTCTCGTTAAACGTTTGGAGCTGTATGAATGGACAATCAAGAGATTGGTAAAAATATTGTTCAGTTACGAAAAAAACATGGATTGTCACAAAGGGAACTAGCCGAGCGCGCTGGTATTACCCACAGTGCAATCTCATCCATTGAAAATGGCAAAGTGAGCCCGTCGGTCAGCTCACTACAAAAAATCGTTAATGTATTTTCTTTATCGTTATCAGAGTTTTTCACTTTTGAACAACCTTCGAACGATGAAGTGAAAGTAGTCATCAAGCCGTCAGATCTTGTGGAAATCGGGAGCGAGACGGTGTCCATGAAACTGGTAACGAATGGCGACAAAGATCAAGTCATCGGATTCTTGATCGAGGAATACGCACCTTATGGAACCACTGGTGCGGCAGAAATCAAACACGAAGGCGAAGAGATTGGCACCGTATTAGAGGGTGAAATCACTCTGGAATATAAAGGGCAATCTCATGTCATAACAGCGGGCGAGTCGTACATTATTGATACGACGAAGCCCCATCGATTTACAAATCACACAGACAAGGCTTGTCGAATGATAAGTGCGCATACGCCAACCACATTTTAGTGGGGGCTTGCCTTGTGTGATCACAAGGAGAGCGTATGAAAACCCAAGAGCAATGGATTGAACTAAAAAACAATCTAAACATCGAAAACAGGGCGTACATTAACGGTGAATACAGTGCTGCTTTAACAGGGCAAACCATCCCGGTAGTTAACCCAGCAACAGATGAGATATTCACCGAAATCGCCCGTTGCCAAAATGAAGATGTTGATCTCGCAGTTTCATACGCTCGCCAAGCATTTCAATCCGGTCAGTGGAGCGAGAGCAGCCCAGCTCATCGCAAAGCAGTGCTTAAACAGTTTGCTGACTTGATTGATCAAAACCAAGAAGAATTGGCTCTGCTAGAAACGCTTGATACCGGTAAGCCTATCTCTCACAGCTTCTCTACCGATATTCCTGGTGCGGCGAGTGCATTACGCTGGTACGCAGAAGCAATCGACAAAGTATACGGCGAAGTTGCCCCAACCGAAAAAGATGTACACGCTTTTATTTCTCATCAACCGATTGGTGTGGTTGCTGCGGTTGTACCGTGGAACTTCCCACTTTGGCTTGCGTGCTGGAAGCTTGGCCCTGCTTTAGCGGCTGGTAATAGCGTGATTCTAAAACCGTCAGAAAAATCTTCTCTCACCGCGATATTCCTAGGTCAACTTGCTTCTCGAGCGGGCTTACCAACAGGCGTTTTCCAAGTCGTTACGGGTTTTGGTCATGAAGCTGGCGACGCGCTGGCGAAACACCAAGACGTAGACTGCATCGCTTTCACAGGCTCGACGCGCATTGCAGGTCAACTGATGGTCAGATCGGGTGAGAGCAACCTAAAACGCGTGTTTGCAGAAGCGGGCGGTAAGAACGCGAACATCGTGTTTGAAGATTGTGATGATTTAGACCGCGCAGCAGCAGACACCGCCGCAGGGTGTTTCTACAACCAAGGTGAGGTGTGCGTCGCGGCAACCCGCCTGCTTGTTCACGAAAGCATCAAAGATCAGTTCTTAGAAAAAGTTATTCAAGCGTCGAAAGCGTTCACGCCAAAAGACCCAATGGACCCAAGTTCATCCATGGGAGCGCTCATCGACCAAGATCATAAATCAAAAGTGTTGGAATACATCTCGTTAGGTGAATCAGAAGGTGCAAACGTACGTTGTGGCGGCGATGTCGATGGGCAGGGCGCATTTGTTTCCCCAACCATTTTAGACAATATCGACAACAAGATGCGTGTCGCCCAAGAGGAAATTTTTGGTCCGGTGCTGTGTGTCATTCCATTCAAAGACGAAGCGCAAGCAATTGAGATCGCTAACGATTCGAAGTACGGCTTAGGTGCTGCACTTTGGAGTAGCAATATCAACCGCGTTCATCGCGTAGCAAAACGACTGCAAGCCGGCTCGGTTTGGGTCAACAACTATAACGAAGGTGACATGACGGTCCCATTTGGTGGATTCAAAATGAGTGGAAATGGTCGAGACAAGTCTCTCCACGCGATTGAAAAATTCACCGAAACCAAAACCACTTGGATTCGCCTCCATCCTTAAGCCTGCTGACGATTACGATAAATAAAGGAATAGTTCTATGAACAAGCATACGGATTCGTTCTACGCGCACTCTGTGCCAAACATGCCGGAATACCCACAGTTGCAAAACGACATCGAGTGCGATGTGTGTGTAGTCGGTGCGGGATTTTCTGGTCTTTCTTCTGCACTACACCTTGCAGAAAAAGGTTTTAAAGTTGTTGTGCTAGAAAGCGCAAAAGTGGGCTTTGGAGCAACTGGTCGTAACGGTGGCCAAATCGTTAACAGCTACAGCCGAGATGTTGACGTGATTGAAAGCCGTTACGACCAAAACCAAGCCAAAGCTCTGTGCGATATGATTTTTGAAGGCGGCGATATCATCCGTGGTCTGATCGACAAATACGACATCAACTGTGATTACAAGCAAGGCGGCTTGTTCACGGCACTGAACAGTAAACAACTCAAAGGGCTAGAAGAACATAAGAAGAACTGGGAGCGTTACGGCAACGACCAACTGACTCTACTTGACGCAGGAGAAGTAGAACAAGCGGTAGGGACCAAAGTGTACACTGGTGGCTTGTTGGATATGCGCGGTGGTCACATTCACCCGCTTAAACTCGCGTTAGGTGAAGCCGCTGCGTTTATTTCTCTGGGTGGCCAAATCTTCGAACAGTCGGCGGTCGTATCGATTGACAAAGGGATTAACCCAGTAGTGAAAACAGCGCAAGGCAGCGTGAAGAGCAGGTACGTGGTTTTGGCAGGTAACGCCTACCTTGGTGGTTTGGCACCAAACATCAGCAACAAAGCGATCCCGTGCGGCACACAAGTGGTGGCGACTCAGCCTTTGAGTGATGAGCAGCTAAAACAAGTGCTGACCAGTGACTACTGCGTTGAAGACTGTAACTACTTGCTTGACTACTTCCGCTTAACCGCCGACAAGCGTTTGTTATTCGGAGGTGGCGTGGTTTACGGCGCACGTGACCCAGAAAACATTGAAGCACTGATCCGTCCGAAGATGGAGAAAGTCTTCCCACAATTGAAAGGCATCAAGATTGATTACACCTGGACGGGTAACTTCTTGCTGACTTACTCACGCATGCCGCAATTTGGCTCGTTTGCAGACAACATTTACTACCTACAAGGCTACAGCGGTCACGGTGTAACGTGTACTCACCTAGCAGGCAAGTTGCTGGCTGAAACCTTGACTGGACACGCAGAACGCTTTGACGCGTTTGCCGCTCTGAAACATTACTCCTTCCCGGGTGGCCGCCACTTCCAAATTCCGTTTACGGCAATGGGCGCGGCTTACTACAACCTACGTGACAAACTGGCGATTTAAGAGATAAGGAATATCCAATGAGCAAAGTAGTGAAATTTGCAGCCCTTCAACTGACGAAAAGCTGGGATCTGGAAGATAACTTAGCCAAAGCAAAAAATGCGATTCGTGAAGCAGCACAAAACGGTGCGAACGTGATTCTTCCTCAAGAGCTGTTCGCCGCACCTTACTTCTGCAAAAAACAAGAAGCGAAGTATTTCGAGCTTGCAGAAGAAACGGAGAATTGTCGTCTTATTAAAGAGATGAGTGCGTTGGCTAAAGAGCTCGGCGTGGTGATTCCTGTCAGCTACTTTGAAAAAGCGGGCAATACGTTTTTTAACTCGCTAGTAATGATAGATGCCGATGGCACGGTACTAGATAACTACCGCAAGTCACACATTCCTGACGGCCCGGGCTACAGCGAGAAGTACTACTTTAGCCCTGGCGATACCGGTTTCAAAGTGTGGCAAACCAAGTTCGGTAAGTTCGGTGCTGGCATTTGCTGGGACCAATGGTTTCCAGAGCTTGCACGCAGCTTGGCTCTGCACGGCGCGGAAGCGATTTTTTACCCAACTGCAATCGGTTCTGAGCCTCAAGATCCGACACTGGATTCACGTGACCACTGGCAACGTACAATGCAAGGTCACTCGGCAGCAAACCTCGTTCCAGTGATTGCGTCAAACCGAGTGGGCACTGAAGTCGATGATGGTATCGAGACGACGTTCTACGGCTCTTCTTTTATCACTGACCACACTGGTGCAAAAATTGCCGAAGCACCGCGTCAAGGTGAAACCATCATTTACGCAGAAATCGACCTAGCTACGACAGCGAAAGCGCGTCACGCGTGGGGCTTGTTCCGCGACCGTCGTCCAGACCTTTACACCAGCGTTGGCAAACTAGCCGTTTAAAGAGGCGTTAAAATGAAGTTATCGACAACACCAGCGCAAGATGGCTTCTATTTTCCGGCTGAGTTTCAGCCGGTTAGTGAAGTTTGGCTAGCGTGGCCAGAAAGGAAAGACAATTGGCGTGATGACGCATTACCCGCGCAAGAAACCTTCGCCAGAATCGCGAACTTAATCGCGGAAGTGACCAAAGTGTGTGTGGCGGTGTGCTCGCACAACTTTGACCGAGCCCGTCAAATGCTTCACTCAGATGTACGTTTGGTGGAAATCCCATTTAACGATGCGTGGATGCGAGACATCGGGCCGACCGTGCTTGTTAACCAAGCGGGCGAGCGCCGTGGGATTAGTTGGCAATTCAACGCGTGGGGCGGCGAATACAACGGCCTTTACGACAACTGGCAGCAGGACGATCTTGTCGCTGGTTCGGTGTGCGACATCATCGGTATTGATCATTACCGCGCACCGTTTGTACTTGAAGGTGGGGCGATTCACACCGATGGTGAAGGCACCCTTTACACCACAGAAGAGTGCTTACTTAGTCCGGGGCGAAATCCACAGTTGAGCAAAGCGCAAATTGAAGAGCAGTTAAAGGCGTATCTCGGTATCGAAAAAGTCATTTGGTTGCCAAATGGTTTATTCAATGACGAAACAGACGGCCATGTTGACAACCTGATGCACGTTATCGCTCCGGGTAAGGTGGTACTGAGTTGGACCGATGACCCAAGTGATCCGCAATACGCGTTATCTCGTCAAGCGGAACAAGTACTGAAATCTCAGCACGATGCGAAAGGGCGCAATATTGAAATTGTCCGTTTGCCATTACCGGGTCCGTTGCATTACAGCGAGCGCGAAGCCAATGGCATTGACGCCAGTTCGGGAATGAGTCGACAAGCTGGCGAACGCCTAAGTGCCTCTTATGCGAACTTTCTTATCGTCAACGAGCATGTGTTCTTGCCGATGCTGGACGAAGAGACCGACGCTATGGCGATCGATATTTTGCAAAACGCGATGCCGGAATACCAAATCATCGCGATACCGTCGAGAGAGGTTCTACTCGGCGGAGGGAACATTCACTGTATTACGCAGCAGATCCCTGCTTAAACATGAACTCGCCGCTGGCTTAGCGGCGATGATGAGTTGTCAAAAGGAATGACCATGCAACAGATACAAAACCAAAGCCTTGTTTCGTTTATGGTAGCGAATCCACAACAGGGCATTGCAGTGACTAATCCGGCGACCGGAGAACTCCTCGGGTTCGCACCAGTTTCAACCGAAAACGACATTTTAAATGGCATTGAACGTGCCAGTGTGGCGCAGAAAGAGTGGGCGGCACTGCCAGCAAAAATGCGTGCTGGCATGCTCAATCGTTGGTTCCAACTCCTGTTAGAAAACAAAGCCGACCTTGGCCGTTTGATGACGTTAGAGCAAGGTAAGCCGCTAGCGGAAGCTCAAGGTGAAGTGCTTTACGGCGCGAGCTTTATCGAATGGTTTGCTGAAGAAGCGAAGCGTACCTACGGTGAGACGATTCCTGCGCCAAGTGCGGACAAGCGTTTGGTGACTATCAAACAGCCAATTGGTGTCGCCTGTGCGATTACACCTTGGAACTTCCCAATTGCGATGATCACGCGCAAAGCAGGGCCAGCTTTAGCAGCAGGCTGTAGCTTTGTGGTAAAACCATCTGAATCTACGCCGCTGTCTGCGTTTGCGGTTGCAGAGCTTGCCTATCAAGCGGGTATCCCACGCGATGTGCTGCAAGTGGTATTGGGGGAAAACTCCCGTCAGGTCGGTGCTATCTTCACTTCACACCCGTTGATTCGTAAGTTGTCTTTCACTGGCTCTACTCAAGTCGGTAGCGTGCTGATGCAGCAAAGCGCGGCTGACATCAAACGTACCTCAATGGAGCTCGGTGGCAACGCGCCATTTATCGTATTCGATGATGCGGATATTGATGCAGCTGTGGCAGGCGCGATGGCGTCGAAATTCCGTAACGCAGGTCAAACGTGTGTTTGTGCGAACCGTTTCTATGTACACAGCAAAGTGTATGACGAATTCGTTGCTAAGTTTGACGCTGCGGTTCAGCAGCTCAAAGTTGGTAACGGATTGGAAGAGGGGGTCAACATTGGTCCAGTGATCAGCGAGTCAGCGAAGCAAGGCATTCAGACGCTTATTGATGGTGCTATCGAGCAAGGCGCGAAGCCGGTTTCAGAGCTTAAAAAGCTCGATGGTCTATTTATGCAGCCAGTGGTTCTCAAAGACGTTACTCACGACATGAAGATTGTTTCCGAGGAAATCTTTGGCCCTGTCGCGCCAGTGATTCGTTTTGACAGCGACGAACAGCTAGTCGAAATGGCGAACGACACCATCTACGGTCTCGCGTCGTACTTCTACAGCCAAAACATTCACCGTGTTTGGAAAATCGCAGAAGCGCTCGAATACGGCATGGTCGGCATTAACGAAGGTATGATCTCTACTGAAGTGGCTCCTTTCGGTGGTGTTAAGCAGTCCGGTATCGGACGTGAAGGTGCAAAACAAGGTATCGATGAATACATGGACGTGAAATATCTCTGCTTTGGCGGCAACTAATTAAGGACAAAACAATGACAAACCAACAACTACACGAAAGAAGAAGCCAAGTTATCGCTCAAGGTATGGGCGCACTGTACCCACTTTACGTCGAGAAAGCAGAAAACGCTTACGTATGGGATATTGAAGGCAATAAATACATCGACTTTGCAGCGGGCATCGCGGTAACTAACACCGGGCATTCTCACAAGCGCATTAGCGAAGCGGTAAAAGCTCAGCTGGACAATTTCTCACACACGTGTGCGATGGTTACGCCATACGCGTCATTCGTAGAGCTGGCTGAAAAGCTGACAGAACTTGCACCGGGTGAGACTAAGAAGAAAGCGATCTTTCTAACCACTGGCGCCGAGGCGGTCGAAAACGCAGTGAAAGTAGCGCGCGCTCATACTGGTCGTAGCGGCGTGATAGCGTTCAAAGGCGGCTTTCACGGTCGCACAAATATGACGATGGGGTTAACCGGTAAAGTAGCGCCGTACAAAGCAAGTTTTGGTCCTTTCCCGAATGAAATCTACCACGCGCCGTACCCAAATGCGTTCCACGGCATCAGCATTGAGCAAAGCTTACAAGCGATCGACGACCTATTTGCGTGCGATATTGAACCTTCACGCGTTGCGGCGATCATCTTCGAGCCAGTACAAGGCGAGGGCGGCTTCTACAAAGCACCTGAAGCGTTTGCACAAGGCTTGCGTCAGCTGTGTGATAAGCACGGTATTATGCTGATTGCCGATGAAATCCAAACGGGTTTTGCTCGTACCGGTAAAATGTTTGCAACAGAATACCTAGGCATTGAACCTGACCTAATGACAATGGCGAAAGGCATTGCTGGTGGTTTCCCAATCTCAGCGGTAGTTGGGAAAGCGGATGTGATGGATTCTGCACTACCTGGTGGTTTAGGTGGCACTTATGCGGGCTCGCCACTTGGCTGTGTTGCTGGTCTTGAAGTACTGAAAATTATCGAAGAAGAAGACTTGTGTGCTAAAGCAATGGGTATCGGTGAAGTGGTCAATGCTCGTATGACAAAACTGCAACAGTCAGTGCCTGCTATCGGTGAAATCCGTACTACAGGTGCGATGATGGCGATTGAATTTACTGATCCTGAAACGGGTGAGCCGCTACAAGAGATGACCAAAGCGGTGATTTCTAAAGCGCAAGAAAATGGTCTGATTTTGCTTTCTTGTGGGGTAAAAGCGAACGTGATTCGCTTGTTGCCGCCGCTAACCATTGAGCCTGAAGTGCTTAGTGAAGGTTTAGATAAGTTGGAAAAAGTGATTCTTGAAGTGGCGTAATTCACGCGCTTTTAAATAGCAATAACAAATCAAGGAAGCGGTTGGTATCAATCGTTTCCTTTTTGTTTTTTAGCGTATCTGCTGCCTATCTAAAAAGTATTGCTCAAGCTCCAAGTCGTCACTTTTATTACGGATGACTTAACAATTGGGCTCGTTCTTACTTTCCACTTAGTCGCTACTTTGTTCTCCTCGAATGTGGTTTGGTGCTCACATTCTAAATCCCGACATCTGAAAGCCACTTGAGTCTATAATTTTATTGAGCGTCATTCCTCACTTTTTGGACTATAAAAATGAGATAGTATTCATATCCCACTTAGGTTGCTTGACAGATTAGCAGGACGAACTTTGATAACAAAGAATACAAGGTATGCCATTTTACTCGGCTTAGTTCCCATCGCCATATTTGTAGTGGCCTTTCATTCGATAACCAACTTTTACGTCAACTCGGTAAAAGCGTCGAAAATAGATGCTTACGTAGATTATTTAAATCAAAGGTCTGCCTATTTGGACGGAGCAATAGTGAAGCAGATTGCTCAGTTAGATTTTACTTGTAGTGATAGTGATGTAAGAACTTTACGCGACCCACGTTTTTATAACCGTTACATTCGTTTTATTGCGATGACCACAGAAGGCGGAAAAACGTGTTCCACGGTTGGTAGTGAAGTGTCTCGCCCATCTAGTAGTGAACGATTTCAGATGGATGAAAACTTTTTCGCATCACTTATTTTGCCGCAACAGAATGACCAAATAGAGTGGATGGTCATTTATGATAATGAACACGTTGAAGTCTTCTGGGTACTTGATAACAGTTGGGTTAACGAGGTAATAAAAACGCCTTGCAAAGACTGCCTATTTGTAGAGTTTAAGTATGATGAACCAATATTTGGTGATTTAACGATAAGCCGTGGCAAAGCGAATATTGCAGGAGAAGAAAACGCACTGTCAAAAGAGTTTTTCTTTTCAGGAGAGTCTCAAGCCAACATGCTCATCAAGATATACAGCGGTGAAAAACTTAAAAATTATGCTCAGGAAAGAGTACTTTTGTGGGGCGGTCTTGTAAGTGTGCTTGCTGGTCTTGTGACTGCCTTTGCATACATATCTGGTAAAAGCTTGAGAAAATCCATTACAGGTCTAATTGAAAATGGGATTAGTAATACAGAATTTATTCCTTACTACCAGGCGATTGTCGATAGTCGCGATGGTAAGACAGTAGGATATGAAGCTCTGATTCGATGGTCGCGACGTGATGGAATGGTGCCACCAAATATGTTTATTGGTGCTGCAGAAGAAAGTGGCCTGATTATCCCGATGACCAATCAGCTTATTCGTAAAATCATACAAGACTTAAGTGACTTGCCCGAGCATACGTGGGTCAGCATCAATATTGTTTCCTCCCATTTAGAGTCAGGCGTATTAACGAAGTTGCTGTCGGAGTTAAATTGGCCAATCTCGAATAGAATTCATTTTGAGTTGACCGAGAGAATACCAGTAAAAGACACTGAGGCCGCGAAAAAAGAGATTTTGTATTTAACGAATAAAGGCTACAAGTTCAAAATTGACGATTTTGGTACCGGATATGGTGGCTTTTCTTACCTACAAGATTTGGGCATCCGGTGTGTAAAAGTGGATAAGATG
Source organism: Vibrio sp. 1562 (assembly GCF_033340155.1). Classification (NCBI taxonomy): domain Bacteria; kingdom Pseudomonadati; phylum Pseudomonadota; class Gammaproteobacteria; order Vibrionales; family Vibrionaceae; genus Vibrio; species Vibrio sp. 1562. The sequence continues at coordinate 302,269 of NZ_JAWOVY010000004.1, forward strand.
TTCATTGATCCAATAGGATCTGACGATCAAAAGTTGAAAGTGCTGGACTCAATTGTGTCTGCAGCGAACAAAGCGGAATGTGAGATGATTGCAGAAGGTGTAGAGAGCCAGGCTCAAGTCGAATATCTGGCTCAGCATGCGATTTACCTTATTCAAGGTTATGTTTACGCTAAACCAGAGCCCCTGACTAACCTTGCAAGCGCTTAACAGCCATAATGTCAAAACGTACCGTTTTAAAGGTGTCAGTTGCCTAGGTTAGCGCTGATTTCTGCTGATGGGGTTACACTTGAGGATTCCTAACACTCTCATTACTTCTAGAGTGTTAGGAATTAACGTTACTTAGGAGGAGAGTGCGGCTCTTTTCGTTTTGATTGACGTAATGAGCTGAGGTAGTAATGACATTACGATCATTCCTAGCATTAAGCTGTATTGCAGAGGAGTGAACGTTTCCCCCAATAGCAGTAGGCCCGAAACAATGCCTGCGACTGGGTTTGCAATACCACCAAAGGTAAAATCTACGACCGACATCCGCTGTAATAACCATACATACATGCCATACCCTAATGCGGTGTTCAGAATAACTACCCACAGTAACCCTAGAATATTCGTCATGGATACGTCCTGAACGACCGTAACATATGGCTCTGGATTGTTTATCGCCAGCACACTTGTTGCGATAGACATAATCACGCCACCCAAAATGAGCTGCCATGTTAGCACTGTCCACCAGTGCATTTTTGTACCTAGTGACTTTGTTACGCTACTTCCTATCACGATGCACATAATGGCGGAGATCATCGCAAGTAAGCCCACGGGTTCGAGAGAAATAGAGCTAGGATCAAATAAGAACCAAGCTAAAGCAATCAAAGTTGCGCCGCTTATCGCTTGAATGCCACTAGGCTGACGTTTGTAGACCGCCCAACCAAACAGCATCGCAAAAACGGGGACCGAAACCATACCAACACCAGAGATGGCAGAAGGAAGCGTCAACGCCATGACAAAAATGAGACCAAAGAAGCAAGCGATGTTGATGGTTCCTAAAACAAGCAGCACTTTCCACTCACTTCTTTTTGGAAACGAGGGCTTTATTGCCAGCAACAAAAGACCCGCAGGCAGTGCCCTTAGAGCACCAAGTAAAACGGGAGGCCAGTCCGGTAGAGTAAACTGAGTAACAGCATAAGTCGTCCCCCAAAAAAAGGCAGGAATCATCGCAAGTAAAATGTTCATGTTAAATATCTTTATGTAGAGATAATTAAATGTAACGATATCGGCAAGGTGGCTTTTTGTAAAGTATCTTTATGTTAAAATAAAAAATATATGATGTTTGGAGAGAAATAATGGATGCAATTGATAGAGTGGTAGAGCAGTGGGCTAGGGAGAAGCCAGACCTCGACACTGAACCGATGGCAATAATGGGTCGACTAATGCGAATTGCAAAACACATGGAATCTAGGGTCGCCGAGCTACATAAGAAGTACGATCTGAAAATGGGTGAATTTGATGTGTTAGCGACACTGCGTCGAGCTGGTTCACCATATTGTCTTACTCCCTCAGCGTTAATAGAGTCGATGATGCTCACTTCGGGTGCGATGACTAATCGCTTAGATAAACTAGAGAAGAAAGGGTTTATTACCAGAACCCATAGTAAAGAAGACCGACGTAGCGTCACCGTTGAACTAACAGAGCAAGGCTTAACCTTAATTGACAAGCTAATTTTGGAGCATGTAGACGTTCAGCAATCGTTATTGCATGGTTTAGAAGGCAATGAAAAAGAGCAGGTTAACCAGGCGTTAAAATTGCTATTGCCACAATTTGAGTGAGAACGCAGAAGGAGGTAGGGGATATGAAAAGCAAAGAACTAGAACAATACTTAAGTACCTTCATGTGTGCAGAAAGTGATTTCCCATTTGGGCCTGAAGCGCTTGTATACAAAATCAAAGGCAAGATGTTTGCCATCATTGCAGAGAGAAACGGTCGGGAGTATGTCAGCGTAAAAGTAAAACCAGAAGATGGAGAAGTCTTAACGTCGCAGTTTACGGACATTATCCCGGGTTATCACTTAAATAAGCGTCATTGGATAACGGTTTATTTTAACGGTGATGTCGAGGATGGGTTGATTCAAGACTTGTGTGAACGCTCTTATGCTCTTGTCGTTGCCAAGCTGCCGAAAGCACAACGAGCGTTGCTTGGTGAGTAATCGGCAACGCACTGGCCTCTGTTGTTTTGTCGCTCGTTGCTCGTAGTCTTTACGGAAAAATTCGCACCTTTTTCATCCTCGGGCTATATAAGAATAAGAAGGTGGAAAAGGGGAATGATATGCGAGCATTATCTGAATGGCTAAAAGAATACGGGGAGAGTCACCAAAACCCTATCAACCAAAAGATTCACACAATCGCAGTTCCAGGTATCTACCTTTCTGTGGTTGGACTTATTTGGTCGATTCCCCAGATTTCATTATTAGGCTTCGAACTTAATTGGGTTTGGGTAGCGGTGATCCCCACTTGGGTTTTCTATTTTCGTTTGTCTCTGAGCGTATTCATGATGATGATCGGCTACACATTAGCGTGCATTGGCCTTATTTGGTCTCTAGAGGTATTGATGTTGCCCGTTCTGCATATTTCTATGCTCTTGTTTGGTGTATTGTGGATATTGCAATTTATCGGTCACAAGATTGAAGGTAAAAAACCGTCGTTTTTTGAGGATTTACAGTTTCTACTCATCGGCCCGATTTGGGTGTTCAGAAAACACTAGCGATAAGCAAAATCAGGCATCATCCGAATGACACAAGACATACTTATTGCCACGACAAGCATTCACTTTAGATACGCACTATGATTAAAGAGGTGCCAACGCACTTTACGCTATCGAGATGCTTAAACTTACGGCAAGTTTACTTTAGGGGGATGAATGTACGATCGACAATATAAGTATGCCTATTGGAGAGAAGAGCGTAAAAAAGGCAAATGGCACTATATATTAAAGTCCTTCTTTATGATTTGTTGTGCATTACTGCTCGGTAAAGTCATCGGTTTGTTCATTTTTGGAGAGCTGCATTCTTTAAGCGACATTTGGGAACAACTCCCTGCGGATGTTTTTATTATGATGCTCGTGGGCTTTCCAATTAGTGTCCTTGGTTGGTACCACGAAGAGTCAAAGTTTTTCCGGGCACTGCGACGCAAAGAAAAGCGGTTAAAAGGCAATCAAAACAAACCGAAATAGAGTAACCTTTGTCTGTGTTTGGATTGCCACTTACCTATCTGAACGATTCTATCCCTTCCAGTCGTTTAGCGTTTAGTTACGTGTTGCAAAAAGCCTTCTTAATACAGCAGCCCCCAGTGTTGTGGAAATTGGTACTGTAAGAAACATTAAAAAACGAAGTTGAGCATTAGCGTATAAAGGCTCGCACTGTCATCCTTTGGGGCTGATGAAAACGCGCCAGAGCTATTATTGTAGGCGTTGAACCTTTGCCATTCTGCGTTCAGGGAAACGTTGTAATCTAGGTCATATCTCAATCCGAGTAAGAAACTGTCTCCACTTTTTTTATCCCGACTATTAAACTGCTGACCGTAAACAATATAAGGAGTTAGCTTGTTTACATTATAACTTGTTGTCGCGTACCAAGATGAGGAAAGATTGCTGGTCTGTCCTTCTGCCATAATCACAATGTTATCGAGCTCGTATCTTAACCCTAGAGAAAACAGATCGATCGTGTTGTTTTTTTCTGTTTCAACTAGACGGTCAATGATTGTGGTTCCGCCACCGGGAGTGGATTGCTCAATGTTAGAGAGCGTCGTTGTTTGATCATAATCGCCGTGGAGGTAGGAAAAATTCCAACGATAACTCTCTCCGCTTAGCGTTAAGTTCATCCCTGCAGTGTTGTTTGACTCAATTTCCAATTCAGTACGTTCATTGATGGTTACGTCACTATTGTCTTTAAACCCGACAAACGGCATGGCGGTAAGTACGACTTGCTCATTGAGGTCATGAATCCAGCGTGCAGATAGGCCGTTATAAGCCGTGATACCTAGAATGCTGTCATATACCTCATTCGGTGGGCGGGCTTGGGTAAAAGCGTGGCCGACATAGTTGTACTCAGACATCAAAAACAGTGGCAGTCTTAAGCGTCCTCCTCGTATTTCTATGTTTTGATAGGTATAAGCCAAATACGCCCACTCGAGCTGAGGCGAGCTCCAATGGTCTTGCGGGCGCTTTACGACTTGTGCGGATGCCCGAAATGCCTTGTGAAAATAATCGAGCTGCATGCCGAAAGTGGTATCGCAATCGAAACAAGATTCATCGCCAATAAAGCGGTTAACTAGTAACGTAGTTGGGTTATCGGATTTTGCCCACGAAGTAGAGCCAAAACCACTTAAAGAAAGTTGTTCTGTTAGTTCAATCGTGGCTGAGCTCGGAAAGGTCGCGATACTCAGCGATAACATGGTTAAATATTTTTTCATATCAATTCTCCGAGCTAACCACACATAAAACATGAGCATTACTAGGGACGCTCGATGTTGGGGCATAACCAATTCTATTCGGCTTCTCTTGCATCCATGCTATGAGGTCATCAATGCTGGAGCGTGCAATCACTTTTGGCGGTCTAGCTTTACCTGAAAAAGACAAGCTTGCCCAATGCGCGTTCATTTGCGCTAAATTTTTGTTGAGAAGATAACGATAGAACTCAGCTCTTTCTGTTGATGTCGCAGGCCAGTCAGAGAGTTCAATTCGCTGGCCTTGTAAAAGTTGCGTCTTCCCTCTGTACAACTTTCGCGCTTTATTGACAGTGAGCGGAGAGAATTCGTCATTAAATGAGAAAACGGCGTAGCTCTCTGCAGCGAGAGCTTGGCAATTTAATGAAAGAAGGGCAATCAGAATAAACAGATAGCGTTTTATGTAACGCAAAGGAAAAGCAACGCGAGAATGATTTCTACTCATAGAATCCACCTACATTGCTTGTTCAATTTGATACAACAGTTTTTCTTTGCGCACAGGCTTTGGTACGTAGGCATCCATTCCTGAATCAAAGCAGCGTTGAATGTCATCATCTACGACGCTTGCTGTTAATGCGATAATGGGCGTCTTAGCTAATCCTTTACTCGCTTCATAAGCTCTAATTTGCCTAGAAGCTTCAAACCCATCCATTATGGGCATCATGCAATCCATCAAAATAACATCAAACTTTCCATCTTTTTGGAACATTTCGACTGCAATTTGTCCGTTTTCAGCGACTTCGAATTGATAGCCTGCTTTAGATAGCAATAGAGAAGCCACTTTCTGGTTCACTCTATTATCTTCGACAAGCAAGATGCGTTCGGAGCGAATAGGCGTTACCGTTGCTTCTGGTTGCTCAGAACTTGCAGGTAGTTCATGAGTTTTATCGGGGGTGGTGTTCTCTTGGTGTGGTTCAGCAGGCGTCGTGTTGGAAACACGTAACCCAATTGCCTTATCTAACTTCTCTTTAAGCAACCCTGCTTTAAACGGTTTGGGCACATAGTCATCCATTCCAACGTCAAAGCATTTTTGTATATCGTCATCGACCACACTTGCCGTTAGAGCAATAATCGGAATTCTGAAAGCGCGTTTTTCTTTTACTTCTATTTGACGAATTATTTGGGTGGCTTCAAATCCATCCATTACGGGCATCATGCAGTCCATTAAAATTAGGCTGTATTGATTCTGTTGAAATTTCTCAACCGCTTCTTGTCCGTTTACAGCGACATCAAAGTCGAAGCCAGCTTTTGTGACGTGTAGCCCCGCGATTTTTTGATTGACCGTATTGTCATCAACGACCAAAATTTTCGGCAGAGATTTAACATGTTGCGCTGAAGTGCTCTCTTGTTGTGCGTGCGAGAAATTTGCCGCACAACTTTCAAGTGCTTTAATTAAGCGCTGCCCTAGTAGTGGCTGAGTGACCAAGGCGCTGATACTGTTTCTAAAGTCGAATTGTGGGCTATGAAGGTGCTTGATGAGGCAGACACGAATGTTTCGTTTACAAAGGCTTTCTATCTCATCGATATGCATCGCCGCTGCATTTGGTGATGCTTCTACATGAATAACGATAACGCGCTCGTTATCAATCCACGTTGGCAACGCACTTAAGGTATCTACTGACTGCGTTATATTGATGTTGAAAAAACTTAACTCGTTACGCAGTTTTTGTTCTAGTTGAGTACTGCTGCATACAATCCATATATCGTTGTGATTCAGAGCGTGATAAGCGTTAAACTCTTGCGTCACAACAGGAGCAGTTAGTTCAAAGAAGAAGCGACTGCCTTTACCTTTCGCGGATTCTAGTTGAATTTCTCCACCCATTAGCTCAACTAATTGCGTGCTAATGGCAAGCCCAAGTCCAGTTCCCCCAAATTGTCGGGTAGTAGAGTTATCCTCTTGGGCAAATGGAGCAAATATTTTCTTTTGCTGCTGGGCATCAATACCAATCCCAGAATCTTTAACGGAAAACTCGATGACCGCTTCACCATTTTTTATTTCGCGGGTGATGACCGATAGCTCAACACTGCCTTGTTCGGTAAATTTTACCGCGTTAGACATGAAGTTCATGACAACTTGGCGTATACGATGGTCATCCAACATTACGTGGTAAGGCGTGTTACGGCTAATGTTGACTTGCACATCGATGCCTTTTTCCTTTGCTTTCGGTGAAATGATAGAAGCAATGTCATAGATAGACTCTCGAACACAAGTTGAATGTGGGCTAATGAGCAACATCCCAGATTCAATTTTTGAGAAGTCTAGAACGTCATTAATTAAACTCAAAAGCAGTTGGGAGGAGGTTTCAATCGTGTCGACGTAATCGCGTTGTGTGGCAGTTAGGGAAGTATCGGATAAGACTTCAGAGATACCAATAACGCCATTTAGCGGCGTGCGGATCTCGTGGGACATGTTGGCCAAAAAGCTACTTTTGGCTTTACTCGCCTTAATTGCATCATCTTTTGCTTGTTCTGCATCTTCTTTAGCTTGTGTGAGCTTTAGTCTGGACAACATCCGCTCATCACTAAGCTTTTTTACCTCTCGAGCAAACTTACTCAGCTCGTCTTTACCCTTTATTAGTTGAGCAAGAGGTGAATTTTCAGTGTTACTTTGTTCATTGCTTTCGTTACTGAGAAATTTGAGGACTAGATTCAAGTTTCCAGTAACTTTTCGCACCAATCTTAGCGTTAAACTTACGACCAACAGCGTTAAAAGGCTCATCATTGCGATAAAGGTAAAGCGGTGCTGTGTCGTCGTGTTGATTGTCTTTGATATATCATCACTCAGCTGTTGTTCCATTTTGTCGTCAACACTTTGTAATAACGATAAGCGTTTGTTGAGTGCAGATAACCCCGCATCAATCTCATCCGGGGTTAATGATTTGAGTTGAGCTGGTTGCAATAAATAAGCACGAAACTCTTGGCTTTTGATAAAGACTTCACCCGTAAACGTCTCAATGAGCAGATCTACTTGTTGTTGATTGGCATTTAGCGTCACAAAACGCTCTAGAAATAGTTGTTGGTTCTGGATTAAAGATTGGATAGAAGCCTGTGTTGTGAGGTCATACTCGTTATTTTCCTCTGAAGATCGAATCAAATATTCGCTTAATCTATGCTCTTCAGTGGACCAAAACATCAACCATTCAAGTTGCATCAAAGAAGAAAGGTGAGTGTTTGTTTCATAACTCACATTTCTAAAATAGACTTTGTCTAAGCTCATGAGGATTTCTTTGAACGTATCAGCGCGCCACTCTGCCGCATCTAACTTTTCTTCTTGATTTTGCGAAGAGAGCATCGAGAGGGTTGCTTCCTCAAAGCTTGTCAACTGGTTTAGTATCTCAGCGTTTTCACCGAATACTGGTGCTGCAGTGTCGCGTAACAATTGAGATATCTGCTGAGTTTTTAGTTGCTTATCTATTACATCAGGGTTATTCGGTAGGTGATAAAGCGAAGATACGCGGTCTATGTAGACAGAGAATAACTGTGCTTTTTGTAGTTCCTGAGCCTGGATAGAAAGGCTTTGTACATGTTTACCCGCGAGGACAAGCAACAATAAAATTGGCAGCAAAACCAACCCAAATAGCTTTTGTTTTACCGACAGGTTGTTCCAAGAAAAGATTCCTACCACGCGCATTTCCATATCCAAGAAGTTGATATGAAAAGTGTAGTTTATTTATCTCAGATGTTAGATTTTAAGAGAAAATTCATATTAATGAGGTGGGGGAAGTGTGACCGATATTGCATTACGAGTACTAACGCGCTAAGCGGCAATAGTTAACAAAACGGCGTTCTAAGCAAAGTGATTGACGATTTGAGCGTCACTCCCTCGTTGGTATTCAAATGCAATCAATTCCTCGGCAGGTACAGGTCTACCTAAGAAAAAACCTTGTACGACGTCACAGTGGAGAGACTCCATTCGTGTGAGTTGAGTTTGAGTTTCTACGCCTTCGGCTACTACTTTCATTCTTAGGTTGTGAGCCATGGATACAATCGCGCGAACTAATGAATCGTCTTGATCGCTTTTTCGGATTTGAGCGATAAATGAACGATCAATCTTGAGCCCGTCAAAAGCCATATGTTGTAGGTAGGCAAGGGCTGAATACCCCGTACCAAAGTCATCTAGCCAAACTTCCACTCCGATACTTTGTAGTTTTTTAAGCACATATTGAGCTTTCTCTGTATCATCAATAAAAAGTGACTCTGTCACTTCAACATGAATGGTTTGAGGGGCGACATCATGTCGTCGTAAATACTTAGAAAATAATTGACTTAAATCTTGGCGATAGATTTGTCTTGGGGACAAGTTTAGTGCAATGTGAAAATCAGTACCGAAATGTTCTGCCCACATTGCCCGCTGAGCAACTGCCGTCTTAATGATATGTTCTCCAAGCTCCAATATTAAATCACTTTGTTCTGCGATCGGGATAAACGATTCTGGACTGATATAACCTTTCTCGGGATGATTCCACCTAACCAATGCTTCGACCCCAATTAGGCGATAGGTTTTTAGATCAAATTGTGGTTGATACCACAGCTCGAATTGAGACAAGTCACGTACTGAACGACGCAGTTCTCGTTCTATGTATAAACGTTGTTTAATCGTTTCATCAAACGTGGAATCGTATATCGTCATAATGTCTTTACCGCGTCTTTTAGATTCCTGCGCCGCAAGAGAGGAAAGCTGTAAAAGAGACTCAGCGTTTGAACCAAATTCTGGATACACAGCAATTCCGAGGCTTGCCGTAATTTGAATATCGTTCTCTTCCAAACTAAAGGGAGAGAGTAGTTGGCGATGAATATCGTTCGCTTTTTCTCTAGCTTCATGATTGTCCGAGCACGGAAAGGCCAGTACAAATTCATCCGCACCTACTCGACTTACGATGGTAGAAAGGCGGTAAATCGGCTTAAAATAACTCGGCAAACGGCCTTGAAGCTCTGAGGCAAGATGGCCTAGCAATTTATCCCCAATGTTATGTCCATAGTTATCGTTAATGTGCTTAAAGTCATCCAAGTCAATAAACACAACCGCGAGTGAGGGGGATTTGTGGTCAGTTATTTGCGTTTGAATATCAATGAGTAACTTTTCTCGGTTTGGCAGGGAAGTCAGAATATCGTGGTACGCCATGAACTCAACTCGACTGGTGTATCGGTTCACTTTGTTTGACATTTTGTTGTACGCCGAAATAAGTTCTCCCACTTCATCTTTGCTTTGTATGTCGGTGACTGGCAGCGCTTGGGTATTTGACTCTGAAAATTGATCTTTTAGTTGCTTGAGTGGCTTAGTTAACGACCGCCCCAAAGCATAAGCGATGATGCTACCGAATAGAACGGATATCCCACTGATCGTTAGCAGCAAGTTAAACATCTTCTGTTTATCGTTTGAGGTAATCGCTTGGACTTGTTCAATGTTCTGTTCTTTCTCTTCCAGTAGATGTATCAAGTTAAGCTCAAGATATACCGCCCCAAGAGTAATGTTTGATTGCTGAATCGGCGCTGCGATCTCCAACTGATGCTTGGAAAAGGAAACGAGAGTTCTGGATTCTTCTATTGCTTTCAAAATAAAAGGAGAGCGGTCATGAGGTTGGGCAAACATCCTTAGCTGAGTAGTGCCGTCGTGAAAGATTAGCCCTTCATTGTCAACAACATGTATTTTCGAGACATCTGGCTGGCTCAATGTTGCCTTAATTTGCTCATACGCTTGACTGATATTGTCTGTATAGAGTGGATCAAAAAGCTGTTTTGATAATAGCTCTGCATAAACCAACCCTTTTTGCTTAACGTAAGATTCTGTTTTTTCTTGAGAGTTGTTCGTGATTTGTTGAGTTAAGCTATTTGAATACGCATCGTAACCGTGCATGTATAACGCAAGATTTATCACCACAACAAACAAGACAACGAACATTGTCGAGCAAATGTATTTGGTTTCGAGTGAGAGCTTTTGAAACATCAATCCACCTTCGGTAATAAGTGAACTGACTTGCGCACTGTACTTAAGGAGGCTCGCATTTCTGGAGTAAGCGCGCTGAATTTTTTGGTGTTCTGAAACTTTTTAAGTGCGAGAGAGCCTTCGTGAGTTGTATCCATATCAAGCAGTATGGACGTGATTTTACGCTGTTGCTCTAGGCTCATGCTTGGAGAAGCGAGAATCAAATCCCTGGGTATTTCAACAGAACGAGAAAAAATCGCTAGTTTGTCTTTCATGTTCTCTGGCAAATCTTTGGGATTGTTCCAGTTGAAGTTACTGAATGCTCCTGCTGCAACTCTCTGTTTATATACCCATACAGATAGGTTGATTTCATTTGACTGAGCGAGTTGCTCATCAAGGAATAAATAACCAATGCTGTCTTTGGCCGGTTTGTCATCAGGAGAGGGAAGGTATTGCAGTTTTTCTCCGTGGTTCAGCAATGTAATCGCAGGTAGGTAATAGCTGCTGGTAGACGTGCGCTTTTCGAAAACAAGCGTTTTTCCGCGCAGGTCAGAAAGTGACTCAATGCCACTCTCTTTATTAGTAAAGAACACCGTATGATATTTTTGCAGGCCTTTTTTCCATCGTATAGCAAGAACTTGGCTATTAGACTCCTTTTCTAAGGTCATCGCATTAAAGGGGGTCGCCGTTGCAATTTGAACGGTGCCATTTTCAAGCGCAACCGCGAGCTGACGATAATTTTTAAATACCTTTACTGCCCCTTTTGCGTAACCATATTCAGACATATTTTCAGTTACATACTGAGTAAGGGGCGTCGCTTTTTTGATTTTGCTTTGGGCTTTATTGGACACAATGCCAAACGTGAATGTTTTCTCAATATTTTCTTGTGCACTGACAACAAAAGGTGAACTCAGCAAAGTGAGTAATAACAGAGTGCAGGCAGGTTTCATCCGGCTTCAACTTCCTTCTGGTGCATGTCAGTAATATTTAGTATTTATCAATGTGCCGAAATCAATCTTAAAAACAGTATGATGTACAAATTTCGTTGTGTGCGCACTTTTTATAATGTGACTTGGTCACTTATTCCGTTCAAATAGTACCGAATTTGACGTTTATGTACAGGATGAATGTATCACCGTGAGTCTGAATTCACTGGATTCTTGGTCAAGCGCTGTATTGGCTGTGAGCTAATGCGCCTTATGTATCGCTATTTTGTACTAAGAAAATTTTCCAATTGTTTTTGATACTTTTTCTCGAGAGCTTCATTGCCTGCTGCACGTTCAAGTTGAATCATGAGTTGCAAAGAGGGCTTCTTCACGCCATACATTTGATTGAATCTCATTAATCGAATTCTAGCTTCAGTATAATCACCGCTATCAATTTCTATTTTAGCGAGTTGCAAAATCGATTTTGGTCTATGAGGGTCATGATCGATAGCTCTAGTAAAGTAGTATCTCGCTTTGTCTTTATCTTGTGATTTTAGCGCACAAAAAGCTGCATTCTCATAGCTTGCTGGAATAAGGTAGTAATAAGGCTGCTCAATGGCTCGATTAAACATCTGATCGGCTTTTTCGAAGTCACCTCGCTTGCAAAGAAAAGTACCGTAGTTATTGAGCACATTTCCGTTTTTAGTGTGTTGGCGTAGAGAGCGTTTATACATCTGTTCGGCTTTAATATCTTCACCAACCGTTTCGTAGTAGTGAGCCATAGATAATTGCGCGCGATAGTATTGAGGTGCGTGGTTTAAGGCTTGTTGTAAGTTATCATGCGCGCGAATCATGTTACCGCCGTCTAAATAACCTAAGCCAAGTGCGATACGTGATTCTGCCATTGCCACAGGATCGGCTTTAACGACAGGGCTTCCATCTTCTTTCACCGTCACGCAACCCACGAGTGCAAACTGAGACAATAATATTAGTGCACCGAGCTTTGCTGTTTTCATTCTTTATCCCTACATCCCTGAATCTTTCTGCATGATATGAATTACTTAGCAAAAACCTATTGAGGAAAAAACACTATGCGATCAGGTTTGCAAACTGTTATGAAAAAGCCGCCATATGGCGGCTTGGTTCACATATTACATTTCGGTAATGATGAGTGCTTTGTTTGCTTATTTTGAAGCTAATCGTCTTTAGTGAAAGCATCTTCACTGAAGTGATCGAGATCGTACGGTGTTTGCTGATAAACACAGTAGTTCAGCCAGTTTAAAAAGAGGAGGTGTCCATGGCTTCTCCAGCTTGCAATTGGTGGGTTATCTGGGTTGTTGTTTGGGTAATAGTTGACAGGAATAGCGGGCTCCATACCTTCGCTTAAATCTCGGATATATTCATTATGTAAGGTGTGAGAATCATACTCAGGGTGTCCTGTGACAAAGACATTGCGTTTGTCTTTTGTGGTGGCCAAGTACACACCTGCGACATCCGATGTCGCTAAAATGTCTAAGTCAGTATGCTCTTCTAGAAAGTGAGGCGAAAAATCTGCGTAACGCGAGTGAGGAGCCAAAAACGTGTCATCAAATCCGCGTAAGATAGGGTGAAACTGATGATGGATTTGATGATGATACACGCCTGAAAGTTTTTCTTTACGCGTTTTTTTAGGTAGATCGTAGAGTAGCTTTAACCCTGCTTGCGCAGCCCAGCAAACATAAAGAGTGGATGTCACATGATCTTTTGCCCACTCCATGATGGTTTTGAGATGATCCCAATAAATGACATCTTCAAATTGCACCAAACCTAATGGAGCCCCAGTAATGATCATGCCATCGAAGTTTTTATCTCGCACCATTTCAAATTGGCGATAAAACGTGTCTAAATGTTCAGTTGGCGTATTTTTACTCGGGCGGTTATCAATGCGCAGTAATTCGACGTTAACCTGTAGTGGGCTGTTTGAGAGTAGACGCAGAAACTGAGTTTCAGTCTCTATTTTTTTTGGCATCAGATTAAGGATCAGCACTCTTAAAGGACGTATTTCCTGACTCGCTGCACGCGTTTCACTCATCACGAAGATGTTTTCTGTCCTTAATACATCGGTAGCTGGTAATTGATCTGGAATTCTAATTGGCACGACTTTCTCTCCCTAAGCATAGTCAATCTAGACGTCTATACTTCTAAAGCTAACTTAATTAAGTTTAGATGTCGATACGAAATCCGACTTTTCAATCTACTCTTTACATTATGGTAAACCGTACTCGGGGTTGTCACACAATTGTGACTAAAGCAGAGTTTCTGATGAGATAGGTTTGAAACGCAGTGTGTACTATTTGCTGGTAATTATGCGATCACGTTAATATGTGAAGGTGACTTCGTAGTAAGGAAGTCTCAAATTAATGAGCCATACTAAAAACAATCAGCTCACCATTTTGCATTAATGTGCATGTTTGGAAACATCGTCAGTGGAGGACATTATGTTCGGTATTTTCAAGAGAAAGACAAAGATTCAGAGCATCGCTCAAGAAGTTCCTTGCGTGCTACTGCATTCGTTTGGTGATAAAGACATTTATACGCCGGAAGAGATTGATCAAGCTCTTCAAAAGCTGGGTTATGATAAGAGCAAGGATATCAGTCATTATCAGTATGCGTATGGAATGTTTGCCGATGAAGCCTCTTACGAGCTCCTAGAACTAACGGATGAGCTAGGTAATTATGGTCATTTCCAACGTGAAGTAGGTAAGATGCTACTCAATACACCTGAGCCGATTGATATGCATATCTACTTTGAAATTTCTCGTCAGCACCAAAACGTCAGCCTTTCACCTGGTCATCAAAAAGTAAGCGAAAGTGATGGTGTGTAAACATCGTTAGTGGTATTCCATCGTGAGATGAGTTGGGTATAATGCGCGGCCTAATTATCCGGACATGTTGTCGGTTACATTTCTGTTGAGCGTTAATGCCTTATGTTCAAAATGCTTGTCTCTATGCCACCAATGTTGGCGCTGTCGATAGCGATTGTATGTGAAGTGATTGCCACTTCTTATATTCCCAAAACAGAGCAATTTACGAAAGTAATGCCGAGCACAGTCGTTTTGATTGGTTACGGCATCGCTTTCTTCTTGCTTTCCGTCACAGTGCAAACAATGCCTGTCGGGGTTGTTTATGCCATATGGAGTGGTGCTGGGATCGTTTTGGTTGCGACGGTTGGTTACTTTGTTTACGGACAGCGTCTAGACTTACCAGCCCTAGTTGGTATTGGGTTTATCATCGCAGGTGTGTTGATCGTAAATTTATTATCCAAAACAGTAGGGCACGAATAACGCCACTCTACTTGTTAAGTGAATAAGAAGCCGCAGCGAGAAATTGCTGCGGCTTTTTAGTACAAATTCAATCGCTAATGGCGAGTATTGATATGACGTCTTATTGTTGTATTCATAACGGTCGCATTATGTGATTGAAAAATAGACATTATTTAGCGCATTGAAAATACAAAGTTATGTTTCTTCAAACTTTAGGAAAGGGCAGTAGATAAATCACTCCGATAGATGTTAACGTGGCGACTCATCTTTACTGCTTTTTCATTCCCTACATATTTCTGCAAAGTTCTTATTGTGTAGTGTGTCGAAGAACCATAGAATCCGCGCGCTTTAATTTATGTTATTAGCGTTATCAATGATAAAAGTGCAGTCCATTATCATTGTTTTTATCACTTATAGATGGGCACATCTGACAATACTTACATGAACAAATACAAAAAGCCTGCTTTCAAGGCCGAATTTCTTTTGCCTCGTTACTGGGGAACGTTAATTATCATTAGCGTGATGTACTTACTTAGCCTCCTTCCTTTTAAAGTTCAACTAGCTTTGGGACGCAACATTGGTCGTTTAGCTATGCGATTCATGAGAAAACGTCAAGTTACGATCAGACGCAATCTTGAGCTTTGCTTCCCTCATATGGAAAAATGCCAACGCGAAGCAATTCTAAAAGACAACATCGACAATACTGGCATCGCACTTTTTGAGACCGCAATGGCATGGTTTTGGTCAGATAAACGGGTAAACAAACACGTCACGATAAAAGGCATGGAGCATCTAGAGGCTTTAGAGAAGTCAGGCAAAGGTGCATTAATGTTGGCCGTACACTCAATGAATCTAGAGTTAGGTGCTCGAGCTTTTGGCATTAAAAAGTCTGGAACCGGTGTTTATCGCCCAAACAATAATCCGTGCTTTGATTATTTTCAGTATAAGGGACGCTCTCGCTCTAATCGTACACTGATTGATCGTAAAAACGTCAAAGCCATGCTTGAATCACTTAAAGCGGGTGAGCGGGTTTGGTATGCACCGGACCACGATTATGGTAACCGACGCTCGACATTTGCACCGTTATTTGCCGTTAAAAATGCTTGTACTACGACAGGTACAAGTTTGTTGGTTGATTCTACAGATTGCGCCATTGTGCCTTTTACGATGGTAAGAGGAAAAGACGGACACTATACCCTAACCATTAGTGCGCCCGTCGAAGGTTTCCCGAAAGAGGATCATCAACGCGCCGCCGCATTCGTGAATCAAATAGTTGAAACATCAATCATGGCAAGTCCGAGCCAGTATATGTGGCTTCATCGTCGGTTTAAAACTAGACCAGAGGGTGAGGACTGTTTGTACAAGCCTAGGCTCATCCCTAGCTTGGCATAACACATAGATAGCCTACAAAAAGCCCAAGGAACATACGAACCTTGGGCTTTTACTTTCTATTCTTTTCGCTTTATAAGTAGCGATCTTTTAGGTGAGCTTGAAAGTGTTTAGCATTCAGTGTTTCACCCGTGGCTTGTTTTACCAACTCATCAGTGGTGAATAAGCTCCCTTTACTCCAGATGTTTTCCGAGAGCCAATTGAATATCGGAGCTAAGTCGCCAGAACGAATAACCGCATCTACATCGACGGTTTGTTTCATTGCTGCCATAAATTGTGCAGCGTACATCGCACCGAGCGTGTAGGACGGGAAATAGCCAAAACTTCCGTCTGTCCAATGGATATCTTGCATACAGCCATTTTTGAAGTTTCCTTCGGTTGATAGCCCCAAGTACGCTTTCATCTTTTCGTTCCAGAGTTCTGGTACATCTGTATGTTTGATGACGCCGTTCATGAGATCTCGCTCAATTTCATATCGAAGAATAACGTGAGCAGGATATGTAAGTTCGTCAGCATCTACGCGAATAAAGCCTTTTTCTACGCGAGTGTAAATTTTGGCTAAATTGTCTTTTTCGAATTCACTACCAGAAAAATGGTTAGAAGCCAGTCGAGCGAGGTGATCGATAAACGCGCTGCTTCGTCCTATTTGCATTTCAAAGAAGAGTGATTGTGATTCATGAATACCCATAGAGCGAGCTTCTCCCGCGGGTGTTCCTGATAAATCTTTTGGTAGCCCTTGCTCGTATCGAGCATGGCCAGTTTCGTGGACAATCCCCATCAATGATTGGACAAACTCGTTTTCATTATAACGTGTCGTAATACGTACATCTGTCGGTACACCGCCACAAAATGGGTGGGTACTCTCATCAAGTCGACCGTGTTCAAAATCGAATTGAAGTAGCTTCATGACTTCCAAACCGAGCGCTTTTTGCTTTTCCGCAGGGTAGTGTGCAGTTGGCAATAAGATGTTGTCTGATTGTTGTTTTTCAAGCGCTTCATCGATCAAAGTAGGAAGCCAGGTTTTCACGTCAGCAAAAAGAATGTCTAACGACGCAGACGTTGTGCCAGGTTCATAAACATCGAGCATGGCATCATAAGGAGTCGTGCCATTTGCTTCGGCTCTAATTTGCGCTTCTTCCTGCGATAGCTTTACTACTTCAGCCCAGTTCTTTTCAAAACCAGCCCAGTCATTTTCTCCACGTTGTGTACGCCATGCATGTTCACATTTGGAGCCAGCAAGAGATTGAGCTTGAACTAATGATTCTGGTAGTAAGTTAGCTTGCTGCCACCCACGCTTCATTTCTCTTAGGATAGATTTTTCTTTTGTAGACAGCGTGTCTTCTTCTGCCTGAGCGAAAAGCTCTCCCAAGTGCGGTTGAGTCATTAAAGAATGGATATGTACATCAAGCTCTGCCGTGGCATTCGAGCGTGCTTCAGCGCCACCAGGTGGCATGACCGCTGCTTGATCCCAATCTATGATGGCAGATAGATGCTCAAAATTTGCCACTTTTTTGGAATGTTCAACGAGTTTTGTAAATGCGTTCATGTGACTACTCTTATTCTTTTGTTCTTTCCCTAAACACCCGATAACGGGTCCTTCATATGGTGTTGCACTAAGCAACCTGCGTTAATTTACTAATAATTAACAATTAACTCCAACCCATTGTCCATAAACTCACCCAGTTGTATAGCTCTCTTAAAAAAGAAGCTTGCGAATCTTGTGGATTGGCGGTATTGATGAAGGATTGACAATTAATTATCACGATAATATGGATATTTTGAATTTCGAGGCATTTATTATTGCCATTACGATTTTAACGTTAACGCCAGGTTTAGATACTGCACTTGTTATCCGTAACACTAGCCGCTCGGGCCTAAAAGATGGATGTACAACCAGTCTAGGGGTTTGCTTTGGCTTATTCGTACATGCTTTTTTTTCTGCGGTTGGTATCTCGGCGATTCTTGCGCAATCAGCAGAGTTGTTCCAAATCGTAAAAATGATTGGCGCAGCTTATCTTATCTGGCTTGGTTTGAGCAGTTTAAAAGCGCTAATGTCGTCGAAAGATGGATTGACCGTGACCGAGCAGATTCACGAAGTGTTTAATGGTAAGCGCTCTTTTAGAGAGGGCTTTCTTTCTAACGTCTTGAACCCGAAAACGGCGGTCTTCTATTTGGCTTTCTTACCACAGTTTGTGAATCCAGAAGGTTCACCCTTGCTTCAATCAATGATGATGGCATCTGTACACTTTGCTATTGCGATGGTTTGGCAGTGTGGTTTAGCTGGCGCGCTTAACTCGGCTAAAAATCTACTAAAGAATGCAAGCTTTATGAAGTGGATGGAAGGCGCGACGGGCGCAGTATTAGTCGCACTTGGTGTGAAGTTATTAATTGAAAAACCCGTTTAATGCGTAATATTTATCGATTGTTGATACTACTCGCTGTATTTATTGTGGGGATAGGTGCCGCTGTTGCTTGGCATACGTGGCCACAAGTACAGTTTGCGCAACGCGGCATGATCTGGTCTTGGCACTGGGGCTACTTCGAGCCTTTTGCTAATGGAATACAACAAACGCGAACTCAAGACACTAAACAGTTATTGCTCAGGCGTGTGTATTTGCATGACGCTATTGTCGTTTTTGTTTCGACAACTATGGACAATAAATTTGAGGTTGACGTTGTAAAAGAGCAAACCTGTGAACCTAAAACGACAACTTGGGCTTCGGTCTCTGTCAATCATCAACCTGTTAGGCATGTACCTATGGTGTGCGATGCGTTTGGGCAAGGCTACTTTTATCGCTACATCGGGAAACATCTGGAATCGATTGAAGTTGGTGTCGGCGACTCGTTTGTAACAGAAGCATTTTTAGACTGGCCGCTCTCAGAGTTGAAAGCGGATCAATTCAAGCAAAAAAATGCGAAGTTTTTTGAAGAACGTGGAGAAAACGTTGAGCATCAATGGTTGAGAGATTAACCATTTAACCGAAGATAAATAAAGCCCGCTAAATAATAGCGGGCTTTGTGTTTTTACCATGTCTAATGTGTTTTGCTCTCTGTGACTGACAGTTTATGACCGCAAACCTGCCGTTTCATTAAGCTTTCACTGCTTCAACTTCACCTGATTGCGATGTTGAGCTAAAGAACAGTTTGGTTTCTGCCAGTACGACGTGACGCAGTGCGAGCAAACCAATCAGGTTAGGAATTGCCATCAGACCGTTTACGATATCAGCCAGTAGCCAAATCATATCGAGGTGAAGGAATGCACCAGATGCCACCAAGCCAACGAAAATCAGTTTGTATGGAAGTACAGCTTTAGTTCCGAACAGGAACACAACGCAGCGCTCACCGTAGTAGTTCCAACCAAGAATGGTGGTAAAAGCGAAGAACATCAAACCGATTGAAACGAGCATAGGGCCAAATGTATCTGCATTTAAACCCACCGCAAAAGCATGAGTCGTCATCGCGGCGCCTGCTAGGTCACTTTGCCATGCACCGGTCAGGATTAGAGCAAGGCCTGTCATGGTACAAATAATGATGGTATCGAAAAAGGTACCCGTCATTGAAATTAGGCCTTGTTTAACACAAGAGTCTGTCTTCGCTGCTGCTGCTGCCATAGGCGCGCTACCCAAACCTGATTCATTTGAGAACACACCGCGAGCGATACCTGATTGGATTGCCAGCATGATGCTTGCACCTAAAAAACCACCAGTCGCTGCTGTTGATGTAAAGGCTGAAACCAGCACTAATTCAACGGCATTGAACAATTGGTCTGCATTCATGATGATCACGCTTAAACACGCCAACACATAAAATACAGCCATGGTAGGAACCACTTTTCCTGCAACGTTAGCAATGGATTTGATGCCACCCAAAGTTACGAAAGCAACCAAAAGAGTTAGTACAAAGGCAGATAGCTCACGGTTAACACCAAGAGATATCTCACTTGCATCCAGAATCGCGTTTACTTGTGGAAACGTACCGATACCAAAACAAGCAACACCCAAAGCAAACACTGCAAACATGATCGCGAGAGCTTTTGAGCCAACACCGTATTGCAAGTAATACATTGGGCCACCAATCATTTGGCCTTTATCATCGACTCTTCGGTACTTAACCGCCAACAAACATTCGGCGTATTTAGTCGCCATTCCGAAAAGGGCAGCGAGCCACATCCAGAATAGAGCGCCTGGTCCACCGAGTTTGATTGCTGTGGCAACACCAACAATGTTACCAGTACCAATTGTTGCTGAGAGCGCAGTACAAAGAGCTGCAAAGCTAGAAACGTCACCTTGAGTATTAGATGACTTATCTTTACTGAATACCATCGCTAGCGCTGTTGGGAGGTGTTTAAACTGGATCAAGCCAAGGCTAAAAGTGAAGTAAACCCCTGTACCTACTAGCAAAATAAGCAGCGGTGGACCCCAGACAAAATTATCGATGGTTTGTAGTAAAGATTGTAGGTTGTTCATGATTTCCCCTTAATAAAACAACTAATAAGGAGAAGAGGGAAAGGACGAGATCAACGATCTCTAAAAGAGCTAAGCTATTGGTTGTAGGCGGGAAGGCCAAGCAAAATAGTTAGGTTGTAACTTTCCACTCCTCTGTCCTTTTGCCTGAGAGTTTCACCTTGCGTGAGTGCAAGACTTGCTCCTTCGGCGACCGATTTAACGGTTCTCTCCAGAGGTTCCTCCAACTACAGTCCCCGCTACCTAGGTAGCACCTGAAATAGTTAATTCTTCGGCGAGTTATGCTAATCAAATGTTAAAATTTGATTAATAACCACTCTCCTGCAGTCTTCATCGGAACAATTACCTTTGATTTATATAAGTTTCTCAGTTGTTACTAAGTTGTTACATAACTCTCAGATAATCAGATAGTTAGCCTATTGCTAACAGCGCATAATTTACCAACTATGAGATATAGGTCAAGTATTTTTCATAGTGTTTTAAGTCGATGTACTCCAATTTGTACCCCAACTTGTGTATTCGATAGTATAAAAAACCCCACCAATAAGGTGGGGTAATGTCATTACTGTAAGCCTTAATTTGAAGCTGATAGGTTTTGATAAAAGCCTATCATCCTTTGCTCTTCAGCGTTGTCTATCTCTGTTCTCACTACAGGGATGATGCTACCTGAACTGTCAATATCACTCCGTACATGAATATTAACGTCTACTTTCTGCTGATTAGAAGTTATTTCCTTGCCAGTTCTACGTAGATGCTCAAGTACAGGAGTGTCCCACCATTTAGCAGTCTTAGAATCGCCGAACAATGATGTAAAGCTCATACTGCCGCCCGGTCTTGCTTCCCAAACTGCAAGCAATCCGGTTAGGTACACATTCAAACGTGAGAAGAGTGATAATGTTCCACGAAGACCAGTGTTAATACCACCAACACCTTTAGCCATTGTTGAAGCAGCTTTACTACCACCAGTGAAGAATCCAACCACTTTTGAACCAATGTTCCATAGCATCTTAAATCCTTTAATGAGCTTAGTTAATCCAAATGATAAACCTAATACTTTAGCTCCAAAGGTTGCAAACTTGGTGATTCCTTCGTCAGTAGCTCCTGTTAGGTCTTTGAAGCCGTTGTAAGCGTCGATTAATAGGGCACCTAACATAACGAAGGGAAATGAGATCGCTTTTAACGCACTACCGATTCCGCTACCAAGTACCTTAGCGAGTCCTTTACCTTCGCCTGCTAACAGGTTGAAACTCTTTGTAATTGCCATAAGAGCTGGTTTTAGACCCTTGAAAAACTCATTACCTAACTCAAGCACGTTATTTTTAGCAATGGATAATTGTGGACCTAGTCCAGTACGTAGACTCCAAGCTAGTTGATCATTACGGTTTGCAGCGATTGAAAGTTGTCGTCCGAATTCTGGGAGGATTTCGCTTGCAAGTAGCTTCCCATCTTTCATTAACTTACGGAAAGCACGTTCTTTATCGACTTCACTAAGGTTCTTATCAATCTTACCAAGTGCTACTGCTGCATTGATCATTTGTTGGACCGATCCAGCGCTACTTTCAGACAACTGCCCATAGATCTCTTCAGCGTACAGCGTACCTTTTCCTGCAATTTGTTGGATAGCGATGATCGAACGTTGTTGTGCTTCCTGAGTGACACCAAGTGCAGTGTTATATTCTGCCAGACCTTTGAATAGACCTCTCAAGTCCTTCTCTGACATCTTGTTACCTGCTGCTGCTTGAAAGTTCACGTAAGCACGTGTCAGAGTATTAATATCCTGACCTAGTTCTAAAGCTGTTTGACGCACAAATGCAAAGTTATCTGCTGCTTTCTCTGCCGAGCCACTGGTAACTAACATTGAACGCTCTAGTGATTCGAATGTGAGTCCTGTTTGAACCACTGCATGACTACTAGCTGCTACAGCATAAACACCAGCAAGGTTAGCGGCTAAATTCTTAGAAATGCCTTGTTGCTTTTGAAGTTCACGAGTTCGAGTGCGTTCACGGCGGTTGCGATCTGTAATCTGAGATTTAAGCTTTTTCTCAAGGTGTAGTAGTTCTTCTACTGTCTTCGCTTGTTTGAGCTTGGTGAGGAGTACTTTCTTTTCAGATACATCTAGATCACGGATAGCTGCATTACTGAGTACAAACCTTTTTAAAACAGTACGCTGGGTTTGCTCAAATTTCTTTTGTTCAGCATTGAGCTTTCTGTACTGCCTAGCGTGTGCATCATGTTCAGGCTGTCGTCTACGCCTGTTTGATGTAGTACCGCTTGTTCCGTCAGGGTTTAAAATCGTTTGTGGGTTTGCTCTTTCTAGTTGTTTAGCTAATTGTTTACTTTGCTTTAAGACGCTGTTCCACGACTGTCTATCTAAACGCCAGCCCACGGTATTTACAAATTTATGGAGTGTTCTAGCCATATTAAAACCTTTCTAATTGTTGTTATGGTTTGGAAGGTGGGTTTTGTAGATCTACGATCCCATTGCCGTTATAGAACTCCCACACTTGTTGTCTCATCGATTTCTGTGTGTCGTTCTGTGACTTTGAATCTGAATCACTCTGATTAGTTTTAGACTGAGCATCCAATTTCTTACTATCATCCATTGCTTGAATCAGTGTTCCTCGGGAGTAGCTGACGTTTCTGATATGCTCAAGGGTGAGCGAATATTTATAACTATCAGTGCTCGAAACTTGCTGGGGAGAGTAGCTTGTAATCACATAATTTGAGAAATTGTACAGCTCATTCACGATAGTGAGTTTTGTTGAGTTGTTATACCATCCGAGTAGAACGTCATTAGTCCTAGAAGGGCGCTGGTTTAAATCTTCGTATCCGACTAAACCATCGTATTGTTTAAGTGGGTGACGTCCCACATAGAAGGTTAAACTCAGGATAGGGTTCTGTTTAATAACATGATTTGAGATAGTGCTCTTATCTGAAATTGGATATTTACTCACGTTAGCATTCCAAGTTGGGGTGAGTTCTGAGAATGCATCGGCGTATAGTCTGCCGTTGGTGGAGTCCATTAGATACGTTGGGACAATCATTTTTATTTATCCTTATTATTATTTTCTCAGTTCTTCATCCACAATCTTCTTTATCTTCTTCAATACTGTTCGATAATCTTCTTTAGGATCTTTCTCTTTTGGTTGGCTTTGTTGCGTAATTCGGACAGAAAACCAAGTCGTCCGAAATTGAATAATTATTAAACAATATACTGAGTTTCAG